>JAKOWB010000004.1 GCA_029781795.1 Pseudomonadota bacterium | reverse complement strand
GGGAAGGCCAGTTCGCCGGTGCCGCAGAGCATCACGTCATAGATGCCCAGGCGGCCGCCGGGCCGCAGCACGCGGGCGATCTCGGCGAAGAGCCGCGCCTTGTCGGCGATGTTCATGCCGACGTGAATCAATGTCGCCGCGCTGAACGTGGCATCGGGGAAGGGCGTGGCAAGGGCGTCGCCCTGGCGCAGGGTCACGCGGTCGTCGCACTTGAGCCAGCGGCTGATGGTGTTGCCAGCCTCGACATAGTCGGCCGTGAGGTCGATGCCCGAGACGCGGCAGCGGTGGCGCTCGGCGGCCTGCCGCGCCGGCCCGCCGAGGCCGCAGCCGACGTCCAGCAGGTGATCCTCCGGCGTCAGTTTCAGCGCGTGGAACAGGTCGGCCGTCGCGCGCGTCCCGCCGATGTGGAACTGGTCGACCGCCGAGAGATCCTCGGCCGTGACCGTCGCCTCCGTCTTGCCCAGCGCCGCCATGCCAGCCTGGATGGCCGCGACGAGGTCGCTGCGCGCATAGTGGCCCGCTACCGACGATCCTTCCATCACAGCCTCCTGGCGATGCACTTGCCGGATAAAGGATAGTGCCGGGCGGCCGGTCCATCCAGAATATGTCGAAACCAAAATCGATATCTTTTGGATATGGCAATGGAACTCCGTCACCTGCGCTACTTCCTCGCCGTCGCGGAGGAGGGACACATCACCCGGGCGGCGCAACGCCTCGGCATGCAGCAGCCACCGCTCAGCCAGCAGATCCGCGCCCTTGAGCGGGAACTGCAGGTACAGCTCTTCCATCGCCGGCCGCGCGGGGTGGAGCTGACCGATGCCGGCCGCGCGCTGCAGCGCGATTCGGTGGCGCTGCTCGCCGGTCTTGAGCGTGCCTGCGAGACGGCGCGCCGCGCAGCGCGGGGCGAGCAGGGGCAGCTCTGCCTTGGCGTCACCTCGACCTCGCCCTTCCATCCCCTGGTGCCACGCGTGCTGCGCGCCTTCAATGCCGCCTGCCCTGAGGTCGCGCTGACCCTGGAGGAAGGACTCAGCAACGAACTGATCGAGCGTCTCGGCGACGGGCGCTTGGACGTCGCCTTCGTGCGCGTCGCCGCCGGTGCCGGGGGGCTGGCTTTCCTGCCGCTGCTGGAGGAGCCGATGGTGCTCGCGCTGCCCGCCGGCCATCCGCTCGCCGACGGGGACGCCAGCATCGCGGTGAAGCGGCTTCAGGCTGAGACCTTCATCCTGGCCGGTCCGCCCGGCACCGGCTTGCATGACGCCATCATCGAGGCCTGCCGCGCCGTCGGCTTCAGCCCGCGCGTCGGCAATCTCGGCGCCGCGACCCAGCAGGCGCCGCGCATCAGCTCGACCCTCAGCCTCGTGGCGGCAGGCCTCGGCATCACCTGCGTGCCGGCCTCGCTCATGCGCCTGGACATGGAGGGCGTGGTCTTCCGCCACCTGGCGGGCCGCGCGCGGCCCAAGGCGGTCCTGGGCCTCACCTCGCGCCGCGGCGACCCCTCGGCCGTGGTCCGCCGCTTCGTCGCCCTGGTCCGCCGTGAGGCGCGGGTCTTTTCCGCAGAGGCGGCGGGGGTTTAGGCGCGCGGCGCGCCCCGCTTGCGTATCACTGTGCGGAACCTGCATGCTCCAAGACCATGACCACACGCCGCGCCCTGCTGGCCCTGATCCTGACCGCTCTCGCCGCGCCGGCGCTGGGCGAGGAATCCTGCGGTTGCGGCGGGCCCAAGTCCAAGCCCAGCACCATGGCCGACCACTACTACCAGCTGGCGCTGGCGGCGACCGATCCTGACCGCAAGCGGCGCCTGGCCGAACTGGTGCTGCGCATCATCCCGGACCATCCCGGCGCGCTGAAGATCCTGGCGGAGCTGCCGAGCCAATGACGGCCGACCTCGACCTCTGTTTCCGCGAGGCCGGCGAGCTCGCGGCGCTGATCCGTGCGCGCCAGCTCTCGCCGGTCGAGGTGGTGCAGAACAGCCTCCGCCGCATCGCCGCGGTCAACCCGGCGCTGAACTGCTTCTGCTTCGTCTGGGAGGCGGAGGCGCTGGCCGCCGCCCGGGCGGCCGAGGCACGGCTGATGCAGGGCGGGGAGCTGCCGCCGCTGCTGGGCGTGCCCATCGCCTTCAAGGACATCACGCCGACCAAGGGGCACCGCACTACGCTCGGCAGCCGCGCCTTCGAGCACAACGTGCCGCAGCGCGACGCCATCGTGGTGGAGCGGCTGACGGCGGCCGGCGCCATCGTCGTCGGCAAGACCACGACGCCGGAGTTCGCCTTCGCCTCCTTCACCCAGAGCCCTCTCTGGGGCGTGACGCGCAACCCCTGGGACCCGTCGCGCTCGCCCGGCGGCTCTTCCGGCGGCTCCGGCGCGGCGGTCGCCAGCGGCTGCGTGCCCTTCGCCGAGGGCTCGGACATGGGCGGCTCGATCCGCATCCCGGCGGCGCTCTGCGGCGTGGTGGGCCTGAAGCCCTCCTTCGGCCGCATCCCCTTCGAGGTGCTGCCGAGCCAGCTCGACACGCTGAACCACTTCGGCCCGCTGGCGCGCAGCGTCGCCGACGCCGCGCTCTTCCTGCGCCACGCCGCCGGGCCGGACGAGCGCGACCTCTCGTCCAACCCGCAGCTGCTCGACTGGTCGCAGCCCCTGCGGCGCGACGTGAAGGGCCTGCGCCTCGCGGTCTCCGGCGACCTCGGTTTCTACGCCGTCGATCCCGCCGTCACGGCCGCTTTCCGCGACGGCGTCGAGCGGTTGCGCCAGGCCGGCGCGACGATCGAGGAGGTGGCGCTGCCCTGGACGCGGGAGCTGGTGGATCGCTGGAACGACCTCTGGAAAGTCTTCATGGCGGCCTACTTCGGGCACCTGCTGCCGGAGTGGCAGGACCGCCTGGACCCGCAGATAGTGCGCATCATCGAGGGTGGCTTCGCGCTGGAGGCCGTGCCGGTCAAGCGCATCGAGGTGATCCGCAGCCAGATGTGGCAGAGCCTGCAGCCCATCTTGGCGCGCTGCGACGCGCTGCTCTGCCCGACCTGCGCGGTCCCCGCGCCCTCCGCCGACCTCACCGACGATGACGTCTATGGCGAGGCCCCGGGCGGCCGGTACCGCGCCGTCGACATGACCTCGCCCTTCAACCTGGTGAGCCAGTGCCCCGCGCTCTCGGTGCCCTGCGGCTTAGCCGACGGGATGCCGGTCGGCCTGCAGGTCGTCGCCCGCCGCTTCGCCGACCTCACCGCGCTGCGCATCGGCGCGGCGCTGGAGGAGGCGAGGGGACCCTACCCGAGGGCACCGCTCTAGTTTCCCCTTCGCCCCGCAGCGGGAGAAGGTGGCGGCGCGGCCGCCGGATGAGGGGGGCTATGCCAACGCCGGCCGGCAACACCGACCTATCCCCCTCACCCCGACCCTCTCCCACGCAGGGGAGAGGGGGGATCTACCCGAACACCCGTTCGAAGATGCGGTCGACCTGCTTCAGGTGGTAGGCGAGGGCCTTGTCCTCGTCGAGGAACTCGTCCAGCACGGCCTTGGGCAGGGCGGCCGTCACCTCGGCGTCGCGCGCCAGGTACCAGGCGAAGGGGTCGCGCTGGCCGCCCGCTTCCTTCGCTTCGGCGCTGTCCGGGCTGGCCTTGGCGTGCCAGGCCTTGATGGCGTTGCGCTGCACCAGGGCATAGGCGCCCTCGCGGCTGACGCCGGCCTGGGTCAGGGCCAGCAGCACGCGCTGCGAGTTGAAGAGGCTGCCGAAGGCCAGCAGGTTGTCCTTCATGCGGGCTGGATAGACCACCAGCTTCTCCACCACCTGCGCCATGCGGGCGAGGGCGAAGTCCAGCGTCACGGTGGCATCCGGGCCGATCATGCGCTCGACCGAGGAGTGCGAGATGTCGCGCTCGTGCCACAGCGCCACGTTCTCCAGGGCCGGGATCACCGCGCTGCGCACCACGCGCGCCAGGCCGGTGACGTTCTCGGTCAGCACGGGATTGCGCTTGTGGGGCATGGCCGAACTGCCCTTCTGGCCCGGCGAGAAGAACTCCTCCGCCTCGCGCACCTCGCTGCGCTGCAGGTGGCGGATCTCGATGGCCAGCGCCTCCAGCGAGGAGGCGACGAGGGCGAGGGCGGCGAAGAAGGCGGCGTGACGGTCGCGCGGGATGACCTGGGTGGAGACGGTCTCGGGCGTGAGGCCGAGGGCCGCCGCCACGTGCTCCTCGACGCGCGGGTCGACGTTGGCGAAGGTGCCGACGGCGCCGGAGATGGCGCAGGTCGCGATCTCCGCCCGCGCTGCCGCGAGCCGCGCCTTGCCGCGCGCCAGGGCGGCGTAGTGCGTCGCCAGCTTGACGCCGAAGCTCGTGGGCTCCGCGTGGATGCCGTGGCTGCGGCCGATGGTGGGCGTCAGCTTGTGCTCGAGCGCGCGCGCCTTCAGCGCCGCCAGCAGGCGGTCGAGGCCGGCCAGCAGCAGGTCGGCCGCCTGGCTCATCTGCACGGCCAGGCAGGTGTCCAGCACGTCGGACGAGGTCATGCCCTGGTGGACGAAGCGGGATTCCGGCCCGGCGAACTCCGCCACATAGGTCAGGAAGGCGATGACGTCGTGCTTGGTGACGCGCTCGATCTCGTCGATGCGGGCGACGTCGAAGCCGCCGCGCGCGTCGATCGCCGCCTGCGCCTTGTCCAGCGCCTCGGCGACGCCGGGCGGCACGATGCCGAGCTCTTCCATCTTGAAGGCGGCGTGGCGCTCGATCGCCAGCCAGATGCGGAAACGGTTCTGCGGCTCCCAGATGGCGACCATCTCGGGGCGGCTGTAGCGCGGGATCATGGAGAAACCTTCTATTCGCGGAGCAGCAGGGTATCGCCCGGCGACCAGCTGCACCAGACCAGGTCGCCCACCGCCACCTTGGGCGCGGTCGAGCGCTCCTCGTTCTGGATCGCCGTCATGACGCTGTGGCCGCGGTCATCCTGCACGAAGATCCAGGAACTGTCGCCGTGATAGGCGACGTCGGAGACCTTGCCCTGGAAGGAGATGCGGCCGGCCGCCGGCTGCGCGCGGTCGAGGCGCAGCTTCTCGGGGCGCACCGCGACGCCGATCTCGCCCTCGATGCCGGGGATCGCCGGCACGTCGACCCGGCCGATGCCCTTGATGTCGACCACGACGTCCGAGCCGCCGACGCCGACGACCTGGCCCTCGAAGAGGTTCATCTTGCCGATGAAGTCGGCGACGAAGCGGCAGTTGGGGAACTCGTAGAGCTCGGCCGGCGGCGCCACCTGGCGCACCACGCCCTTTTCCATGACCGCGATGCGGTTCGCCATGGAGAGGGCCTCGCTCTGGTCGTGCGTGACGATCACGAAGGTGATGCCGACCTGCTGCTGCAGGCGCACCAGCTCGATCTGCATGGCCTCGCGCAGCTTGGCATCGAGGGCCGAGAGCGGCTCGTCCAGCAGCAGCACCTTGGGACGCTTGACCAGGGCGCGGGCCAGGGCGACGCGCTGGCGCTGGCCACCGGAAAGCTGGTTCGGCAGGCGCTTGCCGTAGCCGCCCAGCTTCACCATCTCAAGCGCCTCCTCGGCGCGCTTGTTGCGCTCGCCGACCGCGACGCCGTCCATCTTCAGGCCATAGGCGACGTTGTCCAGCACGCTCATGTGCGGGAACACGGCATAGGACTGGAAGACCATGTTGATCGGCCGCTTGTTGGGCTGCACGCCCAGCATCGACTGGCCGTCGATCAGGATCTCGCCATCGGTGGGGATCTCGAAGCCGGCGATCATCCGCAGCAGGGTGGTCTTGCCGCAGCCCGAGGGACCGAGCAGGGCGAAGAACTCGCCGCGGCCGATATCGATGGTGACGTCGTTCACCGCCATGACGCCGCCGGGGTAGCGCTTGGAGATGCCCTGCACCTGGATGATGGGGTCTTGCTCGCTCATGGGGGCGTTCCTCAGTGTCCGCCGACCGGCTTGTCGCCGCTGCGGCTCTGCAGCCACATGGCGATCGCCGTCAGCACGACGGTGATCAGGATCAGGATGGTGGAAGCGGCGTTCACCTCGGGCGTCACCGAGAAGCGCACCATGGAATAGACCTTCAGCGGGAAGGTCACGGTGTCGGGCCCGGCGGTGAAGAAGGTGATGACGAAGTCGTCCAGCGAGAGGGTGAAGGCCAAGAGGCCGCCGGCGACCAGGCCCGGCTTCATGTGCGGGATCACCACGTCGCGGATCGCCCGCCACTCGCCGGCACCCAGGTCCTTGGCGGCCTCCTCCAGCTCGCGGTTGAAGTTGGCCAGGCGCGCCCTGACCACCATGGCGACGAAGGGGAAGGAGAAGGCGATGTGGCTGACGATGATCTGCGACAGGTTCAGCGGCCAGGGCAGGTCGCCCGGCCAGCCGATGCGGGCGAAGAAGACCAGCAGCGCCACGCCCATGCAGATCTCGGGGATCACGATGGGCAGGGCCACCACGCCCTCGTAGACCGGCTTCAAGGGGAAGCGGAAGCGCCAGAGCAGCAGCGCCGTCATGGCGCCGAGCAGGATCGAGAAGAAGGTGGAGATGAGCGCGATGGTCAGCGAGTTGGCGAAGGCCAGCAGCAGGTCGCTGTCCCTGAAGGCCTTGCCGTACCAGTCGAAGGTGAAGCCGACGATGTTGATGAGGCGCCGGCTCTCGGAGAAGGAGAAGGCGATCAGCACGAAGATCGGCGCGTAGAGGAAGACCAGGGCGGCGATGAAGATCGACCGCAGGCTGATGCGCCGGCTGTACTCCAGCGGCGCGATGGCGCGGCGCAGCCTCATTTCTCCGCTCCCCGCGCGCGGCGGCGCTTGCCCATGAGGCTCTGCGCCGCGATGGCGAAGAAGGTGATGTAGAGCAGCAGCATCGACAGGGCGGAGCCGAAGGGCCAGTCGTTGGCACTGCGGAACTGTCGTTCGATCACGTTGGCGATCAGCGAGGAGTCGGTGCCGCCCAGCAGGTCGGGCTGCAGGAAGGTGCCGAGTGCCGGGATGAAGGTGATGACGATGGCCGAGGCGACGCCCGGCGCCGCCAGCGGCACCACCACGGTCCAGAAGGCGCGGAGCTGGCTGGCGCCGAGGTCGAGACCCGCCTCGATGTAGGAGTGGTCGAGGCGCTCGAGCGCGGCATAGAGCGGCAGCACGGTGAAGGGCAGGAAGACATAGACCATGCCGAAGACCACGGCGAAGTCGGTGTTCATCATCTCCAGCGGTGCGAAGTCGCCCAGCGCTCCGCCCAGCACCCAGTTGACGCCGTCCCAGATGCCCTCCAGCCCCTTGTTGATGTAGCCGTTGGTGCGCAGCATCACGATCAGCGCATAGGTGCGGATCAGCAGGTTGGTCCAGAAGGGCAGCACGATCAGCAGCAGCAGCCAGGGTTTCCAGCGCTTGGAGGCGAAGCAGATCATGAAGGCGATGGGAAAGCCGACGAGCAGGCAGATGAGCGTGGTGAGCCCCGCCTCCCACAGCGATTTCCAGAAGATCTTCAGATAGACGAAGCTGCAGTCGGTCGCGCCCTCGGGCGCCACGCACTCGAAGATGCGGGTGTAGCTGTCGGTCGTGGTGAAGGCATCGATGCCGACGATGCCGACCTTGGTGCCGAAGGAGAAAGCGAAGATGAAGTAGAGCGGGACGAGGAAGAAGACGATCAGCCAGAAGGTCGGCGGGATGCCGTCGATGAAGAAGACCAGGCGACTGCGACGCCAGCTTTCCATGCTCTGCCCCCTCGAAGGACGCCCCGGTCCCGACCGCCCGCGCCTGTAGGAAACGACCGGACGGCCTGCGCCGCGCGCAGGCCGTCCAGCCGGTGAAGCCTGCTCAGGCCGCCAGGATGCGGGTCCAGGCGTCGTTGATCAGCCGCACGCGCTCCTCGCCCAGATAGAGCGCGCCCTCGCTCTTCGCGATGATGTCGGCCGGCGGAAAGATCGCCGGATTGTCACGGTATTCGGGCGAGCAGAGCGCGCGAGCCGAGGCGTTGGGCGTACCGTACTGGATGAACTCGGCGATGGCCGCGGCGACTTCCGGATCCATGATGAAGTTGATGAAGGCGTGCGCGTTCATCGGGTGCGGCGCGCCAGTCGGGATGGCCAGCGTGTCCTGCCAGAGGTAGCCGCCCTCCTTGGGAACGACGTAGTCGAGGTCGTCGTCCTCGGCCATCACCTGCAGCATGTCGCCGTTCCACTCGATGCAGACGTCGACTTCCTCGGCGAGCAGCAGGTCCTGGCCGTTGTCCTCGGCGAAGGTCTTGATGTTCTTCTTCTGCTTGATCAGCAGTGCCTCGGCGGCGCCCAGCTCCGCCGGGTCGGTCGAGTTGTAGCTGTAGCCCAGGTACTTCAGCGCCAGGCCCATCATGGTGGTGGCCTCGGACAGCAGGGCGATGCGGCCGGCGTACTGGTCGCTGTCGAACACCACCTTCCAGGAATCCGGCGTGGCCGAGACCTTGGACTTGCGGTAGCCGATGCCGATCGTGCCCCACATGTAGGGCATGGTATACTTGCGGCCCGGGTCGAAGGTCGCCTCCTGGAAATTCGGGTCCAGGTTCTTGAAGTTCGGCAGCAGGCTGCGGTCCAGCGGCTCCAGCATGCCGGCCTGGATCATGCGCTCGGCGAAATCGTTGGTCGGCACGATCACGTCGTAGCCGGGGTTGCCTTCCTTCAGCTTGGCGAAGAGCTCGTCGTTGTCGGCAAAGAGATCCATCGTGACCTCGATGCCGGTCGCCTTGTCGAAGTCGTCCAGCGTCGTTTCGCCGATGTAGGTATCCCAGTTGTAGAAGTTCAGCTTCTTCTCCTCGGCAGCAAAGCTGAACTTGGGCAGCAGCGAAATGCCGGCGGCAACGGCGCCTGTGCCAGCGAGGAAGGAGCGGCGGTTGAAACGCTTGCGAAGCTGCGGGTGCATGATACTGGGGGTCTCCCTTGCGAGTTGCTCTCTCACGGCCTCCGAGACTTACCCGTCATGCCTGCATCGATGCATCAATTCTGGCCGTCATTGCGGCCGCGGGCGGGCGGGTTATGGGCGATCAAACCCGCTCCCGGCGAGGCTTGTCAACCGTCCGCAGGGCGGCATACAAGGCGGCCCCATGAGCGACTCCTTGTCCTACTGGCTGTTCGGCATCGCCCTGGTTCTGCTGGTGCTCTCGGCCTGGCGGGCGCGGCGGCCCCATGTGCCAGGGCAACTTCCGCTGATCCCCTGGACGGCGGTGCAGTATGTCGCCCTGGTGGTCTTCATCCTGATGCTGGCCCATCTGGTGAGCATCTGGAGCGGACACCCGCTCATCGGCCGGCGCAGCGGTTTCTGAGGTCAATCCAGGGGAGTGACGGCCAGGGCCCGCCTCCGGCGTGCCAGGCGAAGCTGCGCCTGCACCACCCCGGCCAGCACGATCACCATGCCGAGGAGCTGCAGCGGGCGCGGGTGATAGCCGATCAGCAGCGCGGCGCCGATTGCCGCCACCGGCACCAGATTCAGATAGAGCGAGGCGATCAGCGTGCCGACCATGTTGACGCCGCTGTTCCAGGCGATGGTGGCGGCGCCGATCGCCAGGATGCTGAACCAGAGCTGTACCCCCAGGTCGTCGACCCGCCAGCTCGCCACCGGTGGCGGCGCGCTGCTGAGGCCGAGCGCCCAGCAGGCGAGGTAGACCGGCGGCAGCAGCGCCGCGGCCGGCAGCAGTGTCAGGATCGTCACCCGGGTGGGATGCAGCCCGGGCCTGAGGCGCGCCGCCGCCAGCGAGTACCAGGCCCAGACGGCCGAGGCCAGCAGCAGCAGCGGCTCGCCGCCGCGCAGCTCGATCCAGGGGCCGGCGACGGCGTCGGGGTCCACCGTGGTCAATACGCCGCCGATCAGCGAGAGCAGCACGGCCAGGCCGAAGCCGGCGGGCATCGGCTCGCCGAAACCGAAGCGGGCCACCAGCCCGGTGATCACCGGGCCGGATGCCGAGAAAACCGCCGCGGTCACCGGATGCATGTGGTCGAGCGCGAAGGCGTAGATCAGCGTGAAGGCCATGAGGCCGAAGACGCCGAGCCGGATGATCGGCCACCAGGAAAGGTCGGGCGGCTTCAGCGGGCCTTTCTCGCGGCGCGTCAGGCGCCAGAAGGCCCAGGCGAAGGGCAGGGCCAGCGTGTAGCGCAGCGCCGAGGAGAGCACCGGGTCCCAGCGGTCGAAGAGCTCGTCCAGGAAGGGCAGCGGCAGGCCCCAGGCCAGGATCGGCACCAGCAGCGTGAGATTGGCGACCAGCAGCCGGTTCAAGGATGGGCCTTTGGAATCGGAAGCGCCGGTGTGACGCCGCCTTCCGCTAGCAAAGCCAGAAATCCCTACGGCGGGCAATCGCGCCTAAGTGCGCGCAGGCGTCCTATGCCCTGCGCGCGTCTCAATGCCCGGGCAGCGCCGGCAGGCGCAGCAGGCAGGCGAGGCCGGCCAGCAGGATCGCGGCGACGGCAAGTCCGAGCGGCACCAGGCCTTCCGTTATCCAGGGCGCGACCAGGGCGGTGCCGCCCGCCGCCGTCAGCAGGATGCCGAGGATCACCAGCGCGGCGCCGCGCGCGTCGTCGCCCTGGGCCGCCAGCACGGCGCGGTAGAAGCCGGGCGGGCCGCGCAGTCCGAGACCCAGGTTCATCGGCACGAAGAGCAGCGTCAGCCAGAGCGTGTCGCGCCCGCCGGCGAGGCCGAAGGCCAGGATCATCAGGCCGCCGGCAGCGGAGATGACTGTGCCCAGCAGGATCATCCGCTCGGCGCCAAAGCGCGCCGCGAGGCGCCCCGCCAGGTTCGCCCCCAGGATGAAGAAGGCGATGCCGCCGACCTGCAGGCCGACGTAGTCGCGGATGGTGCCGCCGAGCGCGCCGGTGATCACCGCCGGCGCGCCGAAGACGAAGACCAGCAGGCCGCCCAGCGTGGTCGCCTGGCTGATGGCGTAGCGCAGGAAGACAGGGTCGCGCAGCAGCGCGCGGTAGCCGCCGGGGCGGGGTCGCGAGACCAGTGCCGGCAGGCGCGGTCCCAGCAGCAGGAAGGCGGCGGCCAGCAGCAGCGCCAGGATGGCGATAAGGTGGAAGCAGGCGGGCCAGCCGAAGCGGGCGGCCAGCCAGGCGCCGGCCAGCGGCGCCAGCGCCGGCACCAGCGATTCGACGCTGCCCAGCAGTCCCAGCGCGCGCACCGCGCGCCGCTCGTCATAAAGCGCGCGGATGAAGCCCGGGGCGAAGGTCGCGGCGGCCGAGCCGGCGGCGCCCTGCAGCAGGCGCAGCCAGATCAGCTCGGCGAGACTCGTGGCCCAGCCCGCCGAAGCTGAGACGCCGGCATAGAGCAGCAGCGAGACCGCCAGCAGCCGCCGCTGGTCGAAGCGCCCGCCCAGCGCGCCGAAGGCCAGCAGGCCGACGGCCGAGCCGGCGACGAAGGCGGCCAGCACGAGCTGCGCGGCGCCCGGCGTGCCGCCCAGCGCCGCCGGCAGGTCCGGCACCGCCGGCAGCACCAGGTCGGTCCCGGCAAGGCCGAGCAGCGTGCCGCCCAGCAGCAGCGGGAAGACGAGGCGGGCAGGGGCGGGGGCAGGCGGCATGTCGGGGTGGAGGACTAGGGCCTCGACCCCCGCGGCACAACGACGAAATCCGGACTACAGCAGCCCCTCGGCCCGGAAGGAAAAGTGTCCGGCACTGCCGATGACGATGTGGTCGTGCACGGCGATGCCGAGCTTGGCGGCGGCGGCGGCGATTTCCTTCGTCGTCTCCACGTCCAGGCGGCTCGGCGTCGGGTCGCCCGAGGGATGGTTGTGCACCAGCACGATGGCGCTGGCCTTCAGGTCCAGAGCGCGCTTCACCACCTCGCGCGGATAGACCGGCGTGTGGTCGACCGTGCCGCGCTGCTGTTTCTCGTCGGCCAGCAGGCGGTTCTTGCGGTCGAGGAAGAGCAGCAGGAACTGCTCCAGCGGCTCGTGCCCCACGGCGATGCGGCAGTAGTCGATCACCGCCTGCCAGGAGGAGAGCACCGGCTTCTCCACCACCTGCTCGCGCGCCAGGCGCCGCGCGGCCTCCAGCACCGCCTTGAAGGTGGCGGCGCCGGCCTCCTTGATGCCCTTCACCTGCATCAGATCTGCGGCGTCGGCTGCCAGCACCCCGCCCAGGCTGCCGAAGCGCTGGATCAAGGCCTTGGCGATGGGCTTGGTATCCTGCCGTGGCAGGGCCGAGAACAGCAGGAACTCGAGAATCTCATAGTCGGCAAGTGCCCCGGCGCCGCTGCCCAGCAGACGCTGGCGCAGGCGCTCGCGATGACCGGCGTATTCAGGTTGGGGCGCGGTGGCGGTACCGTCGTCGGGTGGGCCGGGGTCAGCCTTCGCCATAGGGCGGCTGGTGCCAGCCCTTGGGCGAAAGGGTGAAGATCTCGTAGCCCGTCTCGGTCACGCCGATCGAGTGCTCGAACTGCGCCGAGAGCGACTTGTCGCGCGTCACCGCGGTCCAGTCGTCCTTCAGGATCAGCACCTCGTAGCGGCCGGCGTTGATCATCGGCTCGATGGTGAAGAACATGCCGGGCTTCAGCACGATGCCGGTGTTCGGCCTGCCGTAGTGCAGCACCGAGGGTGCGGTGTGGAAGATGCGCCCCAGGCCGTGGCCGCAGAAGTCGCGCACCACGGAAAAGCCGGCGCGCTCGGCGAAGGACTGGATGGCGTGGCCGACGTCGCCCAGGGTGTTGCCGGGCTTCACCTGCTCGATGCCGCGCCACATGGCCTCGAAGGTGGTCTCGATCAGGCGCTTGGCCTTCACCTTGGGCTTGCCGGCGACGAACATGCGGCTGGTGTCGCCGTACCAGCCGTCCAGGATCACCGTCACGTCGATGTTGATGATGTCGCCGTCGGCCAGCCTCTTGTCCGGCGAGGGAATGCCATGACAGACGACATGGTTGATCGAGGTGCAGATCGACTTGGGAAAGCCGCGGTAGCCGAGCGGCGCCGGAATCGCGGAATGGGTCACGATGAAGTCGTGGCAGAGCCGGTCCAGCTCCTCGGTGCTGATGCCGACCTGGACGTGCGGCGTGATGAAGTCCAGCGTCTCGGCCGCCAGGCGGCCCGCCGCGCGCATGCCGGCGAAGCCCTCGTCCCCGTGCAGGACGATCTGCCGTTCCTCGGCCGAGAGCTGCCGTGCCAGGTTGCCGTCGTTCATCTGGTACCGATTCCACGTACTGCGATTGCCTATCAGGCTGCCAATGTAGGCTGCGAGGGCGGCCAAGGGAAGGTTCGAGGTCCTCGGGCCCGGGCCACAAGCGGAGGCTCTGCCTTGCTTTTTCCGCCTTTGCCGCCCACCTTCAGGCGGTAGAAACCCGGCGAGTCGCCGTCCAGGTGCAAATTGCGGGCACCCGGCGGACGTGGCTCCAGCGAAAGGTCCGCAGCAGCGATGCCCAGCCGCCTTGTCTTGGTCCTGACCCTGGCCGCCGCGGCTGCTCTCGCGGGCTGCGCCAACCAACCGCTGCCGGGCGAGAATCCGACCCCCGCGCGCAGCACCCCTGCGGCGCCCCCGCCCGGCGGCTCGACCAGCGGCGGCAGCGGCGGGATCGACACCTATGGCGCGGCGACGCCCGATCCCAATACCGGCGTGACGGTCGAGGACGGGCAGGGCAACGCGACCAAGGCGCCCAGCGACGCGCAGAAGCAGAAGGACGCCGAGGACTGCTACACCTACGCGCAGGCCTCGGTGGCGCGCGACATCCAGGTGCAGGACGACCGCCAGGCCATCTTCGACACCTCGTCGAACAACCGCGACGTCTATGCCTTCACCAGCCGCATGACCGAGTACGGCAACGAGCAGCGGCGCGGCGAGCTCTATGCCGACTGCATGGCCTCCAAGGGCTATATCGGCGGCCAGTAGCCGGGAAACAGGCGCCACTGCCATGAGCCAGCCGACCGCCGCCGTCCTCGTCATCGGCAACGAGATCCTGTCCGGCCGCACGCAGGACGCCAACCTCGCCTACCTGGGGCAGGAACTCTCGGCCCTCGGCATTCGCCTGGTCGAGGCGCGGGTCATTCCCGACATCGAGGCCACGATCGTTGCCACGGTGAACGAGCTGCGGGCGCGCGTGACCTATCTCTTCACCACCGGCGGCATCGGGCCGACGCACGATGACATCACCTCGGAATGCGTGGCCAAGGCCTTCGGCGTTCCCTGGACCCTGAACGCGGAAGCGCACCGCATCCTCTTCGAGCACTATGGCGCGGAGAAGCTGAATGCCGCGCGCCTGCGCATGGCGACCACGCCGGAGGGTGCGATCCTGATCGACAATCCGGTGTCCAAGGCGCCGGGCTTCCAGATGGGCAACGTCTTCGTGCTGGCCGGCATCCCCAAGATCGCCCAGGCCATGTTCCAGAGCCTGAAGCACCGCCTGTCCGGCGGGCCGGCTCTGGTGTCCGCCACGGTCACCGCCTTCGTGCCCGAGGGCACCATCGCCGCCGGCCTGGGCGAGGTGCAGGCGGCCTATCCCGCGCTCGACGTCGGCAGCTATCCCTTCCAGCGCGACGGCCGCTTCGGCACGCAGCTCGTGGTGCGCGGCACCGACAAGGACGCCGTTCGCGCGGCGGCCGAGGCGATCGGCCGGCTGGTCGAGGGACTGGGCGAGCCTTTCCTGCTGGAAGGCTGAGCCGGCGGCCTCAGGCTACCGAGAACTGCGTCATCATCCCGGAATCCTCGTGCTCCAGGATGTGACAGTGCGCCATGTAGGGATAGCGCTCGCTCGCCGTGCGCTCGAAGCGCACCAGGAACTCCGCGCGCCCGCCGCTGTTGATCACGGCCGTGTCCTTCCATCCGGCCAAGTGGGCCGGCGGCGGCTTGTCGCCGATCGAGATGATGCGGAACTGGCAGCCGTGCATGTGGAAGGGGTGCAGCATGTTGTCGGTCCCCTCCGACACCGCCCAGCGCAGCAGTTCGCCGCGCGGCGCCTGGAAGCCCTTGACCGTCATGTCGAAGGCGGCGCCGTTGATCTCGTTGGCCGAAAGCTGGTCGCCCAGGGTCAGCACCGGCCCCTCGACGATGAGTTGCGTCATGCGCTCCACCACAGCCGGGTCCGGGCCCATGGGCATCGACATCGACATGGGGGTGATGCCGCCCATCGTCGCGCCGTCCTCCATCTTCATGCCGCCCATGCCGAGGCCGGCCTGCTTCAGCAGCGCCATGCCCTCGGCGTCGCGCCGCATCTTCAGCACGAACTCCTGGGTGAGCGGTGGCAGGGCCGCCGGCAGCGCCGGCAGCGCCGCCAGGCGGTCTGGCAGGCGCCCCGTCCCGGCGGCGCCCAGGGGGCGCAGCGTGACGAAGGGCAGGGGCTGGTCGAACGGCGGCAGGTTCATGCCGACCTGGTCGGTCACCGGCAGGGTCACCAGATCGAAGGGCAGGCCGTCGCGCGCGTCCACCAGGACCTCGAAGCGCTCACCGCTGCTCAAGGCCACTTCCTTCACCCTGACCGGCGCCTCCAGCAGGCCGCCGTCGCCGGCGATGACGAAGAGGTCGCGGCCGTCGGCCGCCGCGACGCGGTAGCTGCGTGCGTTGGAGCCGTTGAGCAGCCTGAGGCGCAGCCAGCCGCTGGCCACGACCGCGTAGGGGTACTCGACGCCATTCACCAGCAGCCGGTCGCCGATATAGCCGGTGGTGATGGCGATCATGTTGAAGCGATGGAAGAAGCTGCCGTCGGCGTTGAAGCGGCGGTCCTGCAGGATCAGCGGGATGTCGTCGACGCCCCAGGTCTGCGGCAGGCCCAGGCCGGCGCTCTCCTCGTCCTCGATGATGAAGAGGCCGGCCAGGCCCTTCAGCACCTGCTCGGCCGTGCTCGGATAGTTGTGCGGATGGTACCAGCAGGTCGCCGCCGGCTGGTCGATCTCCAGCCTGGCATGCCAGCTCGCCTTGCCGGCGATCCTGTTGTGCGGACCGCCGTCGGCCTCGCCCGGGATGATCAGGCCGTGCCAGTGGACCGTCGCGGTCTCCTCGAGGGTGTTGTCGACCGTGACGTCAATGCGTTCCCCGCGGCGCGTCCGGATGGCCGGGCCCAGGTAGTCGCCATTGAAGCCGAAGGTCGGTGTCGGTCCGGCGGCCACCCAGGTGCGGCTGCCCTGGTCGATGCTGAGCCTGACAGCGCCGGTGGCGTCGGCGCGCAGCTCCGGCGGCACGGGAAGCGCGGCGCGTTCCTCGGCGCGTAGCGACCGCAGGCGGGGCATGGCAAGGCAGCCGGCCAATGCCGAGCCACCCGCCAGGAAGTGTCGGCGGGAGGGAGTGTACATAATCCAATAGTCGACCCGGCGGTTGCGGCTGTCCAGCAATCCGGGTCGTCAGGTACAGCGCTGCGACGCGGTTGCAAGCGGTGCCTCGACGCCCAGCAGGACCGTGCCGCGATGGCGCGCCAGACGCTGCAGCAGGTAGCTGACCTCCTGATTGGCGTAGCGGTCGTGACTGCCGGCGACAGTGCTGCGTTTGCCGAACAGCGCGTCGGCCTCGTCGAAGAACAGCAGCGCGCCGCTGCGCTCCGCCGTCGCCAGCACCTGGCGCAGGCGCCGCCGCGTCTCGGCCAGGTGCTGGCTGACGACGCGGCCAAGGTCGACCGACAGCAGGTCGCGTCCCTGCGCCTCGGCGATGGTCAGCGCGACCCTGAGGCGCCCCTCGGCGCTGCCGCCCGCCAGGGTCAGGCGCGGCCGGGGCAGGCGGGCGAGCCGCCGTCCGACGCGCCGGAAGGCCAGCAGGCTGCTGCGCTGCGAGACGTCGAGTTGCATGGCGGGACCCTAGCCAGACGGCACGGCCAGGGCCAGCAGGCATCCGCGGCGGCCATGTGCGAGGTGCGTGGCGCTGCTCCGCGATGGCGCTTCTACCATACGGCCGTATCGGGCGATGCTTCTTTCCAGACACGAAGAACAACAAGAAGGGGGCGATGCAACAGGGCATCGGCATCTGGTCGGCCGCGCTCTCCAGCGCGCTGGGCGGCAGCGCCATCGCCGCCACGCGCCTGATCGGCGGCTCGGTTCCGCCAGAAATGCTCGGGGCCTTGCGGTTCGGCCTCGCCGGGCTGCTGCTGGCGCCTGCCGTGGCGCTGATGCTGCGCCACCGACTGCGCGGTCGCGACCTGCTCCATACCGCAGCTCTCGGCCTCGTCGGCTTCGGCATCTTCCCGCTGCTCTACAACAGTGCCATCGGCCTTACCACGGCCTCGCGCGCGGCCATGGCGCTCTGCACCATGCCGCTGATGACCATGCTGCTGGCGGCGGCGCTGGGTCTGGAGAAGCTGTCGCTGCGGCGTTCCGTCGGTGTCGTCCTGGCCATGACCGGTGTCGCCGTTGCGCTGCTGGGCACGCTGGACCGCGCGCCCGAGGGCGCCTGGCGCGGCGACCTGCTGATGCTCGGCGGCACCAGCCTGATGGCGAGCTTCAACGTGCTGTCGCGCAACGTCATCCCGCGCGTCGGCGTGGTGGCCTTCACCTGCGGTGCCATGCTGGCCGGCGGCGCCGGCCTCGCCCTGGTGGTGATCCTCGGCGGCAAGCTGCCGCTGCTGGCGGAGTTGCCCTGGCGCACCTGGGGCGTGGTGCTCTACCTCGGCATCTTCGGCGGTGTCGGTGCCATGCTGCTGTGGAGCTTCGGGCTGAAGAACGCGCCAGTGACGGTGGTCGCCGTCTCGGTCACCATCTCGCCGGTGACCGCCTCGATCCTGGCGGCGCTGCTGCTGGACGAGCCGCTCGGCCTTGCCCTGCTGCTCGGCCTGGTCGCCGTGGCTGTCGGCATCTGGATGACGGCCGCGCGGCCCCGGGTGCCGGTCGCCTGACGCCGTCGAGAAATGCATTTTAGTGCATATTCATCCTTGCGTGCGCTGGAACATGCATTATACTTCCTGTCATTGAGCCGGCGACCAAGCCGTGCCGTGCTGGGGAAATGGCCATGTTCTTCTTCGACCGCACGCCCGAGACCTACAGGCATTGGAAGCTCTCGTTCGACGGTCCCGTCGCCACGCTGGCACTGGACGTGGACGAGACCGGCGGCCTGGTGCCGGGCTATCAGCTTAAGCTCAATTCCTACGACCTCGGCGTCGACATGGAGCTGCACGACGCGCTGCAGCGCATCCGCTTCGAGCATCCGGAGGTCGGCGCGGTCGTCATGACCTCGGCCAAGGAGCGCATGTTCTGCGCCGGCGCGAATATCTACATGCTCGGCCAGTCGACCCACGCCTGGAAGGTGAACTTCTGCAAGTTCACCAACGAGACGCGCAACGGCATCGAGGACTCCTCGGCGCATTCGGGCCTGAAGTTCCTGGCTGCGGTGAACGGCACCTGTGCCGGCGGCGGCTACGAGGTGGCGCTGGCCTGCGACGAGATCTGGCTGGTGGATGATCGCAGCTCGGTCGTCAGCCTGCCCGAGGTGCCGCTGCTGGGCGTGCTGCCCGGAACCGGGGGCCTCACCCGCGTGGTCGACAAGCGCAAGGTCAGGCGCGACCTGGCCGACATCTTCTGCACCAACGCCGACGGCCTGCGCGCCGACCGCGCCAAGGAATGGGGCCTGATCGACGGCTCCGCCCCGCCGTCGGAGTTCAAGGCGAAGACCGCCGCGCGGGCGCGGGAACTGGCGTCACAGAGCGACCGGCCGCGAGGCGCCAAGGGCGTCGCTTTGACGCCGCTGAAGCGCACGCTGGACGGCAACCGCATCGTCTATGAGTGGGTGACGGTTGAGATCGACCCCGCCGGGCGCGTCGCCACCATCACCCTGACGGCGCCGGACCAGGCGCCGGCGAGCGACCTGGCGGGCATACACGCCGCCGGCGCCGCCTGGTGGCCGCTGGCCGTGGCCCGGCAGCTCGACGACGCCATCCTGACGCTGCGCCTCAACTATCTCGAGGTCGGCCTCTGGCTGCTGAAGACGCGCGGGCCGGCGGAAACCGTGCTGGCCGCCGACGCGGCGCTGGCGTCGCACGCGTCGGACTGGTTCGTGCGCGAGGTCACGGGAATGCTGCGGCGGACCCTGGCGCGGCTCGACGTCTCGGCGCGCAGCCTCTTCGCCGTGGTCGACCAGGGCTCCTGCTTCGCCGGCACCCTGGCCGAACTGCTGCTGGCCGCCGACCGCTCCTACATGCTGGACAACACGGCCGAGGGCGGCAACGACCAGCCGCGCATCACGCTCTCGGGCGCCAATTTCGGTGCCTATCCGACGGTGGCGGGCGTCACGCGCCTCGCCGGTCGCTTCAACGATGCCGCCAAGGCGGCGGCGCTGCGGCCGCTGGTCGGCCAGGCGCTGGGCGTCGAGGCCGCGCGCGACGCCGGCCTGGTCACGCTGACCCCCGACGAGCTGGACTGGGAGGACGAACTGCGCCTCGCCATCGAGGAGCGCGCCAGCCTCTCGCCCGACGCGCTGACCGGCCTCGAGGCCAGCCTGCGCTTCGCCGGGCCCGAGACGCTGGAGACCAAGGTCTTCGGCCGCCTCTCGGCCTGGCAGAACTGGATCTTCAACCGCCCGAACGCGGTCGGCGAGCAAGGGGCGCTGAAGCGCTTCGGCAGCGGCAGCAAGGCGAACTTCGACCGGCAGAGGGTCTGACGGCCATGTCCACGCTGAACTATCAGGAACGCATCCCCAACAACGTGAACCTCGGCGAGAACCGCCAGCTCCAGCGCGCGCTGGAGCACTGGCAGCCCGCCTTCCTGGAGTGGTGGAAGGCGATGGGCCCCGAAGGTTTCCAGGCCGCAGACGTCTATCTGCGCACCGCGACCTCGGTCGACGCCGCCGGCTGGGCAACCTATGGCACGGTGAAGATGCCGGACTACCGCTGGGGCATCTTCCTGGCCGACCAGGAGGCCGACCGTCGCATCGGCTTCGGCGACGTCATGGGCCAGCCGGCCTGGCAGCAGGTGCCGGCCGAGCACCGCTCGACGCTGCGCCGCCTCATCGTCACCCAGGGCGACACCGAGCCGGCCTCGGTCGAGCAGCAGCGCCTGCTGGGCCTGACCTGCCCATCGCTCTACGACCTGCGCAACCTCTTCCAGGTGAATGTGGAGGAGGGCCGGCACCTCTGGGCCATGGTCTACCTGCTGCACGCCTACTTCGGCCGGGATGGGCGGGAAGAAGCCGAGGAGCTGCTGCAGCGCCGCTCCGGCCACGCCGACAACCCGCGCATCCTCGGCACCTTCAACGAGCCGATCAGCGACTGGCTGTCGTTCTTCATGTTCACCTATTTCACCGATCGCGACGGCAAGTTCCAGCTGAAGAGCCTGGCCGAGAGCGGCTTCGACCCGCTGGCGCGCACCTGCCGTTTCATGCTGACCGAGGAAGCGCACCACATGTTCGTCGGCGACACCGGCGTCGCCCGCGTCGTGCGCCGCGCGCTCGAGGTGATGAAGGAGATCGGCAGCGACGATCCCGAGGCGGTGCGCCGCGCCGGCGCCGTCGACCTGCCGACGGTGCAGCGCTACCTGAACTTCTGGTTCTCCTCCTCGCTCGACCTCTTCGGCTCCGACCAGTCCTCGAACGCCGCCACAACCTTCGCCAACGGCCTGAAGGGCCGGCCGGACGAGAGCCGCTTCGCCGACCACGTCTGCAGCGGGCAGGTCTTCGAGCTGGAGGTGCCGGACGGGCAGGGCGGCAGCCGCGTCGAGCAGGTCGCCATGCGCAATGCCATGAACGAGGTGACGCGCCAGGCCTATGTCGCCGACTGCGAGATCGGCGTGAAGCGCTGGAACCGCCTGGTGCAGAAGGCCGGCGTCGACTTCGAGCTGAAGCTGCCCTCGATCCGCTTCCGCCGCAACATCGGCTCCTGGGCCGGCAGCCACGTCACGCCGGACGGCAAGCAGATCGACGCCGAGACCTGGACCAACCGCCAGGGCGAATGGCTGCCGAGCGAGGCCGACCGCGCCTTCATCCACTCGCTGATGAAGCAGGTGGTGGAGCCCGGCAAGATGGCGAGCTGGATCGCCCCGCCCGATCGCGGCATCAACAACCTCGACGTCAACTACGAGTACGTGCACCTGCAGTAGGGAACGGGGTGCTAGCCTGGGGTCATGACCGCCCAATCGCCCTATGTCGGCCACGGCGCCCTGTCGGATCCAGGCGGCCACGCGGCGGCCTTCGCCCGGCTGCCGCAGGATGTGGCGGCGCTCTGCCGGGTCGTGCAGGGACTGCTGGTGCACGACTACTACGCGCTGACGCTCTATGGCGCGCCGCCGCGCCACGTCGTCGAGGCCTCGCGCGCCACGCTGCCCGTCGCCGCCCGGCTCGACACCATCCTGGCGGCCAGCGGCCAGCCGCTGGACCAGGCACGCGCGCCTTTCGAGCGCGCGGTGGGAACCTGCCGCGACTTCGCCCTGCTGCTCTGCTCGCTGCTCCGCCAGCAGGGCGTGGCGGCGCGCGTGCGCTGCGGCTTCGCGCGCTACTTCTCGGCCGCCGGCTGGGAGGACCACTGGGTCTGCGAGTACCGGCATGCGGACGAGGCGCGCTGGGCGCTGGCCGATGCCGAGCTGGACGAGGCGCACCGCCGGCACCTGGGGATCGACTTCGATCCCGCCGACATGCCGCGCGATGAGTTCCTGGTCGCCTGGGAAGCCTGGGAGCGGTGCCGTGCCGGCGCCGAGGCGGAGGACGACTTCGGCCACGGCGAGGCGCGGGGCGCCTGGTTCCTGCAAGTGAACCTGGCGCGCGATCTGCTGGCTCTCTGCAAGCGCGAGACCTCGGACTGGGACGGCTGGCGCTGCTGGCCGGACGAGGCGCGGGCGCTGGACGAGGCGGCGCGCCGGCGCAGCGACGCGCTCGCGTCGCTCGCCAGGACGGCCGGCGATGGCCTGCCGGCATTGGACGCCGCCGCGATCGACGCGCTGCAGTGCAACCCGCCGTGGCGCGCGTGAGGAGGCTGGCGCGATGGGCGAGCTGAAGGTCGCCGTCGTCGGCGCCGGCCCGGCCGGGCTCTACGCCGTCGAGCGTCTGGCGAAGCAGCTGGGCGTCGAGATCGACCTGATCGAGCGTCTGCCGACGCCCTTCGGCCTGGTGCGCTATGGCGTTGCCGCCGATCACCAGTCGACCAAGGGCGTGGCCCGCACCCTGGCGCGTCCGCTCGACAAGGGCCAGGCGGCCTTTCATGGCGGCGTGGCGCTCGGTGCCGCCGTTTCGCTGGACGAGCTGCGCGGCCTCTACGACGCCGTGGTGCTGGCCACCGGCGCCGGGCGCGACCGCCGCCTCGGCGTGCCGGGCGAGGACCTGCCGGGCGTGGTCGGCTCGGCCCGCTTCGTCGGCTGGCTGAACGCCCATCCCGATCACCTCGCGCGGCCGCTGCCGGTGCGTCCCGTGCGGCACGCGGTCGTGGTCGGCGCCGGCAACGTCGCGCTCGACATCGCCCGCGTGCTGGCAAAGACGCCGGAGGAACTGGCCGCCGGCGACCTCGATCCCGCGATCGCGGCGGAGCTCGCGTCCTGGCCGCTGGAGCGCGTCACCTTCCTGGTGCGGCGCGGGCCGGCGGAGGTGCGCTTCACCCCGCTGGAATTGGAGGAGCTGGGCAAGCTAGCGCGCGCCCAGCCGCTGGTGCCGGCCGGGGCACTGCCGCCGGCGGTGGACGGCGAGCCGAAGCCGCTGGTGCTGCTGCGCGGCTGGACCGGCCCTGCCGACAAGCCGGTGGTCCTGGACTTCCGTTTCCATGCCGCGCCCGCCGCCTTCGAGGGGCCGGATGTCTTGAGCGCAGTCCGGCTGGCGGATGGCGACAGCCTGCCGGCCGACCTCGCCGTGACCTGCGTCGGCTACGACTGCGAGGGCCTGCCCGGCCTGCCGGCGCGCAACGGCCGGCTGGCGGAGGGCGAGGGACCCCTGGAATCCGGGCTCTATGTCGTCGGCTGGGCCGGGCGCGGCCCCAGCGGCACGATCCCCACCAACCGCGCGGAATCCCACCGCGTGGTGGAAGCGCTGCTGGCGGCGGAGCGCCCGGCGGGCAAGGCGGGCCGCGCCGGCCTGCTGGCGCTGCTGGCGGCGCGCGGCGTCAAACCGTTCGACTGGGCCGCCTGGCAGGCGCAGGACGCGGCGGAGAAGGCGGCGGCGCTGGTGCCGGCGCCCCGGCGCAAGTGGCGTGTGGCTCCAACCAGCCCTCTCCCGTCGGGAGAGGGCGCCGCGCATCAGCGCGGCGGGTGAGGGGACGCGGCAAGGAAATGCGCGGTTCCTCCGCGCCGCGCCCGGCCCCGGCGCTGCCCCTCACCCGCGCGCTGCGCGCGCACCCTCTCACCTCGGGAGAGGGTCATTCGTCATCGCTTCCCGGTGAACCTCGGCGGCCGCTTTTCCAGGAAGGCGGCGACGCCTTCGCGGTAGTCGGGAGAGCGCCCAGCCGCGCCCTGCAGGTCGCGCTCCAGGTCGAGCTGGCGATCCAAGTCGTTGCCGCCGCTCGCCTCCAGCGCCTGCTTGGTCAGCGCCAGGCCGATGGGCGGCAGGGCGGCCAGCTTCGCGCAGAGCGCCCGTGCCGTGGGCAGCAGGTTGGCATCGTCCACCACCTGCCAGATCATGCCCCACTCGGCCGCCTGATCGGCCGTCACCGGCTCGGCCAGCAGCATGAGGGCGCGGGCGCGCGCCGGCCCGACCAGGCGCGGCAGGCTCCAGGTGCCGCCGGCGTCGGGGATCAGCCCGACCTTGGCGAAGGACTGTACGAAGCGTGCCGAGCGCGCCGCTACGACGATGTCGCAGGCCAGTGCCAGGTTGGCGCCGGCGCCCGCCGCCACGCCGTTGACGGCGCAGACCACCGGCTTCGGCAGGGCGCGCAGCGCACGGACCAGCGGGTTGTAGAACTGCTGCAGCGAGCGGCCGAGATCGGGCGCCTTGCCCGGCTCGAAGCGCCGCGCCGCCAGGTCCTGCCCGGTGCAGAAGCCGCGCCCGGCGCCGGTCAGCAGCACCGCGCGGCAGGCGTCGTCGTCGCCTGCCGCCTGCAGTGCCGCGCGCAGCAGGCGGTGCAGCTCCTCGGTGAAGGCGTTGAGGCGCTCCGGACGGTTCAGCGTCAGGACGTGATAGCCCTCGGCGTGTTCGATCAGCAGGGGTGCGTCGGTCATGGCCTCTTTCCCGCTGCCATCCAGGCCAAGCGCAGCGCGGCGGCGTTGCCGCCCGCGGCCGGGATGACGGTCTGTGCTATGTGAGCGTCAATCTAGCAGGAGCCGCTTTGCCATGCCCGAGTCACCCGCCGTCGTCCGTGCCGAGCGCCGCGGCGCCATCGCCCTGCTGCTGGTCGACAATCCGCCGGTGAACGCCTTCTCGCAGGCGGTGCGGGCCGGGCTGGAGACGGCGCTGCGGCAAGTCGCCGCCGATCCCGCCGTGGCGGCGGTGGTGGTCGCCGGCGCCGGGCGCAGCTTCCCGGCCGGCGCCGACATCCGCGAGTTCGGCAAGCCGATCCAGCCGCCGACCCTGCCGGCGGTCATCGCCACGCTCGACGCGCTGCCCAAGCCGACCGTGGCCGCGATCCACGGCAATGCCCTGGGCGGCGGCTGCGAGGTGGCGCTGGCCTGCGACCGGCGGATCATGAGCGCAGAGGCCGGCATCGGCCTGCCCGAGGTGAAGCTCGGCATCCTGCCCGGCGCCGGGGGTACGCAGCGTCTGCCGCGTCTTGTCGGTGCCCCGGCGGCATTGGAACTGGTCACCAGCGGCCGGCGGCTCGGCGCGGACGAGGCGGTGACGCTCGGCCTCGCCGACGCCGTGGCCGAGGGCGATCTGTTGGACGCGGCCGTGGCCGAGGCGGAGCGTCTGGTGCGCGAGGGTCGCGCCCCGCGCGTCTCGCAACGCGCCGTGCCGCCTTTTGACGCGGTGGCCTTCGCCAAGGCCGAGGCGGAGGTCGAGCGACGTGCGCGCGGCCAGCTCTCGCCGGTGAAGGCCGGCGAGGCCGTGGCCTTGGCGGCGCGGCTGCCCTTCGAGGAGGGGTTGGCCGCCGAGCGCGCACTCTTCGCCGAACTGGTGGTCGGCGACCAGGCCAAGGCGCTGCGCCACATCTTCTTTGCCGAGCGCGAAGCGCCGAAGGTCGAGGGGCTGGCGGCCGCGCCGCGCCCCGTCGTCCGGGTCGGAGTCATCGGCGGCGGCCTGATGGGCAGCGGTATCGCCGCCGCCTGCGCCGATGCCGGCCTCGACGTCCTGCTGGTGGAGACCGACGCGGCGACGGCGCAGCGCGCGGCGGCACGGCTGGACGAGCTCTATGGCCGGCAGGTAAGAAGCGGCCGCCTGGACGAGGCCGCCAAGGCCATACGCCTCGGCCGCATCGCCTGCGGCGCCGATTTCGGCGTGCTGGCGGCGGCCGACCTGGTCATCGAGGCCGTGTTCGAGGACCTGGCGGTGAAGCAGGAGGTCTTCCGCCGGCTCGACGCCGTGGCGCGGCCGGGCGCTGTGCTGGCGACCAATACCTCCTATCTCGACGTCGACGCCATCGCCGCCGTCACGGCGCGGCCGGGCGATGTCTGCGGCCTGCACTTCTTCAGCCCGGCCAACGTCATGCGCCTGCTGGAGGTGGTGCGCGGCGCGGCGACGTCGGGCGCGACGCTGGCGACGGCGCTGGCACTAGGCAAGCGCCTGGGCAAGCTGGCCGTGGTGGCGCGCGTCGGCGAGGGCTTCATCGGCAACCGCATCTTCTCGGCCTATCGCCGGCAGATGGAGTTCCTGCTGGAGGAGGGCTGCCTGCCGCAGCAGGTCGACGCCGCGCTGGAGGCCTGGGGCCTCGCCATGGGGCCCTTCTCCGTCTTCGACCTGACCGGGCTGGAGATCGCCTGGAAGATGCGGCAGCGGCAGGCTGCGAGCCGCGACCCGCGCGCCCGCTACGCCGTCATCGCCGACCGCCTCTGCGAGGCCGGGCGCTTCGGCCAGAAGGCGGGCCTCGGCTGGTACCGTCACGCGCCGGGCGCGCGGCGCGGCGAACCCGATCCTGCCGTCGAGGCCATCATCGTCGCGGCACGCGCGGAAAAGGGCATCGTGCCGCGCAGCTTCAGCGATGGGGCGATCCAGGACCGTATGCTCGCGGCCATGGTGAACGAGGCCTGCCTGCTGCTGGAGGAGGGCATTGCCCAGCGCCCCTCCGACGTCGACGTGACCCTGGTCAATGGCTACGGCTTCCCCGCCTGGCGCGGCGGCCCGCTCTTCGCCGCCGAGCAGAAGGGCCTGCCCGAGGTGCTGCGGGATGTGGAAGCCATGTGCACCGCCTCGGGCTTCGGCTTCGCGCCGGCGCCCCTGCTGGTCCGCGCGGTGCGGGAAGACAAGACGCTGGCGGCGGCGTTCGCGGCGAACTAGGCCGCCTCGACCCCGCACCAGTCGGCGATGAAGAGCGCGATGGCCTGGGTGACGCGCAGGGTCGAGGAGAGGCTGACGCGCTCGTCGTAGCCGTGGATCGATTCCGCCTGCGGGCCATAGACCAGGCCGGGGATGCCGGCATAGAGGCCGAAGAAGCGGGCGTCGGTGGTGCCGGTCAGGGTCTTCTGCTGCAGCGGCTGGCCGGTGACGGCGCGGTGGCTGCGATCCAGCGCGGCGACCTGGGCGTCGGCGTCCTGCAGCACGTAACCCTCGGCCTGGAAGCCGTGATAGACGATCTCCGGCGGTGTATTGGCGAGGTAGGGGTTGGCCTGCGCCGCCTGGCGCACGCAGTCCTCGATCTCGCGCCGGATGGCGCCGAGGTCGCTGCCGGGATAGAGGCCGCAGCGCACGTCGAAGGTGCACCAGGCCGGCACCGAGCTGGTCCAGTCGCCGCCCTCGATCCGGCTGACCACCAGGTTCAGCGGATGCTCCAGGCCGGCGAAGGCGGGATGCTTCTCGGCGTTCCAGCGCGCCTCCAGCTTGTGCAGCGCGCTCATCAGCGGATAGGCCGCCTCGATCGCGTTGGCACCGGTGCCGGCGACGGCGACATGCACCGGCCGGCCGCGCAGCTTGACCTGGAACCACATGACGCCGACTTGCGCCCTGGCCAGCGCCTCGCCCATCGGCTCTGGGATCACCGCCGCCTCGGCGCGATAGCCGCGCGCCAGGCAGGCGAGGGCGCCGTTGCCGGTACACTCCTCCTCGATCACCGACTGGAGGTAGATGTCGGCCGCCGGGGTGAGGCCGAGGCCGCGCAGCGCCTTGAAGGCGTAGAGGGCGGCCACCAGGCCGGCCTTCATGTCGCCGCCCCCGCGGCCGTAGAGCCAGTCGCCCTCGACATGCGGCTGGAAGGGCGGGGCGGACCAGAGCTCGACCGGCCCGGTCGGCACCACGTCGATGTGGCCGTTGAGGATCAGCGAGCGGCCGCGCGGGTCGGGCGCGCGGTGCGCGCCGACCACGTTCCAGGCATCGTCGTACGAGACCGCGACCGGCGAGAAGCCCGGCAGGTGGCGGATGTCGTCCAGCTCGACCTTGAAGCGGTCGACCGCCAGGCCGGCGGCGCGATAGGCACGCGCCATCACGTCCTGCGCCGGCGCCTCGCGCCCGCGCAGCGAGGGCAGCGCGGTCAGGTCGCTGGTGAAGCGGACCTGCTCGTCGAAGCCAGCGGCCACGGCCTCCTTGATCCGGTCGGCCAGTGTGCTGTCCATCATGCGGCGATCCTCTTGGGCGGTGGTTCGAGCAGTTCCACTCCGGCGGCCGCGAGCACCAGGACCATGCCCAGCGCCTCGTGCCAGCCGAAGGGCTCATCGGTCAGGATGGCGGCGGATGAGACGCCGACGCAGACCTCGAGCATGAAGATGAGCGTGGTGCGCGTGGGTGTCAGCGCCTTGACCCCCCAGAGCGTCAGGAACCACATCGGCAGGGTCAGCAGCAGCGCCAGCGGCAGCAGCCAGGGTACCGCCGCGCCGACCGCGGCGCCGCCCGGCAAGGCGCCGCCCAGGCCGAAGAGGGCCAGCAGCAGCGAGACCGCCAGCGCGCCCAGGCCCAGGGCGGCGGTCTGCTGCAGCGTCGGCAGGCCCGGCCGCCGGAAGGCGACCAGCGTGCCCACGGCCCAGAGCAGCCCTGAAACCAAGGCCAGCCAGTCGCCGGCGTTGCGCGGCAACGGCAGGCCGCCCTTGCCGCCCAGGATGGCCCAGAGGCCGACCAGCGCCAGCACCAGCGCGGCGAGGCGCCGCCAGGTCATGCGCCGGCGCAGCACGAAGACCTCGAGCAGGGTGGTCCAGGCCGGCGCGATGTAGAACAGCAGCAGCGCATGCACCACGTCGGTCAGGATCAGGCTGGCGGTATAGCAGGCGAAGGCGGCGCCGATGGTGATCCCGATGAGCGCCAGGGATGCCAGGTCGTCGCGCCGCGGCCGCTGCGACACGAAGGCCGCCACGGCGATGACCGGCAAGGCGATGAGCGCGATCAGCACCGCGGCCCAGAGATCGGCGACGCCTGCCTGCTGCACCGCGCGCAGCGGTAGCCAGTAGAGGCCGGAAATCAGCGCGGCGGCGGCGACCCCGAGAGTGGCGCGGCTGGCGCTTGGCGGATGGGCGAGGGCGAGGCACGTCATGTCGGCGGCACTCTAGCCGTCGCTTGGCGGAAACCCTATGCCCGAAGCGCCGAGCGAGGGCTCGCCGGCGTCATGGGCGCTTAGGGGGCTGGCGTTCGGGCGGCGGGCGTTCGGGCGGCGGGCGTTCAGGCGGCGGGCGCCTGGGCCGAGACAGCGTTCAGATAGTCGGCCATCTTGCGATAGCCGGCGTCGGTCAGCTGCACGAAGACGCGCCGCGTGTCCTTCGAATCGCGGGTCTTGGTGATCAGCCCGTTGGCCGCCAGATCCTCGATGCGGCGGAAGGCCGTTGCGATCGGCACCCCGGCGGCGATGCACAGGCTGGTGACATAGACCTTCTTGCCCGAGAGGTGGGCGATCAGCAGGTCCAGCAGCATGTCCCAGGCCGGCTCGGCGAAGAGCTCGGACTGGAACATCTTGCTGCGCAGGGCGCGTGCCTTCACCAGCCCACGCACGAACTCGATGTCGATCGAGCCGTCGGGTCGGGTGGCGGAACGGGCCCCGGCCTGGCCGCCGCTGGCCGAGGGGCTGCCCATGCCGCGGAAACGGACGCTGAAGGCACGGGCGCGGGCGCGCTGCACGGCGGCGATGAAGTCGGACGGCGCGATCGGCTTGGTCAGGAAGTCCACGGCCTCGAGGCGCAGCGCCTGGATGGCTGTCTCGATGCTCGGGCGGCCGGTCACCACAATGGCCTGGATCCAGGGACGGCCAGCCAGGAGCGAGCGCAGGGCGTTCAGCACGCCGAGGCCGTCGATGTCCGGCAGCATCAGGTCGGTGACGACCACGTCGATGGAAGGATCGGCATCCAGCAGCGACAGGCCCTCGGCGCCCGAGCGCGTCGACTTGTAGGCGATGCCGCTGCGTCCGAGGAGCTCGCCATAGTTCTCAAGCGTAACGGCGTCATCCTCGATCAGCAGGACCGCACTTAATAGTTGGGTTTCCTCCGCAACTTCTGCCGCCATACCCGGTCACCCCTCTATCTGCACCCTGGCACATCCGGCAATGCTGGAAGTGCCCCTACCGCCCCAGATTTGAAAAGAGAATAGTTCAATATGCCGGGGAATACAAACATCTCAAAGATCAGGAAAAAACCTTTGGTGACTGGGTGAATTCTGCTTTCTAGAGCAATTGCCACAGTCAGACGGGAGCGATTGCTGCCCGGCCTCCCGCCTTGATTGTCGTCATATCCCGATATTTCGCGCTATGGCGGCAGGGTCTGCCCGACCGGCAGCAGCGCCCGCAACTGGATGAGCTGCAAGCCAAGGTCGCCGGCCTTGCGCGCGCGATAGGCCGCGTCGGGCGCACTCGACATGAAGGCGTGCAGGAGGTTCTCGAGCAGGAAACTCATGGCAGTCAGGGGCTGGTTGACGCCGTGCCGGCGATCCGGTTCGGCCATGGCCGCCTTGAAGGCGGCTTCCTGTGCATCGGGCGTCTGGCCGTGCAGGGGGCCGACGTAGAGCCCGAGCAGCAGCACCTCGCCGCTGTCCGATTCGATGGGCACTGTTGCCCAGAGATGGCGGGCCTCGTCCGCGATCCCGGGACCGGTGGAAACCGCGGCACGCCGCAGCAGATCGCCGGTAAAGCCGCTGCGTCCGATGATCCTGGCGAGCGTACCGGTGGCGTCGCCGCCATCGATGCCTGGAAGCGCCTCGAGCAGGCGACCGCTGATGTGCGATTGTCCGTTCTCCGGCTCCACGACGAAAGCCGGCGTGTCGGGCGCGGAGAGCAGCCAGGCGATGAAATCGCTGCGTTCGCTACGGCTCAAGCGGACCTGTCCCCTGTCCATGGCGGCGGTTCGGTTGGCTGCGGCGGGCGCAGCCGGCTCTGAAGTGCGCGTCGAAGACAAGGCACCGGGGGTCCATTTGCACGAAAAGAGGCTGCGCCAAGGTCGGCGGTCCTCGGCGCAGCCCTTTCTCAATTCCTGGTCGAACGGCCGTTAGTCATGAGCGACCAGTGGTGAGAGCCTAGGACGCCGCCAGCAGGGTCCTCAACCGAAGATCGTTCCGCGCTTCATTTCATATCGGCGCTCGAACCGAGTGGCGACGGAGGAGCGAGCGGCGTCATCGCCGCGCCGAATCGAACACCGGAGTCGGCAGGCCCGCGTGGCGCGCCTTGAGCTGCAGGGCGAGGTACAGCGAATAGTGGCGTGCCTGTTGCAGATTGCCGGCCTGGATCCAGAGGCCGGACTGCGCCGTCGGCTTCCACATGTTGCGCAGCTCGCCTTCCCAGGGTCCCGGATCGTAGGTCGTGTTCGACCCCAGTCCCCAGCAGCGGCCAACCCGCCTGGCCACCGCCGGCGAGATCAGTTCGCCCAGCCAGTCTTCCAGCGGACCGAAGCCCGTCGCCCAGACCACCAGATCCGCCGGCAGGGCGGTGCCGTCGCTCAGCACCACCGCGTTCTCGGTGAGCTCCCTGGGTTCGACGCCGCTGCGCAGCGCGATGCGCCCGTCGGCGACCAGCTCGGAGGCGCCGACATCGATGTAGTAGCCCGATCCGCGGCGCACGTACTTCATGTAAAGACCCGAGTTGTCCTCGCCGAAGTCGAGCTTGAAGCCGGCCGCCTCCAGGCGGCGGTAGAGATCGGCATCGATGCGCCGCATCTCGCGGTACATGGGCTCGTGCAGGCCGGCCATGAGGCGATAGGGCACCGAGGCGAAGAGCAGGTCGGCCAGCTCGGTGTCGATCCCCTCCGCCAAGGCCTCCTCGCTGTAGAGGCGGCGGGTGCCGAGGCGGGCCATGGTCTCGGACCGGGCAACGAGGGTGGAGGAGCGCTGCACCATGGTGACGCTGGCACCCTGCTCGTAGAGGTCGGCGGCGATGTCGTGCGCCGAGTTGTTGGCGCCGATGACCACGCAGCGCCTGCCGGCCCAGCCGGCGCCGCCGGGATGCCGGCTCGAATGGTACTGGATGCCGGCGAAGCGCTCCTGGCCGGGGACCTGCGGCACCTTGGGGCGGCCGGACAGGCCGGTTGCGATCACCAGGTGTCCGGGCGTCAGCGTCAGCGTCTCGCCGGCGCGCTCCACCGCGACGCGCCACTGCCCGGCGGCCTCGTCGTAACTGGCGCCGCGGCAGGTCGCGCCGCCCCACCAGTCGATCTCCATGAGCGAGACATAGGCCTCGAGCCAGTCGCCCATCTTGTCCTTCGGCGTGTAGACCGGCCAGTGATCGGGGAAGGGCAGGTAGGGCAGGTGGTCGTACCAGACCGGGTCGTGCAGGCAGAGCGAGCTGTAGCGGCGGCGCCAGGCATCGCCCGGCCGCGCCAGGGCGTCGATCACCAGGGCCGGCACGCCGAGGCGCTTGAGGCGTGCCGCCAGGGCGATGCCGTTCTGTCCGCCGCCGACGATCAGGACGTAGGGCTGCTGGCTGCGGCCCAGCGCCGCCTGCTCGGCCTGTCGCCGCTGCAGCCAGCTCTGCCGTCCCATGACGACGCCGTGCTGCACGCCGTTCGCCCGTCGCGGCCCGCTGGGCTCTTCGTGCCCCTTCAGCTCCTTCAGGGTCGTCAGCAGGGTCCAGCAGCGCTCGCCCCGGAGGCGCAGCACGCCACGCCCGCGCCCGGTCGCCGTCTCGAAGCGGAAAGCCGCCTCGACGCTCTCGCCGTTGACGCGCGCCCAGCCCTCCAGTTGCCAGGCAGTGGGGCGTGCCTCAGCCAGGGTCCCGGCGAGCTGCGCTTCGATGGCCGGCCGGCCCTCGGCGGTCGTCAGCGTCCAGGTGAAGGCCAGCAGGTCGCGCCAGTAGCCGTCGTCGGCAAAGAGCGCCGACGCAGCGGCGACATCGCCCTTCGTCAACGCCGCGGCGAAGCGGTCGATCCAGTGCTGGGCGCGGCGCGCTGCCGTGTCGGCGGGCTCCGGGGTGGCGGTCTCGTGGCTGTCGGGCATGGCGGCCAGCCTAGCCGCCCGCCCGCCCTTGGCAAGCCCGCCCGTGGCAAGCCCGCCCTTGGCAAGCCCGCGCTAGCCCTCCAGCTCTTCCTTCAGCAGGCTGAGCTCCAGCCATTCGTCCTCGGCTGCGGCGAGCGCCTGCTGCAGGGTCGCAAGGTCGGTGCTCGCCTTGGCGAAGCCCGCCGGATCGCGGCGGAAGAGGTCGGCGTCGGCCAGCTTGTCCTGCAGGGTGGCGATGCCGCGCTGCAGGGTTTCCATGCGGCGCGGCAGTTCGCGCAGGCTCTGCTGCTGTGTCAGTGTCAGGCGCGCCTTGCGCTCGGGCCGAGGTGATGGTGGCGGCGGTGCTGGCTTCTCCTCCCGCGCGCGCCGGGGGCCCTCGGCCGCCGACCGGGTCGTAACACCATGGCCGCGCTGCGCCACCAGGTCGCTGTAGCCGCCGGGGTACTCGAGCCAGCGGCCGCGCCCCTCGAAGGCCAACAGCGAGGTGCAGACGCGGTCCAGGAAGTCGCGGTCGTGGCTGACCAGCATCACGGTCGCCGGGTGGTCGGCCAGCAGCTCCTGCAGCAGGTCCAGCGTCTCCAGGTCCAGGTCGTTGGTCGGCTCGTCCAGCACCAGCAGGTTGGCCGGCTGCGCCAGCGCGCGCGCCAGCATCAGGCGGCCGCGCTCGCCGCCCGACAGCACGCCGACCGGCGTGTTGGCCTGCGCGGGCGTGAAGAGGAAATCCTGCAGGTAGCTCATCACATGCTTGCTCTGGCCGCCGACCTGCACCCGGTCGCCATGCCCGCCGGTCAGCGCCTCGACCAGGGTCCGGGCGGGATCCAGCGCCCGGCGCTGCTGGTCCAGCGTCACCGCCATCAGGTTGGCGCCCAGCTTCACCTCGCCGGCATCGGGCGCGAGCTGCCCGGTCAGCAACCGCAGCAGCGTGGTCTTGCCCGCGCCGTTCGGCCCAACGATGCCCAGCCGGTCGCCACGCCGCACGCGCAAGGTCAGATCCTTGACCAGCGTGAGTTCGCCGAAGGCCTTGGCCAGGCCCTTGGCCTCGATCACCAGCTTGCCGGACTGCGCACCCTCGGTCGCCGTCATCTGCACCTGGCCGACGCGGCGGCGCTCCTCGCGGCGCTGCTGGCGCAGGCCGACGAGCTGCGCGAGGCGCCGCTCGTTGCGCTTGCGCCGGGCGGTCACGCCATAGCGCAGCCAGTGTTCCTCGGCGACGATGCGGCGATCCAGCTTGTGGCGGTCGCGTTCCTCCTGCTCCAGCACCTGGTCGCGCCAGGCCTCGAAGGCGCCGAAGCCCTGGTCGAGGCGGCGCACGCGGCCGCGGTCGAGCCAGAGCGTGGCGCGCGACAGGCGTTCCAGGAAGCGGCGGTCATGGCTGATCAGCACGATGGCGGACGAGAGCCCGGCCAGCTCGCGCTCCAGCCACTCGATGGCCGGCAGGTCGAGGTGGTTGGTCGGCTCGTCCAGCAGCAGCACGTCGGGCTTCGGCGCCAAGGTCCGGGCCAGCGCGGCGCGGCGGATCTCGCCGCCGCTGAGCGTCGCCGTCGGCAGTTCGGGCGCCAGTTCCAGCGCGTCGAGCAGCTGGCGCGCCCGGTGATCCGAACCCTCGGCCGGCAGGCTCGCCGCGACGTAGTCAAGCACCGTGGCATGGGCCGAGAGATCGGGCTCCTGCGGCAGGTAGAGGATGCTGGTGCCCTGCTGCACCACGCGGCGCCCGGCGTCCGGCGGCAGCAGGCCGGCGGCCACCTTCAGCAGGGTCGACTTGCCGGAGCCGTTGCGGCCGACGAGGCAGAGGCGGTCGCCCGGCTCGACGACGAGCTCGGCGCCGTCCAGCAGCGGGTGGCCGCCGAAGCCGAGTGAAATGTCCTGCAGGCTGAGAAGGGGCGCGGGCATGGCGGCCTCTGATAGCAACGCCGGGCGGGCCGCGATAGCGCCACGTGGTCTCAGTCCCCGGCTGGATCGGCTGTGGCCCTGGCGCGCCTGAGGAACAGGCCCAGGGCGCGGGGGTCGGCGTTGTAGCCGATGTCGAGCGGTGCGATCGGCCGTCGCACCACAATGCTGAGGATCAGCAGCGGATGGCCCCGTAGGAGGCGCGCGGGGACCGTGAGGCGCAGCGTCTGGCCGGCCGCGGGGCGCGCCGGTGTCGGCCAGCAGGCCAGGCGCGTCCGGCCGATCCAGAACTCGATCGGCCGCAGCGCCTGGCCGGGCGGCGCGAAGCGGTGCCCTTCGATCTGAACCGTCACGTCGCCCGCCTGGGGCGGCAGGCGCCAGGCCAGGCGAGCCTCGGGGCCAAGGGTCCAGCGGCCGGCCGGCTCGAAGTAGGACCACCCTTCGCGGAAGACGGCGCGCGCGCTTGCCGGCGCCGCGGGGCCGACCGTCGTGCCGAGCGGCGGCACCTCGTCCGGCGGCACGCTGCGCAGGCGATCGAGCGGCAAGAGGCGGCGGAGCCAGGTTGGCCGCCCCAGCGCGCCGAAGCCGAGCCGCAGCGCCGCGCCGACCCGCGTGTCGGCCTGGTTGCGTGCGCGTAGGTAGGAAGGAAGGGCGCGCAGCAGCGGGCGATGCATCAGGTAGTCGCGGCTGCGGCGGAAGGCGCAGAGGTCGAGGAACCTGCGTTGCCAGGACGACAGGCCATCCGGCGCGATGCCGCGCAGCCGCATCTCCCGTCGCCCGAACCAGGTGACGCGACGGCGGAGGCCGGCCAGGACCTGTCCCGGCACCGGCTGATCCAGGTCCCGGCGCAGGATCGTCAGCGCCGCGTGCAGCGCGGGCGCGACCCGGTGCGTGATCGCCTCGGACTCGAGGCGCGCCCAGTCGAAGGCTGGTCCGGCGGAGCGCAGGATCACCAGCGAGTCCGCCACCCAGCGCAGGCCATGCGTCTGGCTCCACCCGGCGGCATGCGCGCAGATCTGCAGCAGCAGGTCGGCCGGACAGGGCACCAGTGTCGGCGTGCCGAAGAGCCTGGCCGGGCGCGCCGCCGCCCAGAGCCCAACGTCGGCTGACGGCCGCCGATCGTCGTGCAGTGCGTGCCAGTGCAGGTCCAACTCGTCGCCATTGGCGTTGATGAAGGGGTAGCCTGGGCCGTCCTGCATCGCCAGCGGGACGATGCTCCAGGGTTTGATGTTGACGGGCTGGTAGCCCGAAGCCGCCAGCAGCGGCAGGGTCCTGGCCACGTCGCCCGGACGCACCAGCAGGTCGATGTCGTCCATCGGGCGCAGGCTGAAGTCGGGCAGGCAGGCCGCCAGCAGCGCGGCACCCTTCAACAGCAGGGTCTCGATCCCTTCGGCATGCAGCCGACGGACCAGCGGCATCAATGTGCGCAGCCGCACCTGGTTGCGTGCCCAGGCATAGTGCCGCACGCCGCGCAGGCGCGGCAGGCGCGCATCCTCGATGCCCAAGCGCAGCAGGTTCCGATGCAGCAGCGGCAGGATGCGCGTGCGGCCGTGATCCAGCGGGTCCAGGTCGAAGTCCGGCGACAGCCCCTTCCAGGCGGCGCGGGCCGCATCGCCTTCCAGCAGTGCAGCGCGCAGCAGCAGCCGGTCGCGCGGCTCCAGCGGACCCATCAGGAGCTTCCGCCCTCGCCGACATGCCGCCGCAGCAGTTTCAGGTACTCGTGGCGAAGCTGTACGGCGCGCGTCTGGCTCATGCTCTCCGGGTGCAGCCGGCGCAATAGCACCACCTGGTCCACGGCGGCCACCTGCACCGCGGCGCGCGCGCTCCGCATCACCCAGTCCACACCTTCGGTGCCGACCAGGCTCTCGTCGAAGCGGCCGATGCGGTCGTACAGGCTGCGGCGCATGAGGCTGCAGCCCAGAAGCTTTGCCGGCTTGGACCAGGCGCGCAACTCGGGTGCGTTGCAGTCCGCCGGCAGCGGCTGGCCATCGCGGAAGGAGAGGACACGGCCGGCGACCATCTCCGCGTCCTGCGCGCGCAGAGCGCGCAGCCGGCAGGCGAGGCTGTCGGGGGGCATGATGTCGTCCGCATCGAGGTGCGTCAGCAGGGGGGCGTCGCTGGCGTCGAGGGCGCGGTTCCGCGCCTTTGCCGAATGCGCCTCCGGGCTGGCCAGGCAGAACACCGGCGGGGGATAGCGCCGCACGATGTCCTCGGTCCCGTCCGGGGAGCCGTTGACCACGACGACGAGGCGGCCCAGCGCGACGCCACGCTGGGCCAGCACCGAATCGATCGCCGCGCCAATCCAGCGCTCCGCCCGGCTGGCCGCGACCAGCACATCGATGCGCTCGTCGTGGCTCATGTCGTGGCCTCCGCCTCGGCGGGTCTGCTGGCGATCAGGCCGCGCAGCAGGCCCGGCAGAACGGCGAGATCCGCCCCGAGGTGCAGGCGGTGCGCCGGCAGCCGCGCGCAGAGCGCCTGCATCGCCACGAGCGTCGCATCGCGCGGCCGCATCTGCCGCAGCGTGCTGGGCGCCAGGGCGGCCAGCGCCTCATCCGCCGACAGCGGTTCGACGCGGGTCCGCCCGCCGGGATCGGGCCGTGGCGCCACGAGGGCGCCGAGCGCCAGGTTCGCCGCCATCTGCGCCGGCCGCTGCCGACCGACATAGCTGGCGAGCTTCAGCCGGCCGTCCTGCTCGGCACTATGCTCGACGGCCGGCAGCAGGTGCGGGAACCGCGCCGCATGGTCGGCGAACAGCCGCATGCTGCCGTAGAGCGCCCAGGCGCGGGGCGGCACGCCGGGTTGCAGGGCGACGTAGTCGTCGCCAACGGTGGTCATGCCACCTGCCAGGGCTGCCAGCACCGTCGTCGACTTGCCCGAGCCGCCGCGTCCGACCACCAGCAGGCCGTCACCCCGGCTGTCGCCGACGGCGCCGGC
>JAKOWB010000430.1 GCA_029781795.1 Pseudomonadota bacterium | reverse complement strand
TCCTGGACAAGGTGGCCTACTACCAGGTGCTGGGGGACCTGGAGCGGGACGCCGGGCGGGAGCTGTCGGACGACCCGCGCCTGGCCGGCGTTTCGCCGGAGATCCGCGAGGACCTGGAGGGCGACCGGCGGCGCCTGGCCCGGGAGCCGGGCCTCAGCCGGCAGGTCGCGGCGGCCCGGGGCCGGGCGGCCGTCTCGCTGGGTCTGGGGGGGGCCTTCGCGGCGGCGAGGCGGGGCGAGGCGGGGCCGGCCTATGCGCGCGAGCAGTTCCTGGAGCTCTACGGTCCGCGCGAGGGCGAGGCGCGCTGGCAGGCCTACCAGGTGAGCCAGGCCAAGGCGCCGGCCTATGCCCTGGTGCGGGGCCGCAGCGCGGCGGAGATCGCCGCGGCCAAGGCCGGCTACGGCGGCGACCATACCCTGCTGCATCAAGTCGAGGCTGAGGACGCGGCGGAGCGGCGGCGCGACCCGGCGGGCTATGGCCTCGCCTGGGCGCCGGGGGCGCGCGCGGCCTACGACCAGGCCGGGGACCCCGGCGAGCAGGCGGCGATCCTGTGGGAGGCGCAGGCGGCTGCTGGCATCCCGGCGCCCGAGCGCAGCCCCTGGAGCGGCGCGGCGGCAAGCGCACTGGCCGAGGGCTGGCTGGCGATCCCGGACGGCCCTGGCGCGGCCAAGGCACGCATAGACCTGCTGCGTCAGGGCCTGCTCGGCCTGCCGCCCGAGCAGCGCGCCGCCGGCCAGGCGACGCTGGAGCGCATGCTGTCCGGCGGCACGGCAGCGGGACCGCTGGGCAGCATCGTGGCTGCCCTGGAGGACAACCGCCTGGGCGATGCCTACGCGACCGCCGGGGCGGACTGGCGGCCGGTCAGCGCACCCGGCCTCGTCCAGATCGCCGACGGCGGCGATATCGCCAGCGATGCCGATCCAGGAATCGCGGGGGCGACCGGCGCTTCGCTGGAGCAGGACGGCATCGACCCTGCCGGCACAAGCGAGGCGTCGGCCGGTCCAGTCTTCGTCAACCCGCCGGGCCTCGGCCGGGCGCAGGGTCTGCCCGACGCCGGCGGCGGCACCTGGCGCGAGGCGGCCTATGACCCGGCGCGGCAGAACCGGCTCGAAGGGTTGCTGGCCTCGATCCTGACCCTGCCGGAGAACCCGCGGGCCAGGGAGCGCGTGCTCGGGAGCATCCGGCAGGTCTTCGCCGACGATCCGGCGACGGCGGCGCAACTGACCGACTGGGCCAACAGCATCGCTTCGGCCGGCGACGACACGCCGGTCGGGCCGCTGGAAAGCGCGCGCGCCGGAGTCCATGCCATGTACGAGCGCGTCAAGGCCGGTGCGCCCTATGACGCCACCTGGGCGGCCGCGCGCGATGAGCTGGCGTCGCTGGAGGAGACGACGGGCTATCGCGTCCGGCCCGCGGCGCCGGGCACGGTGGCGGTACTGGACAGTGCCGGCCGCGCGCTGCTGGAGCTGCCGCTGAAGGGCCTCGACGCCCTGCCCCAGGCGAAGCTCGAGCAATACCTCGGCGACATCGAAGGCTTGCTGTCGGGCGAACTCTCGCCGGAGGCGCTGGAGAAGCTGGCGGACCGCTACGACCAGTCGGACAGCTATGCCCGCTTCAGCGAACTGCCGGACGAGACGCTGATCGAGGGCAACCATCGAGCCGCCGAAGCGGTTCAGAACGCCTATGCCGCCGCCCAGGCCCATCCGGGGCAGCGCACCGAGATCGCCCGCGACCTGCTGCAGGTGCTGATCGAGCGGGACAGCGACCTCGACCTGGAAGAACTGGCGCTGGAGACGGCGCTGGAGTTCCTGCCCGGCAAGGGCCTCTACGACCTGGGCGTCGACGCGGTGCAGATGGCCCGGGCGATCGATGAGGGTGACTGGTCG
>JAKOWB010000421.1 GCA_029781795.1 Pseudomonadota bacterium | reverse complement strand
CGGAAGTACTCGTCGGGGAATTCGGCGCACAGCGCGCGGATGGCGTCGCGGATCTCGGGGTGGTTGTTGGAGCCGGTGTGTTCGATCATCTCGTGGTCTTTCAAGTATTTCGGCCCCTGGCCGGCATCGGTACTGCGCCAGAAGCTATTGATTTGATAGTTATGCCAGGGTGGCCAAGGCCTGCATGGTCAGCCAGCCCTCGTGGTCCTGGGCCCACAGCTCGATGGTCTTGCCGTCGGCGGAGGGCTTGCCGTGCACGCTGAACGGGTGCGTATCGAACGTGGGGCGCACGGCGCGGAAGTCGAAGGCCGCCACCTGTGCATCGGGCATCTGGCGGCGCAGCAGGTCCAGCAGCAGCGTGGCGATCAGCGGGCCATGCACGATCAGGCCGGGGTAGCCCTCGACCCCGGTCACGTACGGGCGGTCGTAGTGGATGCGGTGGCCGTTGAAGGTCAGCGCCGAGTAGCGGAACAGCAGCACCGCATCGGCCGTCACGCTGCGCGACCAGGCGGCCTGGCCAGCCAGCGGCGGCTTTTGCGGCTGCGGTGCCGGGTCGCCCGCGAGCGGCGACGGGCCGCCCCTAGCCGCGAGGGCCCCCTCGGGGGGCAGCGAGGACACGTCAGTGCCGAGCGTGGGGGCAGGTGGTTCTGCAGCCGAGCGGTAGACGATGTCGTGCTCCTCGGTCAGCGCCAGGCCGCGGGCGTTGTGGTACTGGTGCTCCACCAGCACGAACAGCAGCTCGCCCGAGCGGCCTGCCTTGTGCTTGACGGACCGGATGCTCGAGCGGCGCTGCACCTGCTGGCCTACGCACAGCGGGTTCGCCGGCTCCCAGCGCAGGCGCCCGCCGGCCCACATGCGCCGCGGCAGCGGCACCGGCGGCAAGAAGCCGCCGCGCTTCGGATGCCCATCGGGCCCGATCTCGCTGGCGCGCGCATGCGGCAGAAAGTACAGCCAGTGCCATAGCGGCGGCACCACGGTGCCCATGGCGGGCGCCGGGTCGTCGCGGTCCAGCGTGGCCGACAGCGCGGCCACGGGCACGGCCGTGAAGCTGTCGCTCAGGGTGTCGCTCTTGCCCTGCCAGGTCTGCAGGTGGGCGAGCAGGGCGGTGTCGATGGTGGGTTCGGTCATGGCCGCCATCGTGGCGCCAGGCGCGCGTTGGTGCAAGCCGCGTGGGTGAAGGCGTGCCTGCAACGTGCTGTCCTTGCCCAAGCCATTGATCGAGGATGCGCACCGACCGGATGCCCCCGATCCAGCAGTATTTTATAAAAAATACGGGTTTACCCTGTTTTTAACCCTTTGATATTTTATAAAATAATCAAAAATTTAGCCCGGATGCCGTATGGCTCAGCAAACCTACGCCGACCACCGCGAGAGCGTGGCCGGCCGCGCCGACGTGGCGGATACGCCGGAACTGGTGGCTTACTACAAGGAGCTGGAGCGCCTGAAGACGGGCGCCCTCTGGACGGTCGCCAACAAGATCGAGCCGTGGCAGCCGCGCTCCGAGTCGGTGCCGGTGCTGTGGCGCTACCGGGATTTGCGCGAGCACGTGCTGCGCTCGGTGGGCCTGGTGACGCCCGAGAAAGCGGGCCGGCGCGTGGTGTACCTGGACAACCCCGGCCGCCGCGACGTGGCCGCCGCTGTGGGCTGGCTTTACTCCGGCCTGCAGGTCATGCACCCGGGCGAGCGCGCCTCGGCGCACGCGCACTCGTCGTCGGCGCTGCGCTTCATCATGGAAGGGCGCGGGGCCTACACCATCGTCGACGGGCACAAGCTGACGCTGGGCGCCAACGACTTCGTGATCACGCCCAATGGCTCCTGGCACGAGCACGGCGTCGAAGCCGACGGCCTGCCCTGCATCTGGCAGGACGGCCTGGACATTCCCCTGGTCAACGCGCTGGAGGCGGGTTTCTACGCCGTGCATCCGGACCTGCAGCAGGCGGTCGGGTTTCCGGTCAACGATTCGGTCGACATCTGGGGCGCGGCGGGCCTCCGCCCGCAGGACGCGGGCTGGAACAAGCCCTTTTCCCCGCTGTTCAAGTACCAGTGGGAGCCCACCTACGAGGCCCTGCGGCGCCATGCCGGCGCCCATGCGGACAACCCCTTCGATGGCGCGCTGATGCACTACACCAACCCCGCCAGCGGCGGCCACGTGATGGCCACCATGGGCGCTAGCATGCAGCTGCTGCGCCCGGGCTTCGCCGGCAAGGCGCACCGCCACACCGGCAGCTTCCTCTACCAGGTCTCCAAGGGCCGGGGCTATTCCATCATCAACGGCCAGCGCTTCGACTGGCAGGAGCGCGACATCTTCTGCGTGCCCTCCTGGGCCTGGCACGAGCATGTCAACGCCTCGGCCAGCGAAGACGCCTGCCTGTTCTGCTTCAACGACCTGCCGGTGATGGAAAAGCTGGCGCTGTACCGCGAGGAGGCGCTGGCCGACAACGGCGGGCACCAGCCGGTGGCGGCCAAGCCCTGATTCCTGTCATCTGAAAACGAAAGCACCGATTCATGCGACTGATTACGTACCGCACCCATGCCGCCGCGGCAGCCCGGCTGGGCGCCATCGTGGACGACCTGGTGATCGACCTGCAGGCCCTGGGCGAGCACGCCGGCCAGGCCATCCCCGGCGACATGCTGGCCTTCATCGACCTGGGCCCGCACGCCGTCGCCAGCACCAGTGCGCTGCTCGCCAGCTATCGCGGCAAATGGCCGCTGGGCGTGGCGCTGCCGCTGGTCAATGCCGACCTGCTGGCGCCCATCCCGCGCCCGCGCAAGAACGTGTTCGGCATCGGGCTCAACTACGTCGAGCACGTGGCCGAGTCCAGCCGCACGCTGGACACCTCCAAGGAGCTGCCCAAGCAGCCGGTGATCTTCTCCAAGCCGCCCACCAGCGTGATCGGCCCCGACGCGGCGATCGAGCACAACGCCGACATCACCCAGCAGCTCGACTGGGAGGTGGAGCTGGCCGTGGTGATGGGCCGGCGCGCCAGGCGCGTGAGCGAGGCCGACGCCATGGGCCACGTGTTCGGCTACACCGTGCTCAACGACATCAGCGCGCGCGACAACCGCCGCGCCGGGCAGTGGATCTACTCCAAGGGCCAGGACACCTT
>JAKOWB010000417.1 GCA_029781795.1 Pseudomonadota bacterium | reverse complement strand
CTTGTCAGCCTGGCCGATAATGCAGACCAGGACGCCGGTATTGCCGTGCAGGCGGTCGGCCAGCTCGTCCAGGTAGTGCGCGTCGTTCGGCCGGATCGCCGTCTTGCCGGTATCGAAGTGGACCACGGTGATGGCCGGCCAGTCGGCGGTCGGCCCTTCCTGGCAATCGATCGGAACATCCGATTCGGCCAGGGCGGGCATGGCGAACAGGCAGGCGAACAGGATCGCGACCATAGAGCGATGCATGCGCGGAACCTCCCCCAAAGGTCGTTGCACCGCCGCGACCCTAGAGGCTTTCGCCGCGCCGCTCCAGCCCTAGGCCGCCAGCGCCGGCCCTTCCAGCCGAACGGCCGCCGCAGCCTGGCGGAACAGCGCCGGCCCGGCATCGTCCTGCGCCATGCCCTCGCTGAGGATGCGGCGCCAGGCGCGCGCGCCGGGCAGGCCGTTCATCAGGCCCAGCGTGTGGCGGGCCAGCCACTTCAGCGGCCGGCCGGCGGCGCAATGCTCCTCCGCCAGCAGCACCAGCCGCTCGACCAACTCGGCGCGGTCGCGCACCAGGGGCGGCGAGCCGAAGGCCGCCGCGTCCACCGCCGCCAGGCACCAGGGATCCTGATAGGCGGCGCGCCCCAGCATGGCGCCGTCGGCCCAGGCGAGACTTTCCAGGGCCGTCGCCAGCGTCAGCCCGCCGTTCAGCACGATGGCGAGGTCCGGCCGCGCCGCCTTGAGCCGCCGCACCAGGGTGTAGTCGAGCGGCGGCACCTCGCGGTTCTGCTTCGGCGAGAGGCCCTGCAGCCAGGCCTTGCGCGCATGCACGATGAAATGGCGGCAGCCACGTGCCGCCACCGCCTCGACGAAGCCGAACAGCATGGTCCCGGGGTCGGCCTCGTCGATGCCGATGCGGCACTTCACCGTGACCGGCAGGTTGACCGCGTCCTGCAGCGCGGCGACGCAGTCGCCGACCAGCGCCGGCTCGGCCATCAGGCAGGCGCCGAAGCGGCCGCTCTGCACCC
>JAKOWB010000410.1 GCA_029781795.1 Pseudomonadota bacterium | reverse complement strand
CAAGCCCGATCAGGCCGAGCCACCCTCGCCGCCCGCGGAGAAGCAGACGATCGAGCTTGCCGTGCCGAGGGGCGAGGTCACCGCGCAGGCGGTCATGCTGGCGGTCCGCCAGCTTTCCCAGCACGCGATCGGCACGGCCGTGGCTGCGATCGAGCGCAGCGGCAAGAGCATCTCCTGCCGCGAGGGCTGCGCGGCGTGTTGCCGGCAGGCCGTGCCGCTGGCGGACGTCGAGGCCTGGGCGCTGGGCGATCTGGTCGAGTCCCTGCCGGAACCCCGCCGCGCCATGATCCGCCAACGCTTCGCCGAGGCCGAGCGCAAGCTCGACGCCGCCGGCGTCGCCCTGCTCGACGTGCACGGCCATTCGGCCGAGGCGTATCGGCGCCTGGCCGGCGCCTTCTTCGATCTCAAGCTCGATTGTCCGTTCCTCGACAACGAACGCTGCTCGATCCATGCGGACCGGCCGCTGGCCTGTCGTGAGCACCTGGTCACGTCGCCGCCGCAGCATTGCTGGTCGATCGGGGGTGGCCTGGTCGAGGGCGGGCGCACGCCACCGCTGGCCGGCGCGCTGCTGCGCCTGACCTCTGAGGAGACGCCGCCAAGCCCGCGGGCCACGCTGCTGCCGCTGTTGTTCCGCTGGCTGGCGGCCAATCCGAAATCGGCCGCCACGAAGCCGGCGCAGGCCTGGCTGGAGCGCCTGATGGCGATTCAATCGTCGTTGGCGCAGGGAAAGGGCGGCGCCACGCCATGAGCCGGCCCTCGCTGCTGTTCCTGCCGGGCTCATCCGGCGCGGCGAGTTTCTGGCTACCGGTGGGCGAGTCGCTCCCGGCAGCCTGGCGCAAGCGCTATCTCGACTGGCCCGGCATGGGCGCCGTGCCACCGTCGCCGAAGATCGCCTCCTATGACGACCTCGCGGATCTCGTGCTGGAGCGAATGGAGGAGCCGACCGCGCTGGTGGCGCAGTCGATGGGCGGCGTGGTCGCCGCCAACGTCGCCATCCGGCGGCCCGACCGCGTCAGTCATCTGGTGCTGACAGCGACATCTGGCGGCATCGATCGAACGGCGTTCGACCTCGCTGACTGGCGGACCGACTACCTCAAGGCCTACCCGCAAGCGCCGGCCTGGATCTTCGAGCACAGCCGCGACCTCGGCGCGGATCTGCGGCGACTGCATATGCCGGTCCTGCTGGTATGGG
>JAKOWB010000409.1 GCA_029781795.1 Pseudomonadota bacterium | reverse complement strand
GACCTGGTCCACGGCGACACGGTGACCGAGGTCCTCAACTACGTCCAGTTCTCGGCGGCCAAGCTCCTGGCCACCTTCCGCCGCAAGGTCAACGCCGCCGCCGACTTGAGCCGCTCGGAAGCCAACACCTTCATCGCCGAATACGTGGCCGGCCTGGAAGGCTACACCTACCTGGAGGGCGACGCGGCCCGCTGAGGAGCGGCCGGGTCTCCGGCCAGCAGGTCGCCCATCCACAGCGCCGCCCCGACCAGACCGGCGTCGTCGCCCAGGGCCGCGCGGTGGATGGCGCAGGCCCGATCGGGCCAGGTGACCGCGGTGGCGGCCAGGGACTGTGCCATCGCCGGTGCCCACAGGTCCCAGGCGCCGGTCAGGCCACCGCCAAGGACGATGGTCTGAGGATCGACCGTGGCGATGATCGAGGCCAGGCCGCGGCCCAGAGCATCGCCGGCGTCGCGGAAGGCCGCCAAGGCCCAGGCGTCGCCCCGCCGCGCCGCCTCGGCCAGCATCGGGGCGTCGGGCGGCCGCGCGCCCGCTGGGGTCGCGAGCTCCGCCATGGGGGTGCCGGGGGCGATCCCGCCGGTGGCGAGCGCTGCCCGCGCGCGTCGGGCCAGGGCCGTTCCGCTGGCCAGCGACTCCAAGCAGCCGCGGTGGCCGAGCACGCAGTCCGGTCCCGTGGGATCCAAGAGGATGTGGCCCAGCTCGCCCGCCAGACCGTGCCGTCCGTCGAAGAGGCGCCCGCCGATGACGATGCCGCCGCCGATACCCGTGCTGAGGGTGAGGTAGACCAGCGGGTCGGCAGCCAAGCCCGCGCCGGCGCGCGACTCGCCCAGGGCGGCGAGGGTGGCGTCGTTGTGCAGGTGCGCCGGTCGCTCCAGGGCCGCGCCCAGCAGCGCGGCCAGCGGCACGTCGCGCCAGCCCTTGAGGTGCGGTGTCTGCAGCACCAGGCCGGCCACAGGGTCCAGGGGGCCCGGCGCGGCGATGCCCACCGCCAAGGCCCGGCCATCAGGGTCCAGCTTGCCGGCCATCGCCGCCATCGCGGCGACCACCGCCGCGGGACCCTCTTGCGGCGTGGGCTGGCGCAGCTGGGCGAGCAGGCGTCCGCCGCCGTCGGCCAGGGCGGCCCGCAGCCAGGTGCCGCCCAGGTCATAGACGAGGACGGGGGCGGCGCTCGCCGGGTCCGGCCGGGCCGCCGGAGCCTGCGCGGCGTTGTGATCGGGCATGCGCGTCTTCCTCCATCCGGCGGTGACGGCGGACGGGTGATATACTGCCCCGATATGTCCGCCGAGACCCCCATGATGCGCCAATGGGCGCAGATCAAGCAAGCCTACCCCGACAGTCTGGTGCTGTTTCGGCTGGGCGACTTCTACGAGGCCTTCAACGAGGACGCCGTCCGCCTGGCCGAGGTCTGCGAGGTCACCCTCACCAGCCGTCCGGTGAAGAAGGGCGAGCGGGCGCCCATGGCCGGCGTGCCCTACCATGCCGTGGACGGCTACATCGCCCAACTCGTACGCCGCGGCATCAAGGTGGCCCTGGTGGAGCAGTCGGGCGGCGACGGCGCACCGGAGAAGCGCGCGCGCATGAGCCGTGCGCCGGAAGCGGCGCCGGAGAGCTCGGCGCCGACAACCGCCGGCGGCCGGACGATCATGAAGCGCGAGGTGGTGCGGATGGTGACCCCCGGCACCCTGGTGGAGGGCGACCTCTTGGAGGCCCGGGCCAACAACTGGCTGGCCGCCCTGGCCGGCGGCGCCGCCGACGGCGCCGGCCTGGGCCTGATCGACGCCACCACCGGCGACTTCCTCTGCACCGAGCTGCGCGGCGCCGCCGCGCCGCAGCGCCTGCTGGACGAACTGGCCCGCCTGCGGCCGGCCGAACTGCTCTATGCCGACACCGGCGGCATCGAGAGCCGTCGCATCGCCGAGCTGCGCGAGCAGCTGCGGGCCCTGGACCTGCCGACCGCGCTCACACCCTGCCCCGCCTGGCGCTTCGACCCGGAGAACGCCGCCCGGCAGATCCTGGAGCATTTCGGCACCGCCTCCCTGGCCGCCTACGGCTGCGAGGGCCTGCCGCTGGCCACCGGCGCCGCCGGCGCGGCCCTGGCCTACCTCGTCGAGACGCAGCGCTCGGCGGCGCGGCAGATCCAGGG
>JAKOWB010000404.1 GCA_029781795.1 Pseudomonadota bacterium | reverse complement strand
CAAGCTGCTGGCGGCACCGGCATGAGCCTCCTCAGAGCGCTGGCCCATCATCGAGACCCCCGCCTATGTCGAGGACTTCCCCGACAGGGCCGAGCCCGCCGACATCCCCTTCCGGCGAAAGGCTCCGGCGACCTCTTCGGCCGTCGCGACAAAACCGAACTCATCGCTCGCCAGTGGATTTCTTCAACAGCCTGCTAGGTCGCGGACGCGACGACCGGCCGCCTGGCATCCCCGCGGTAGGCGCGGCGGACCAGCCAGCGTTGCAACGCGGCCAGCAGCAGCTCTACCACGATGGCGAGGCCCGCCGCCGGCAGCGCGCCGGCCAGCAGCCGCGTGGTATCGCGCAGCGCGATGCCCTGCAGGATCAGGTCGCCGAGGCCGCCGCCGCCGATGAAGGCGGCCAGCGTGGCGATGCCGATGCTCTCCACCGCCGCGGTCCTGAGCCCACCCACGGTCGCCGGCAGCGACAGCGGCAGCTCCACCATCGTGAGGCTCTGCCAGCGCGTCATGCCCATGCCCTTGGCAGCCTCGCGCAGCGCCGGGTCGATCTCGCGCAGGGCGACGAAGACGTTGAGGAAGATCGGCAGCAGGGCGCGCAGGGTCAGCGCCAGCAGCGCCGGCGCGAAGCCGATGCCGAGCAGCGGGATGGCAAGGCCGAGGATGGCGAAGCTCGGCACCGTCTGGCCGAGGTTGGCGATGGTCGAGAAGGCGCGGCCGAGACGCGGGGCCAGCGCGCCGGCCACCGCCATGGGAAAGGCGATGAGGAAGCCCAGCGCGGTGCCCGTGATGCTGAGCGTCAGGTGCTCGCGCACCAGCTGCGTCACCTGGGCCCCGTTGTCGCGGAAGAAGGCGAGGAGTTCCTCCATGGCCGTCAGCCCCGCGCCCAACGCTCGGCGCGCCGCAGCAGGCCGTCGGCGGCCAGCGCCAGCAGCGCCGTGGGCAAGGCGCCGGCCACGATCAGGTCGTTGTCGGCCGTGGCGATGCCGCGGAAGATCAGCACGCCGAAGCCGCCGGCGCCGATGTAGGCGGCGAGGCTGGCGATGCCGACCGTCATGACCGTGGCGATGCGCAGGCCGGCGACGATCAGCGGCAACGCCAGCGGCAGTTCGACGTAGCGGAAGCGCTGGCGCCCGGTCATGCCGATGCCGTTCGCCGCCTCCAGCAACGGCGCGGGCACGCCGCGCAGGCCGATGGTCACGTTGCGGACGATGACCAGCAGCGAATAGATCGAGAGACCCACCACCGCGGTCTGCGTGCCGAGGCCGAGGGCCGGGATCAGGAAGGCGAAAAGCGCCAGGCTGGGCACCAGGTAGAGCAGCCCGCCGACCGTCAGCACTGGCAGCTCCAGCCAGCGCACCTTGGCCGCCAGGATGCCGAGCGGCAGGCCGACCAGCAGGGCGATCAGCACGGCGCCGCCGGCCACCGCCAGGTGCTGCCAAGCCAGGTCGAGGATCATCCAGGGGTCGCGCAGGATGGTGTCCATCGCCGCCTCAGGCCGGCGGTGCCACGGCGCCGACGATGGCGCGCACCAGATCGACGGGCTCCAGCCGCCAGGCGGCGCCGGTCGCCGGGTCGCCCAGCAGCATCGCCTCGATCTCGGCGCCGGCCGGACGGCGCGCCAGCGCCTGCACCACGTCCAGGACGGAGGCTTCGGCCGGCAGGGCCGGCGGCCCCTCCCCGGCCCGCGCCGGCTGGGCGTAGGCGCGCGCCTTCATCACGCGCAGGCCGAGCAGCTCGCGGCTCTCCTCAAGGTACTCCGAGACGAAGGGCGAGGCCGGTCGGAACAGCAGCGCCTCCGGCGGGCCGGCCTGCACCACGGCACCGTCCTTCATCACCACGATGTGGCTGGCGAGGCTGAAGGCCTCGGGCAGATCGTGGGTGACGAAGACGATGGTCTTGCTGGTCTCGGCCTGGATGCGCTTCAGCTCGTCCTGCAGCTGCTTGCGCACCACCGGGTCGACGGCGGCGAAGGGCTCGTCCATCAGGATCAGGTCGGGATCGGCGGCCAGCGCGCGGGCGACGCCGACGCGCTGCTGCTGCCCGCCGGACAGGGCCGCGGGGCGGCGCGCGGCATACTGCGCCGCCGGCAGGCCGACCAGGTCCAGCATGGCGTGCGCCCGCGCGCGCCAGGCGCCGCGCGGCTGGCCGGTGATGCGCAGCACGGCGCCGACGTTGTCCTCGACGCTCATGTGCGGGAAGAGGCCGACCTGCTGGATGACATAGCCGATGCGCCGGCGCAGCCGGACCGGGTCCAGCGTCGCCGCGTCCTCGCCGTCGACCAGGATGCGCCCGCCACTCGGCTCGATGATGCGGTTGATCATCTTCAAGGTCGTGGTCTTGCCGCAGCCGGAAGGGCCGACGATGGCGCAGAGCTGGCCGCGCTGGACGGCGAAGCTGGCGTCCCTGACCACCAGGGTCTCGCCGTAGCGCTTGCTCACCGATTCCAGACGCAGGGCATCCGGCATGGTCCTGCCCGCCTCAGTGGGTCTGCAGCGCGACGCCGTGGCGTTCGCCCAGCGAGCGTAGCGCGGCGGTCAGCTCCTTCGCTATGGCCAGGCAGTCGGCCAGCGGATAGCGCGCGCAGTCGTAGCCGAAGACCTCCTTCAAGGTGCCGGCGGCGACGTCGGTCAGCACGATGGTGCCGCCGGGCTCGATCGCCTGGATGCCCTCGGCGCGCTGCGCCGTCCAGTTGGCCTCGATCGCCTGCTCGCGGCTGACGCCGGGCGGCAGCGCCAGGGCGATGCCGGCCTCGCCCACCTGCAGCGGATAGCCGCCGACCAGGCCCAGGGGCCCAGGTGCATGGATCAGGCGGCCGACGGGATCCAGCAGCGCCATGAGGGTGCGGATGGCCGAGGCGGCGACGATCCAGGTCGCCGCCGCCGCGCCGGGAATGCGCGCCACGTCAGGCACCGCGGCGAAAGTCTGCGTCCAGTCGACCTGACCGCTGACGTCGCTGCCGTCCAGCGAGGCACGGATCGGGAAGCCCAGGCCGTGCGCGGCGCCGTGCATCAGGATGTTGTAGGCGTGGAAGTGGTGCGCCACGGCGACGACGCCGATGCGGTGCGGCGCCACCTCGAACTGCCGCGCCAGCACCTGCCGCAGCGCCGGCACCAGCAGGTCGCCGTTGCCGATGCCGAGGTCCGGCGCCAGGCCGGCGGCCGCCAGCGCCGGGTTCACGCCGTCGGGATAGGAGCTGTTGATCACCGGCGCCTTGATGCCGCTGGCGCGCACCGCCTGCATCAGGTTGAAGGCCAGCGCGGCGTGCGAGGCCGACCAGACGCCGGAGCCGGCGCCGACCACGTGCAGGCGCTGCTTCACCGCTTGGGGCAGCAGGTCGCGCAGCCACCAGGTCGCCAGCGTCGTCGCATTGAACACCAGCGCGGGCTGCAACTCGGCCAGCAGCGCCGCGGTCTGGTCGACGTTCCTCAGGTCGCAGGCGCGCGTCGTCACCAGGCTGTCGCAGTCCCACTGCAGCGCGCCCTGTTGCGCCGAATTCGCACGGCGCTGCGCCAGATCGGCATTGATGTCGGCGAGCACGATCTCGCCGCGGAACTGGGGATGGCGGGCCAGGAGCTCGGCGACGATGCCGCCCAGCTCGCCGGCGCCGAAGATGATGACCTTGCGTCGCGCCTTGATCATGGAAGCGTCACTGTCCTTGGAAGCTGAAATAGAGGGACCCACGCGGCCCGGGCACGAGGCCCGGGCCGCCGGCAAGCCGTCCAATGGCCGCGGAAGTCCCGTCCCTTAGGGGATGAGGCCAGCCTTCTGCAGGAACTCCTTGGCGACCTCCTCGGCCGGGCGCTTGTCCTGGTCGATGCTGGAGTTGATGGAGATCATCGTCGCCTCGTCGATCTTGCCCGACAGCGAATTCAGCGCCTCGGCGATCTCCGGATGCGCCGCCAGGGTGTCGCTGCGCACCACCGGCGTCAGGTAGTAGGGCGGGAAGAACATCTTGTCGTCGGCCAGTGTCACCAGGTCGTTGGCCTTGATGCGGCCGTCGGTGGTGAAGACCGAGATGACGTCGACATTGCCGCTGGCGATGGCCTGGTAGACCAGGCCCGGATCCATGCCGCGGGTGCCGGAGAAGGCCATCTTGTAGGTCGACATGATGCCCGGCAGCGCGTCGGGGCGGACCAGGAACTCCTGCGTCGAGCCGAGGGTCAGCTCGCTGGCGTGCGCCGCCAGGTCGCTCATCGTCTTGATGCCGAGCTTCTCGGCATCGGCCCGGCGCATGGCCAGGGCATAGGTGTCGTTGAAGCCGATGGGGTCCAGCCAGGTCAGCTTGAACTGCTCGGCATAGCCCTGCTTGACGATGTTGTAGGCCTCGGTGGGGTCGTTCACCACGGCGTGCTTCAGGATCACCAGCAGCGCGGTGCCGGTGTATTCCGGATAGATGTCGATGTCGCCGTTGACGATGGCCTCGTGGATCACCGAGGTGCCGCCCAGGCCGATCTTGCGCTCGACCTCCAGGCCCTTGGCCTCCAGCAGGTCGGCCAGCATGTGGGTGATGACGATGCTCTCGGTATAGTTCTTCGAGCCGACGGTGATCTTGTCGGCGGCGCCGGCCGGCCCGGCCAGAGCCCCGGCCAAGACCATCGTGCCGACGACAAGGGCGCTCGCCAGCAGGCTGCGCCGCGTGATCCTGGACTGCATTTGATGTCTCCCTCCTGGCTGTTGCCGGCTTGTCGCCGCCTCCCCGCGGCGTTCGCGATCATGCGGGGTGATGTTTCAGAAAATCAAATAAAATCAATGACATCAGAGTGACGTCACTCTGACGTCATCGGCTTTCATGCTGGCCTTCCGCGGTCTCTTGCGGGCATAGTCGCGGCGGGCGTTTCGGTGGGCTGGAAGGGACGGTGCGTGTGACGAAACCGACGGTCATCATCTTCGGCCTGGGCAACGTCGGCGGCCAGCTCCTGGAGTTCCTGGCCCGCATCCCGAACCTCGGCTGGCGCATCCTCGCCGCCAGCCGCGATCCCGAGCGCGGCCTGCGCAAGACCCGCTCGGCGCTCTATGGCGCCAGCTACATGGGGCTCTATCCCGAGATCGAGTTCATCCCGGCCGACCTGGAGGATCATGCCGCGACGGCGCGGATCCTGCGCGACCAGCGGCCGGCCATCGTGGTCAACAGCGCGACCTTCGCCGCCTGGTGGCTGCGCGACCTGCTGCCGCCCGGCATCCGCGCCGAGCTGCAGTCGATCGGCCCGGGCCTCTGGTCGGCCGCGCACATGACGCCGGCCTACAACCTGATGCGCGCGATCGAGGCCAGCGGCGGCGCGCCGCTGTTCCTCAACGTCTCCTACCCAGACCTGGTGAACGTCGCACTGACCCGCAGCGGCCCCGGCCCGACGATCGGCGTCGGCAACATCGACCTGCTGGTTCCGGCGGTGCAGCACGTCGCGGCGCGCAAGCTGGGCGCGCAGATGCGGCACGTCGTGCCTTACATCGTCGCGCACAACCACCACTCCTACAGCATCCTGACGCGCGGCACGACCGGCGGCCTCGGCTTCTTCCTGAAGATCCTGCTGGCCGGCACCGACGTCACCGACCGCTTCGAGCGCGAGGAACTGGTGGCCGACGTCTACGCCGGCTCCTCCATCCCCAGCGCGCAGGGCGCCAGCACACTGGCCGCCGGCTCGCTCTGCAAGGTGCTGCTGGCGGTGATGACAGACAGCGGCGAGCGCTCGCACATCCCCGGTCCCAACGGCCTGCCGGGCGGCTACCCCGCGGTGCTGACCGCCAAGGGGGCCGAACTGATGCTGCCGGCGAGCCTCGGCCTCGAGGAGGCCGTGGCGATCAACCTCGCCGGCCAGCGCGCCGAGGGCGTGGAAGCGGTCGAAGCCGATGGCCGCGTGGTCTTCACCGAGGAGGCGCGGCGCGTGCTGCGCGACCGCTTCGGCCTCACGCTCGCCAGCTTCCTGCCGGGTCAGTCGCACAGCGTCGCCGGCCAGATCGACCAGGGGCTGAAGGCCCTGGGCGCGCGCTTCGGGCTGCACAGCTAGGCGCCCTACTCCCACCCGCCTAGTCCCCCTGGCGTTCCTTCTTCAGCTTCTCGGTCACCGCTTCGAGAATCCAGGTATTGCGCGAGATCTTGCCGGGCCGGCGGCCCCGCGCCTCGTCGATCAGCGAAAAGAGATAGTGCGCGCCGCGCAGCGTGAAGCGCACCTCGTCCTCGTCGTGAGGCGGCGGGGGCGGCGGCTTGCGGTCTGCTCCACTCGTCATCGCGCCTCCGGGACGACTGGCGCCCGCCGGGGACTATCCTCTTGGCGGGCGCCGCCCACGGGGCCGTCAGCCCGGGACCGCCATGCCCTTCTGCACCGCAGGCCTGGCGCCGACGGTAGCGGCCCAGCGCTCCAGGTTCTTCAGCCCGCCGCGCTCGGCGATCAGCGCCTTGCGCGCGGCATAGACCGGATAGAGCGCGAAGTCGGCGACGCTGATCTCCGGCCCGGCGAGGTACTCCGACTGGCCCAGGCGCTGGTCGAAGTAGCGGAAGCTGGCCATCAGGCGGTCGATGAAGAACTCGGCCGTCGATTCGACCTTCTCCGGCACGAAGTTCTGCAGCGCGAAGACCCCGCCCGAGGTCGGCGCGGCGTCGCTCGCCACCGCGAAGAGGTACTGCAGCATCAGCGCCTTCTGCCCCGGATCCTTGGGGATGAAGCGGCCATGCTTCATGGCGTAGTGCAACAGGATGGCATAGGACTGGGCCAGGACCAGCCGCTCGCCCTCAGGTCCGTCGTCGTCCACCACCACGGGGATCTGGCCGCGCGGATTGAGGCGCAGGAACTGCGCCGAGCGCTGCTCGCCCTTGGCCAGGTCGACCTTGCGGATGGTGTAGTCGAGGCCGAGTTCCTCGAGGATTAGCGCCGGGCGCTGCCCGTTGCCCGTGGCCGCCGTGTAGAGCTCGATCATGCGCGTCCCGTCCCTTCCGCCAGATACGGGGCCGAGGATAACGCGCGGGGCCGGCAGCGACTAGGACTCGCCTAGCTTTCCGCCGGCACCGGGCGCGGGCGGCCGTTCTCGTCGATGGCGACGAAGACGAAGGTTCCCTCGGTCACCAGCACGGCCTCGCCGTGGCGGTGTCGGCGCGCCCAGGTCTCGATGTGGATGGTGATCGAGGTGGTGCCGATCCGCGTGATCCGGGTATAGCAGGACACCAGGTCGCCGATGCCGACCGGCTGGTGGAAGCGCATGGCATCGATCGCCACGGTCGCCACCCGCCCTTGCGCCCGGATGCCGGCGGAAACGCCGCCCGCCAGGTCCATCTGCGACAGCACCCAGCCGCCGAAGATGTCGCCGTTCGGGTTGGCGTCGCCCGGCATCGCCAGGGTGCGCAGGGCCGGCTGGCCCTGCGGCTCGCGCTTGGCTGGCTCCTCAGCCACCCAACGCCGCCTGCACCGCGTCCGTGATCTTCTTCAGCTTGCTGCCGACCACGGGGCCGTACTGCGGCACCTTGGGCGAGATGCCGACCACGACCTCGCCCTGGCGGACGAAGATCGGATAGAAGTTGCCGAAGGACATGAGGCTCATGGAATCGGCCAGGACCACCATGCCCTTGGCCGCGTCCTCCTGGGCGATGGCATAGCCCTTGCCGGCCATGCCCTTGATCTTGGCCACCGCCTCAGCGGGCGAGAGCGCGGTCTTCAGCGTGCTGTGGCGGCGCGGCGGCTCGGTGAAGTTGGCCTTCCGCATCATGCCGATGATGGCGAAGACCACGACCACGGCGACACCGATCAAGGCACCGTAGAGAATCGATTCGCCCATGCTGTCGCCCATCTCGCGCCTCCCCAGGCTGATGACCTAATCCCCTAAATATAGTAGGATTGCGACCGCCGGCCTACTCATTCTTGCCTAGCCACAGGAGCTTCCGCTATCCCAGAGGGCATGCCCGATCTGTTTCAGAACGTCAGCCGTGCCGAGGCCGGCTACACCGCCAAGGACATCGAGGTGCTCGAGGGCCTGGAGCCCGTGCGCCGCCGTCCCGGCATGTACATCGGCGGCACCGACGAGCGCGCGCTGCACCATCTGGTGGCCGAGGTGCTGGACAACTCGATGGACGAGGCCGTCGCCGGCCATGCCACGCGCATCGAGATGAAGCTGGATGCCGGCAACCGCGTCACCATCGTCGACAACGGCCGCGGCATCCCGATCGACCCGCACCCCAAGTACAAGAACAAGTCGGCGCTGGAGGTGATCCTCACCACGCTGCATTCGGGCGGCAAGTTCGCCGGCAAGGCCTATGCCACCTCGGGCGGCCTGCACGGCGTCGGCCTCTCGGTGGTGAACGCCCTGGCGGAGACCCTGACGGTCGAGGTGGCGCGCGACCGCACCCTCTGGGCGCAGAGCTACCGGCGCGGCGAGCCGCAGGGCAAGCTGAAGAACATGGGCGCGGTGCCGAACCGCCGCGGCACCACCATCACCTTCACGCCCGACCTCTCGATCTTCGGCGCCGGCGCGCGCTTCGACCCGTTGCGGCTCTACCGCATGGCGCGCTCCAAGGCCTACCTCTTCAAGGGCGTGGAGATCCGCTGGTCCTGCGATCCTTCGCTGGTCACGGACGGCGTGCCGGCCGAGGAGCGCCTGCACTTCCCCAACGGCCTGGAGGATTCGCTGGCCGCGACAGTGGAGCGGCGCAAGCTGATCACGCCGGAACCCTTCGTCGGCCAGGCCCCGCTGGCCGAGGCCGGCGGGCGCGTCGAGTGGGCCATCACCTGGCCGGCCGACGAGGAGGGCGAGACCCACTACTACTGCAACACCATACCGACCCCGGAAGGCGGCACGCACGAGGCGGGCCTGCGCGGCGGCATCCTGCGCGCCTTCAAGGGCTATGCCGACCTGGTCGGCAACCGCAAGGGCGGGGCGCTGACCGCCGAGGACGCGCTGGGCGGCGCGGTCATCTTCCTGTCGCTCTTCATCCGCGAGCCGCAGTTCCAGGGCCAGACCAAGGACAAGCTGGCCAGCACCGAGGCGCAGCGCCTGGTCGAGACCACGCTGCGCGACCATTTCGAGCACTGGCTGACCGGCCATCCGGAGCGCGCCCGCACGCTGCTGGAGCGCGTGGTGGAGCGCGCCGAGGAGCGCATGCGCCGCCGCATGGAGAAGGAGCAGAGCCGCAAGACGGCGACGCGCAAGCTGCGCCTGCCCGGCAAGCTGGCCGACTGCTCCTCCACCGCCGCCATCGGCACCGAGATCTTCCTGGTCGAGGGCGACAGCGCCGGCGGCTCGGCCAAGCAGGCGCGTGACCGCGAGACCCAGGCCATCCTGCCGCTGCGCGGCAAGATCCTGAACGTCGCCTCGGCCTCGGCCGACAAGCTGAAGGAGAACCAGGAGCTCGCGGACCTGGTGCTGGCGCTGGGCTGCGGCACGCGCGGCGGCTTCGATGCCGAGAAGCTGCGCTACGAGCGCGTCGTCATCATGACCGACGCCGACGTCGACGGCGCGCACATCGCCTCGCTGCTGATGACCTTCTTCTATCGCGAGATGCCGGGCCTGATCGAGGCCGGGCGCCTCTATCTGGCGCAGCCGCCGCTCTATCGCCTGACCCAGGGCGCGACCACGGTCTATGCCATGGACGACGCCGACAAGGACCGCCTGATGGCCTCGGTCTTCAAGGGCCGCGGCAAGATCGAGATCAGCCGCTTCAAGGGCCTGGGCGAGATGCCGCCGGGGCAGCTCAAGGAGACGACGATGAACCCGGCCAAGCGCCGGCTGCTCCGCGTCGTCGTGGTCGGCGACCGCGAGGCGGACCCGGCCGGCGCGCAGCAGGCCACCGCCCGCCGCGTCGAGGAGTTGATGGGCCGCAAGCCCGAGCTGCGCTTCGCCTTCATCCAGGAGAACGCCAAGCTGGTCCGCGACCTGGATGTCTGAATCCATCCACTACAAACTTCGACTTCGAGATGGCATTGCATATCTGAATGGTCGTCCAGCCATTTGCTGTTACTGCGGTGTCTGTATTGCGACCACGATTGACCACTGCCCGCCAATAGGAATGTTTGTTAACCGCAAGAGGCCAAAAGGACTGGAGGTTCCTGCTTGTAGGAGTTGCAACCGATCAATGAGCCGCCATGATTTCATCGCCAGTATCATGGCTCGAACTTATACACCACATTTGATACAAAATGATCATGAACTTCAGCAATCTATCAATACACTTTGCACAAGATATTTACCTTACGCTGTAGAGATGCTTCCCGGATACATTGAGCACGTCAAACGCAATAGCAGAGCCGATCTTCCCAAAGACATAGCGGCATATCTAAGATGCGATGGCCCGCTTGTCGCGTCCTCACTGTATCTTTTCGCTGCAAGAATGGGGGCAGCCCTTCAGTTTTCTTATACAAGAGAGCCTATCCCAAAATCTGGGTCGGTGTGCTCCATTTGGTTTACCAGTAGTCAATTGATTGATGATAAAATACCTGAATACATACTTGATCTACTGCAAAGTCCTTCTAGCCTGAAGCAAGGCACTTGGCACGTGGACGAGCAATTTAAATACAAAGTCTGGCAAGATAACAATACTTTACCGATGATATGTATTGCTGCTTTTGGAGTTACGTTTATGACACTCGCAATCTGCTCTGATGAACCCGCTCCCGATCTAAGTAAGAGCGCAATGCAGGCCTACTCGCCAGAATTGATCGCAAGACCAAAGGAGTGGCCTAGTGTGCAACACCTTCCAGATTCTACCGGAGGCACACAGCAATGCAGATAGTATCTGCAAGCTACTAAAATTGGCCTTCGGACGGCCGGCGGAAGCGATCCTCGTCGCCGCGCTGCGCCAGGCTCATGCGCTCGACGTCTCGCTGGTCGCCGCGCAGGAGGGCACCCTTGTCGGCCATGTCGCGCTCTCGCCGGTCTCGGTGCAGGGCGCCTTCATGCCGGGGGTGCTGGGGCTGGCGCCGCTGGCCGTGCATCCGGACCACCAGCGTCGGGGCATTGGCGGCCGGCTGGTCGAGGCGGCGCTGGCGGCGGCCCGAAAGGGCGGCGGCAAGCTGGTCGTGGTACTGGGCGATCCCGCCTACTACCGCCGCTTCGGCTTCCGGCCGGCCAAGGACATCGGCGTCACCTGCCCCTGGCCAGGCGCCGAGGCGGCCTTCCAGGCGCTGATCCTGGCCAGTCCCTGGCCGCGCGGCCTGGTGCGCTACCACGCGGCCTTCGACGCGCTCTGAGCCTCTTGCCCCCTGCCACGCGCCGGCCGATATCTAGCTCTATGCGCCGCCTGCTTCCCCTGCTCGCCCTGCCGCTGCTGGCAGGCTGCCTGGGCGTCCCCGTCGTGGGGCCGACCACGCTGGACCACTACACCTCGCACGATGGCGCGCTGTTCATCGGCAACGGCCAGTTGGTGCTGGTCGGCACCGCCTTCGGGGCAGCCGGCACCGGACAGGTGGCCGCCGTCGCGGCGCGCGAAGTGGCCCACGGCGCCATGAGCAAGGCGGACTTCACCCTGTCGCCGCAGACTCCGGACACGGCGACGGCCAAGAACCGCGTCGTGGTGGTCATCGGCGGCGGCAACGGCGCCGGTTTCTGCGCGCCGGGTGCCGATCTCCGCGGCTATGACTTCAGCGGCGGCGCGCTGACCGTCGCCGCGGCGGCTTGCAACGGCGAGCGGCGCCTCTCGTGGACCAGCGGCTCGATCGACGGGGTGACCGGCCCGGACGACCCGAAGCTGGCGCGCCTCTTCTCGCAGATCGGCAGCGAGCTCTTCCCGTTGCGCAATCCGGACCTCGAGGAGCAGAACGGCCGCGACTGGGACTTCTTCTAGTCCCTGTCGCCGCCCTGGTTGTGGCTGTTGCGCGCGTTGGCCAGCGCCTCCAGCCGCTCGCGCAATGGCGGGTGCAGGCGCGCGAAAGCATCGAAGTTGTCGCTGGTCAAGGTCAGGAACTGGCAATAGTCCAGCGCCACCACGTCGGCCGAGCGCCGCTTGCCGCTGAGCAGCGCCATCTCGCCGAAGATCTCGCCGGAGTGCAGTGTGACCGCGTGGCCCTGCGGCAGCTCGACCTCCACGCTGCCCTCGAGGATGAAGTAGAGCACGTCGGCCCGGTCGCCAGTGCGGAACAGCCGCTCGCCCGGCTGTGCCGAGCGCGGCAGGAAAAGGCCGATCAACTCGTCCAGCCGCTCCTCGCTCATGTCCCGCAGCAGCGGGAAGAGCCGCGCCAGCTCTGCCTGGCTGCGCAGCTGCGAAGGGCTGACCTGCCTCGCCGCCGCGTGGCGCTGCTGGCGCAGCGACCGGCGCAGCAGACCCATACGCCGCCGCGCCCGCCCCTCGCGCCGCGCCAGCGGGCGCCCGGGTCCGGCCAGCCAGCGTGACAGCGGCTCCACCAGCTTGAAGAGGAAGGAGTTGACGGTGATCGACAGCAGCGCCGCCGCCAGCACCAGGTCTCGTCCCTCCTCCGGAAAGAGGCCGAGCGCCACGCCGAGGCTGGCGAGGATGAAGGAGAACTCGCCGATCTGCGCCAGGCTGACACCGACCACCAGCGCGCTGCGCAGCGGATAGCCCAGCAATACGACGATGAGGCCGGCGATCACCGGCTTGGCCACCACGATGACGAAGACCACGGCGAGGAGGCCCAGCGGCTCTTCCAGCAGCACGCGGTAGTCGAACAGCATGCCGACCGAGACGAAGAAGAGCACGGCGAAGGCGTTCTGCAGCGGCAGCGCCTCGGCCGCGGCGCGGTGGCTCAGCTCGGACTTGCTCAGCACGATGCCGGCCAGGAAGGCGCCGAGTGCGAAGGAGACGCCGGCCAGTTCCGCCGCGGCGAAGGCGATGCCCAGCGCCAGGCCCAGCACCGCCAGGGTGAAGAGCTCGCGCGAGCCGGTGCGCGCCACCTGGCGCAGCAGCCAGGGCACGAAGCGGACGCCGAGCAGCAGAACCACGGCGCCGAAGACAATGACGCGCAGCAGGGTGAGGCCCAGTTCCTTCGCCAGCGCCGAGAGGCCGAGGGTCTCGCCGTCGCCGCCCAGCCAGGCACCGAAGGCCGGCAGCAGCACCAGCGTCAGCACCATGACCAGGTCCTCGACGATCAGCCAGCCGATGGCGATTCGCCCGTCGACCGAGGCCAGCGCGTTGCGCTCGTCCAGCGCGCGCAGCAGCACCACGGTGCTGGCGACCGAGACCGAGAGGCCCAGCACCAGGCCGGCGGCCAGGTCCCAGCCACCGAGCAGGCCGACGGCGATGCCGACCAGCGTCGCCAGCAGGATCTGCGCGATGGCCCCGGTGATGGCGACGCGCCGCACCGCCCAGAGGTCGCCGATGGAGAAGTGCAGGCCGACGCCGAACATGAGCAGGATGACGCCGATCTCGGCCAGCTCCGCCGCCAGCTCGCCGTCGGCCACCAGGCCCGGCGTGTGCGGCCCCACCACCACCCCGGCCAGCAGGTAGCCGACGATCGGCGGCAGGCGCAGCTTCGCCGCGATCATGCCCAGCAGGAAGGCGAAGCCCAGGCCGGCGACGATGGTGACGATCAGGGGGGTGGCGTGGGTCTCGCCGTCCATCAGGCCGTCAGCCACTCCCGCAGGATCCGGTTCACCTCGTCCGGCTGTTCCAGCGGCGGCAGATGGCCCGAGTTCTCGACCACGATCAGCCTGCTGCCGCGGATGCCGGCGGCCATCTCCTCGGCATAGAACAGCGGCGTCAGCGCGTCCTGCCGGCCGCAGACGACGATGGTCGGCACGTCGATCCAGGACAGCAGCGGAACGTTGTCCGGTCGGGTCAGCAGCGCGGTCTGCTGGCGCAGGAAGGCCTCGCGGCCGACCGTCTCGGCCATCGCCATCAGCAGGCCGGTGAGGGCTTGGTCCTTCTGCCGGTCGGGATGGATCAGCACCGGCAGCAGCTGGGGCGTGACGCCGCGGAAGCGGCCCTTCTTCGCCAGCTCCATGAAACCGCGGCGGCGGGCCGCCTGCTCCGGCGGATCGACCGGCGCGCGGCAGTCCATGAGCGCCAGGCGCGTCACCCGCTCCGGCGCCTGGCGCATCACCTCGAAGGCGACGCTGCCGCCCATCGAGAGACCGGCCAGGGCGAAGCGCTCGGGCATGATCTCCAGCACCGCCTCGGCGAAACCCTGCATGGAATCATGCCGGGTGAAGTCCGGCACGCGGATGTCGGCGATGTCGGACAGCGCCGGGATCTGATGCTGCCAGAGCCGCCCGTCGAGCAGCAGGCCGGGACAGAGGGCGAGCGGAATACGGTCGGGCACGGGGGCGGTCGTCTCCTCGGTTCGGGCCCGCGACCCTAGCCCCCTGCAGGCCGCGCCACCAAGCGCCATCACGAGCCCGTGCGCAGGGCGCGAGGCGCTTGCGGCCGCCATCCGGCACGGCCAGCGTAGCTGTCATGCGCCGCCTGACGCTGCTGCTGGCCGGCTTCGCGCTCGCCCTGCTGGCGAGCGGAGCGGCCCGCGCGGCCGAAGACGACGAACTGGTCGCCTTCGCCAGCCGGGCCCTGGTGTTCGGCGACGGCGAGGAGTTCGCCGCCGCCGTGGACTATCTGGCCGACCGGGGCCAAGAGGATGTCGCCGCCGCCGCCATCCTCGGACTGCGCTACCATCCGGCCGGGCGCGCCGCGCTGGCCCGGCTACTGGAGCAGCTGACCGGCACCAGCCTGGAAGGCCAGCCCGGCAGCACCTGGCACGCCTGGATGCTGTGGCAGGAGGCGCATCCCGAGGTCCGGCCGCACCCGAGCTTCGCCGCCATCGCGCTGGAGGTGCTGCGTCGCCTGGACCCACGCTTCATGGAGTTCTTCCCGCCCGAGGCCCTGGCGCCCGAGCGGCTGCGCATCCGCTTCGAGGAGATCACCTGGGGCGGCGTGCCGGCACTGGACGGCATTCCGTCGCTCGACGACCCGGCCATGATCCCCGCCGGCGCGGCCGACTACCTGCTGGACGACGACCTGGTCTTCGGTATCGCCATCAACGGCGACCTGCGGGCCTATCCGCTGCGCATCCTGGCCTGGCACGAGATGATGAACGACGTGGTCGGCGGCGTGCCGGTGGCGCTGGCCTACTGCACGCTCTGCGGCGCCGGCATCCTCTACGAGACCCGGGTCGAGGGGCGCGGCGAGGCCCTGCGCTTCGGCTCCTCGGGCCTGCTCTACCGCTCCAACAAGCTCATGTTCGACTGGCAGACGGAAAGCCTGTGGAACCAGTTCACCGGCGAGCCGGCGGTCGGCCCGCTGGTCGGCAGCGGCATCGTGCTGCGCCAGCGGCCGGTCGCGGTGACGACCTGGGCGGACTGGCGCGAGCGGCACCCCGAGACCACGGTGCTCGCGCTGGAGACCGGCTATCACCGCGACTACCGGCCGGGGGCGGCCTATGCCGACTACTTCGCCAGCCCCGATCTGATGTTCCCGGCCGTCGTGCGGGACCAGGGCCTCGCCGCCAAGGAGGTCGTCTTCGGCCTGCGCCTGACCGGGGCGGCCAAGGCCTGGCCCATCGACGCCTTCGCCGGCGGGACGGTCATCAACGACACGGTCGGCCGCCAGGCGGTGGTGCTGCTCGGCGATGCCGGACGGCGGGAGGTGCGGGCCTACGGGCGCGGCGAGCGTCGCTTCAGGGCCGGGCCGGACGAGACCAGCCTCGTCGACCAGGACGGCCGCTCCTGGCGGGTCGGCGAGGAGGCCCTGGACGGCCCTGGCGGCCAGCACCTGCCGCGCCTGGCCGGGCATCTTGCCTACTGGTTCGCCTGGGACAGCTACCTCGGCGTCGCCAGCGAACTCTATGCGCCGGGCAGATAGCCGCCAGACCGGCGAAGAGAGCGGCGAAACCCCGCTCCGGCATTGACTTTTCGCACCTGCGCAACGATATTGCGCGGCGCGAGAAGACTTGCGGCGCCCGGATTCGGGCAGACCGCAACCGGCCTGTAAAGGTCGGGTGTCATTGTCGAGACCGGACAGGTCTCTCGCGGATCCCCCGAAACCGACCCATTTCGGATCGACGGTTTCTGATCGACGGGCTCGCACAACTCCGATCCGACCGAAAGGTATGCATGTCTTTTGATGATCTGGGACTCTCTCCGGAGCTCCTGAAAGCCGTAGCGGACGCTGGCTACACCACTCCCACGCCGATTCAGCGTCAGGCCATCCCGGTGGTGCTGATGGGTCGCGACGTCCTCGGATGCGCGCAGACCGGCACCGGCAAGACGGCCGGCTTCACCCTGCCGATGATCGACATCCTGGCCGGCGGCCGGGCCCGGGCGCGGATGCCGCGCTCGCTGATCCTGGAGCCGACGCGCGAGCTGGCCCAGCAGGTCGCCGAGTCCTTCGAGAAGTACGGCAAGCACCACAAGCTCAACATGGCGCTGCTGATCGGCGGCACCTCGATGGACGACCAGAAGGCAGTGCTGCAGCGCGGCGTCGACGTGCTGATCGCCACGCCCGGCCGTCTGCTCGACCTCTTCGACCGCGGCCAGATCCTTTTGGCCGACTGCAAGCTGCTGGTGATCGACGAAGCCGACCGCATGCTCGACATGGGCTTCATCCCCGACATCGAGAAGATCGTCGGCCGCCTGCCGCAGCAGCGCCAGACGCTGTTCTTCTCGGCCACCATGCCGCCGGAGATCCGGCGCCTGGCCGACAAGTTCCTGTCCAACCCCAAGGCCATCTCGGTCGACCCGCCGGCCAGCGCCGCGGTCACCGTGACCCAGGCGCTGATCCGCACCTCGATGGACCCCAAGGTGAAGCGCGAGGCGCTGCGCACCCTGCTGCGCAGCGAGGAGATCGCCTCGGCCCTGATCTTCTGCAACCGCAAGCGCGACGTGGCCCTGCTGCACAAGTCGCTGGAGCGCCACGGCTTCAACGCCAAGGCGCTGCATGGCGACATGTCGCAGCCGGCGCGCACCGAGACGCTGGACCAGTTCCGCGCCGGCAAGGCGCAGCTCCTGGTCTGCTCCGACGTCGCGGCGCGCGGCCTGGACATCCCGGCGGTCAGCCACGTCTTCAACTTCGACGTGCCGATCCACGCCGAGGACTACGTCCACCGCATCGGCCGCACCGGCCGCGCCGGCCGCAGCGGCAAGGCCTTCACGCTGGCGACGCCGGCGGATTCCAAGTTCCTGGCCTCGATCCGCCACATCACCAAGAAGGATATCCCGGAGATCACGCTGGAGGGCATCGCCGCGCCTGCCGAGGGCGAAGCCCCGGCCCGCGAGGAGCGGCGCGGCCGCGGCCGCAGCGAGCGTGGTGAGCGCAGCGACCGTCGCGGCCGTGGCCGTGGACGGGCTCGCGAGGAAGCCACCGTCGCCGAGACGCCGGTCGCCGAGCCGGTGCCGGCCGATGTTCTCGCTACCGAGGTCCCCGCCGTCGAAGCGCCGGCCGAAGTCGCCAACGACGCCGTCGTCGCCGAGATCGTCCCGGCGCGCCGCCGGCACGAGCGCCCGGCCAGTGATGAAGGCCGCCGCTCCGCCGGCCGCCGCGAGCGTCGCGAGGAGCCGCGCCAGGGCGGGCGGGGCGAGCCGCGCGACCGCCGTCCCTCGGACGAGCCGCATCACCCCACCTCCACCTTCGGCGACCACACGCCGGCCTTCCTGCTGCGTCCCACCCGCGCCGTCGGCTGACGGCGCGTCCCCAGAATGGGGCGTGGCAGGTGACGGGCGCCGGGGGCCCTGCTAGCCTCCGGCGCATGCAGACAATCTTCATCCTGATCAAGTGCGATCTGGGCAAGGCCTATCAGGTCGCCGATGCCTGCGTGCAGGAGATCGAGCAGGTCTCCGAGGTGCACTCGATCTCCGGCGAGCATGACCTGCTGGTGAAGTGCTATCTCGACGACGGCGCCGACATCGGCCACTTCGTCACCGAGCGGGTGCAGCGCCTGCCCGGCATCCGCGACACCTTCACCATGATGGCCTACAAGGCCTTCGTCTGACCCCTCCCCCAGCGAGGCACGCCATGCGCCGCCCTCTTGCCGCTGTCCTGGTGGTGGGCGCCGCCCTGCTCGCCCCAGGCGCGCTCCGGGCCGCCGATCCGCAGGTGCTCTGCGATGGCCGTCCGGGCTGCCAGGTCAAGGCCACGCCGGCCGGTCTCGGCAAGAACGGCAAGCCGGTCGGGGTGATCGAGCTCACCTTCGAGCAGCCACCCCAGGGCGCCTGGGCCGAGGGCATCGAATGCCGTGACGGCTGGCGCGAGCTCTATGTCGATGCCGGCGACGAGACGACGGAGCTGCTGGAGCTCTGCAACGACGGCTACGGCGCCGCCGGCATCGGCGAGGACGAGATCGAGATCGGCGACAACAGCCTGACCCACTCGCAGGTCGGCGGCTCGGCCTGGCGCTGGGGCCGGACCGACGTCTACCAGCTTCAGCCGCTGCGCGAACTGCGCGAAGCCTGGGACGGCTACTGGTCGCTCGGCCTCAACTACGAGACGGGATCCTGGGACTGGACCAACTGGAGCCAGGGCGACGTCGAGTGGTGGTCGCCGGCCTGCAGGAGCGACGGCGAGATTCCTGAACCTGGCCCGAACGATCCGTCCGACGAGGAGATCAACCGCGCGGTGCTGATCCCGCGGCTTGAGGCCACGGCGTTGCCCGCCGGCAGCTACGACGTCTCGCCCGGCACCTGCGCCACCACCCTCTCGGCCGAGACCGGCCGCGGCTTCGTCGTCTGGGGCGACGCGGCGGCGGCGGCGGCCGACGCCGCCTGGATGAAGCTGCTGACGGTCGAGCCCGACCTGCTCTATGTCGCCGTGCGCACCCAGCGCATCGCCGCCGGCGGCAAGTCCTGGCTGAGCGACGACCATATCGAGATCTGGCAGAGCCCGACGGTCAGCTACTACGAAGCCTGCCTCACCGGCGAGGCCAAGGCCGAGCAGTGGGCGGTGCGCCTGATCGACAGCGCGGTCTTCGCCGCCGAAGGCACGCCGCGGGAGATGCCGCAGGTGCTGGCGCGCTCCTCCACCGTGGACTCCGGCGGCGGCGTGATCGTCTCCATGACGCTGAAGCTGGCGCAGCCGCTGGAGAACCTCTCGGTCGTCTTCTCCAAGGGTGACGGCGCGTCCCGGCAGCTCTGGCTGCTGGCCTCCAGCGCCCTGCGCTTCGGCCAGGCCGTTTCGCTCGGCACCACCTTCGCCGTGCCGGCGACCGCCGCGACCTGCGTCGTCGACGAGGGCCGGATCAACGTGAAGCGCTGGGGCCGGGCGATCGAGGGCCCGGAGTAGGCCTCAGACCACGTTCTCCTCGATGATCGGCTGCTTGGCGGCGATGCGCTCGAAGCCGAAGCGGGAGAGGTCCAGCGTGACGTAGCGGCCTTCGGTCAGCAGCTCGGCCAGGGCGCGGCCGACCGCCGGGCTCTGCTGCAGGCCGTGGCCGGAGAAGCCGTTGGCGAAGTGGAAATTCGCGATCTCCGGGTGCGGTCCCAGGATCGCGTTCTGGTCGAAGAGATTGTAGTCGTAGTTGCCGGCCCAGGAATTCACCACCTTCACCGCCTCCAGCGCCGGCACGCGGTGCGCCAGGATGGGCCAGAGCGTCTCCTCGAAGAGGGCGTGGTCGACCTCCACGTCGCGCGTGTCGGGATCGTTCGCCGGGTCGGGCTGGATGCCGCAGACGTAGTAGGCGCCCTCGGGGCGGAAGTAGGCGCCGGTCATGTCGATGACCAGCGGACAGTTCGGCAGCGGCTCGCGCACGTCCAGCACATAGACGCAGCGCTTCTTCGGCCGCACCGGCAGCTCGATGCCGGCCATCGCCGCGACCTCGTGCCCGAAGAGGCCCGAGGCGTTGACGAAGGCGCCGCAGGCGACGCGCCCGCCCTGCTTCAGCCGCACCGCGACGACGCGGTTGCCGTCCCTCTCGATGCCGACCACCTCGTCATGGCGGTACTCCGCGCCGAGGGCGCGTGCCTTGCGGCGGAAGCCCTGGAGGAGCTGCTGCGGGTCGAGCCAGCCCTCCATGGTGAGGCCCAGGCAGCCGACGGCCAGGTCCTCGACGTTCATCCAGGGGAAACGCTGCTTCAGCGCCTCCGGCGTCAGCAGCACGTTGTCGGCGCCCATGTCGATCTGCAGCTTGTGGTTCTTCGCCAGCACCGGCTTGCCGGCCTCGCTGGCGAGGAAGAGGTAGCCCTTCTCCTTGAGGCCCAGCGCCGGCGCCTCGCCGTCCACCGAGAGGTAGTCGGCGACGTTGCGCAGGAACTGGATGCCGAAGAGCGAGATGGCGATGTTCTCGGGCGTCGAGAACTGCTGGCGGATCGAGCCGGCCGAGCGCGTGGTGGCGCAGTAGGTGTAGGTCGGGTCCTTCTCGACCACCAGGACCTTGAGGTCGCGTCCGGCGCCGGCCTTCAGCCAGAAGGCGGTGCTGGAGCCGATCACCGCGCCGCCGGCGATCACCACGTCATAGCTGTCCGACACGGGGGAAGGGCTCCTCAACTCGGGTAAGGCGGGCGGACACTAGCGAGGCCCCGGCGCCGGCGGCAAGCGCGACCGGCGCAGGGCAGCGATGGGCCGGCTGTGGCAGCTTGGCGCGAGCCCTGGCATAGTCCGCCGCCCCACGCCGCCGGCCGCCATGTCCAGCCCCCTCACCGCCCGCTCGCTCGCCCTGCGCCTCTCGGCCTTCCTCGGCTGCTTCTTCCTGTCGCTCGGCACCTACCTGCCCTTCTGGCCGCCCTTCCTGGCCGGCAAGGGGCTGAGCGCGGCCGAGATCGGCGTGGTCATGGGCGCGGCCTCCTGGATGCGGCTCTTCGGCGTGCCCTTCTGGGGGCGCATCGCCGACCCGCCGGGGCGCGGCCGCCCGACCCTGATGCTGCTGGCCCTGGCCTGCGCCGGCAGCTATGCGCTTTTCTTCGTCACCCAGGGCTATGCCTGGGCCCTGACGGCGCACCTGATCCTGGGTTTCGTGATGGGCGCCATCGTCCCGATCAGCGACAGCCAGATCAACCAGGCGACCCGGGACCTGGGAATCGACTACGGCCGGGTCCGGCTCTGGGGCTCGGTCACCTTCGTCTTCGGCAACCTGCTGGGCGCCTGGCTGATCGCGCTGCAGGACCACGACTGGTACCTGCTGGCCGTGGTGCTGCCGCTGCTCGCCACCGCCGGCGCCGCCTGGGCCCTGCCCCGCCGGCCGCCCGGCGCCACCCAGGGGCCACCGGCCGAGAAGTGGCGGGCGCTGTTCCGCAACCGGCGCTTCCTTGCCCTGGTGCTGGTCTCCGCCCTGCTGCAGGCGAGCCACGGCGGCTACTACGTGGTCTCGGCACTGGAATGGCGGCGCGAAGGCTATGGCGACCAGGCCATCGCCTGGCTGTGGATCGAGGGCGTGGTGGCCGAGATCCTGCTGCTGGCCTATGGCCGGAACCTGCTGCGCCGCTTCCCGCCAGCCGTCCTGCTGGCCATCGGCGGCCTGGGCGGCGCCTTGCGCTGGGGCCTGATGGCAACCGGCCCCGGCCTGCCGCTGCTGCTGGCGCTGCAGACGCTGCACGCCCTCTCCTTCGCCATCGTGCACCTGGCGACCGTCACGCTGGTGGCGCGCGTGGTGCCGGCGGGCCGCCTGGCCAGCGGCCAGTCGCTGCTGGCGGCGATCCAGACCGGCATCTTCATCAGCCTCTCGATGGCGCTCGCGGGCCGGCTCTACCAGGACCAGGGCGCCTGGGCGGCCTATGGCGCCATGGCGCTGCTCTGCCTCGCCGGGCTGCTCGCCCTGGCCAGCCTGCGCCGCCTGTTCCGCGCCTAGAGGCCGAGGTCGCTGAGCCCCGGGTGATCCGCCGGGCGCGGGCCGAGCGGCCAGTGATAGAGCCGCTGGCTCTCGGCGATGGGCAGGTCGTTGATGCTGGCGAAGCGGCGCCGCATCAGGCCGGCGGCGTCGAACTCCCAGTTCTCGTTGCCGTAGGAGCGGAACCATTGGCCGCTGTCGTCGTGCCATTCATAGGCGAAGCGCACGGCGATGCGCGCGCCGCCGAAGGTCCAGAGCTCCTTGATCAGGCGGTAGTCCAGCTCGCGCGCCCACTTGCGCTCCAGGAAGCGGACGATCTCCGCCCGCCCCTGCGGAAACTCGGCGCGGTTGCGCCAGACGCTGTCCTCGGTATAGGCCAGCGCCACGCGCTGCGGGTCGCGCGTGTTCCAGGCGTCCTCGGCCATGCGGGCCTTCTGGATCGCGGTCTCCAGCGTGAAGGGCGGCAGCGGCGGCCGGCTCATGGCGGTCCTCCCGGTGATCGAGGCCGGCAGACTGGACCTCCGCCGCGGCGGTGGGAAGATGCGCGGCGGACAAGGCGCTCGTCCGCCGGCCGCAGGAATGTCTCCTAGCCGATGACCGCGCTGGGCAGCCAGGTCGCGATCTCCGGCACCAGGCAGAGGATCACGATCGCCAGCACCATGCAGAGCACATAGGGGATCGAGCCGACCAGGATCGACCTGAGCGTGATCTCCGGCGCGATGCCGTTGATGACGTAGAGGTTGAGGCCGACCGGCGGCGTGATCAGGCCGATCTCCATGTTGATGGTCAGCACCACGGCGAACCAGTAGGGATCGAACCCGGCCTGGGTGATGATCGGCAGCAGGATCGGCGCGGTCATCAGGATCACCGCGACCGGCGGCAGGAAGAAGCCGGCGACCAGCAGGAAGAGGTTGATGATCGCCATCAGCACCCAGCGGTTCACGTCCAGGTCGGCGATCCAGGCGGCGATCGACTGGGTGACGAAGAGCGAGGAGAGGGCGAAGGAGAAGAGCTCGGACGCGCCGATGATCAGCATGATCATCACGCTCTCCTTCAGCGTGTCGCGGAACAGGCGGCCCAGCGACTTCAGGCTGAAGAGGCGATAGATCAGGATCACCAGCAGCAGGCAGAAGAGCGCGCCGACGCCGGCGGCCTCGGACGGCGTGGCGACGCCGCCGTAGAGCACGAAGAGGATCGCCAGCACCACGACCAGGAACGGCACGACCCGCGGCAGCGCCGCCACGCGCTCGCGGAAGGTATAGCGCCGGCCGAGCTGGTCGACGCCCAGGCCGCGGCGGCGGCAGGCGATCAAGGTCCAGATCATGAAGAGCGCGGTCAGCATCACGCCCGGCAGCACGCCGGCCAGGAACAGCCGGCCGATCGAGGTCTCGGTGGCGATGCCATAGACGATCATGGTGATCGAGGGCGGGATCAGGATGCCGAGCGTGCCGCCGGCGGCGATGGAGCCGGCGGCGATCTCGTCCGGATAGCCGCGCTTCTGCATCTCGGGGATGCCCATCTTGCCGATGGCGGCGCAGGTCGCCGGCGAGGAGCCGGAGAGCGCGGCGAAGAGCGAGCAGGCGCCAAGGTTGGACAGCACCAGGCCGCCCGGCACGCGGTTCAGCCAGCGGTCCAGCGCTTCGTAGAGATCCTTGCCCGCGGGCGAGGCGGAGATCGCCGCGCCCATCAGGATGAACATGGGGATCGAGACCAGCGAGAAGCTGGCGAGGTTGCCGAACACCAGCTCGCCGATCAGGTCGAGCGAGCCCATGCCCTCGGTCAGCAGCAGCGCGACGATGGAGACCAGGCCCAGCGAGAAGGCGATGGGCATGCCGATGGCCAGCAGCAGCAGCAGGCCGCCCAGCAGCATCAGGCCCATGATACCGGGGCTCATGGGCGTGCCTCGTCGCGGCTGGAGACCAGGCGCAGCAGCTCGGCCAGGTACTGCAGGAAGAGAATCAGCATGCCGAGCGGCAGCGGCAGCAGCGGGATCCAGAGCGGGATGGCCCAGACCGTGTCGGTCTTCCACTTGCCGGCCCAGGCGGAATGGAAGAAGCGCCAGCCGGCATAGCCCAGCAGCAGGCAGAAGCAGAGGCAGAGCAGCGTCGAGAGCAGCTGCAGGGCGCGACGGACGCCCGGCCGCGCGGCGTTCACCAGCACGTCGACGTTGACGTGGCCCTTCAGCAGCAGCACGTAGCCGCTGCCGAGGAAGGTGGCGGCGACCAGCGAATAGGTCACGAACTCGGTCTGCCAGATGGTTGAGCCGTTCAGCACGTAGCGCACGAAGACCATGTGCGTGACCACCAGCACAGCGGCCAGCAGCAGCAGTGCGGAGAACACGCCGGCGATACGCGACAGCGTGGAGACGAAGCGGATGTAGTGCCGCATGGGCTGCCCCCCGAAAGGCGCGGCGCGGTCCCGGTCCGGGGCCGCGCCGCTGCCTCCCGAACCCTTACTGTACGTCGAGCGCCTTCTGGATCAGCTCGGCGCCGCCCTCGACCTCCTCGGCGAAGATCTTGTAGGAGGTCTCCTTGGCGATCGCGAGCCAGGCGTCGTAGTCCGCCGGGCTCATCTCGACCACCTCGACCCCGGCGTCCTTGAAGACCTTGATCATCTCGTCGTCGAGCTTGCGCGCCTCGCCCTTGAAGTAGTCCTCGGCCTTCTGGCTGGCGGCCATCAGCGCGGCCTGCTGGTCGGCGTTGAGGTTGTCCCAGGACTTCTTGGACATGAGGATCGGCTCGTACATGAACCAGAGCGCATTGGCGCCCGGCGCGGTCAGGCAGACCACCTGCTCGTAGAGCCGGTAGGACACGAAGGAGCCCGAGGAGGTGTTGGTCGCGTCCAGCACCCCGGTCTGCATGCCGGTATAGATCTCCGACGAGGCCATCGAGGAGATCGAGGCGCCGGCGCCGGCCAGCATCTGCTCGAAGGCGGGGCCGGCGGCGCGCGTCACCTGGCCCTTGATGGTGTCGGGCGAGGTGATGCAGTTCTTCTTCGAGGCGAAGGCCCCGGCCAGCCAGGCGTCGGCCAGCACCACCACGCCGTTCTGCTCCACGATGGCCTTGATGTCGGCCATGAAGGGCGAATCGTTCATCCGCTCGGCGCGGTCATGGTTGCGCACCAGGCCCGGCATCAGCGTCGCCGAGAACTGCGGCACGCGGCCGGACGCGTAGTCGAGCGGGAAGGCGGCGATGTCGAGTTGCCCGTTGACCATCGCGCCCCACTGGTCCTTGGCCTTGTAGAGCGACTGGCCGGGATAGACCTGGATGGTCAGGCCGACGTTGGCGGCCGCCACCTCGCGGGCCAGGATCTGCACCATCTCGTCGCGCACGTCGCCCTTGCCGCCGGGCCACTGGTGCGAGGCCTTGAGGGTAATGTCGTCGGCGATAGCGGTGCCGGCCGCCACGACCAGCGCGGCGGCGGCCAAAAGGCTCTTGCTGAAGATACCCATGGTTTCCTCCCAAAGTTCATGTCTGGGGCCTCCGGGCCGGTGGCGCACCACCCAGCCCTGCCCTCTTGCAAAAGCAACGCATCCGCCGGCCAGCCAAGGCGGCCGTCCGGCCTGCAATCAGCGGCGGTTGCCCGCCCTCGCAGGACACCGTATCGACAGCGGTGAGATGTCACAAGCCGTTGCGTCGCCTGCCTTTTCCTTAGGCAGGCCCCGGCATCGGGCAGTCACCTAGAAGGTGCCGTAGAGCCGGTCGCCGGCATCGCCCAGCCCCGGGACGATGTAGCCATGCTGGTTGAGGCGCTGGTCGACCGCCGCGGTCCAGATGCCGACGTCGGGGTGGGCGGCGTGGACCGTGGCGATGCCTTCCGGCGCGGCGACCAGGCAGAGATAGCGGATCGCCCTGGCCCCGGCCTCCTTCAGGCGGCTCAAGGCCGCGACCGAGGTATGGCCGGTTGCCAGCATGGGATCGCAGACCAGCACCAGGCGCTGATCCATCTGTCCCGGCAGGCGCCGGTAGTACTCCACCGCCTGCAGCGTCGTATGGTCGCGATAGAGCCCCAGGTGGCCGACCGGCGCCGCCGGCAGCAGGTCCAGCAGCCCCTCCAGCAGGCCGTTCCCGGCCCGCAGCACCGTCACCAGGGCCGGCAGCGGCTCGGCCAGGCGCCGCACCGACGCGGGAGCTACCGGCGTCTCCACCTGCGCCGCCACGCTGCGCGCGTCGGCCAGGGCCTCGTAGCCCAGGATCCAGCCGACTCGGCGCAGGTCGTCGCGAAACATCGGCGGCGGTGTCGCCCGGTCGCGCAGCCGCGCCAGGGCGTCCTGCACGATGGGATGCTCGACAATCGTGACCGCGCCTGCCATGGCTCTGCCCCTCCCCGCCCGCTTGCCCTGCCTTTAGCGCAGGGCGCCCCGAAGCGCGAGAAAAGCCTTTCAAATCCGGTCCGGCTTCACTAAATCATCAATCCGGACGCTTTCAGTAGGATTTGTGGCCGGGAGGCCCAAGGTCTTGTTCCGCCTCAATCGCTTGACCGACTACGCGGTCGTGGTCCTGACGCAGATGGCGCGGCGCCCCGGCACGCTGACCTCTGCCCAGCAGATCGCCGACTGCGGCCAGCTGCCCCTGCCCACCGTGGCCAAGCTGCTGAATTCCTTGGCGCGGGCCGGCATCGTCGCCTCGCACCGCGGCGCCGCCGGCGGCTACAGCCTGGGACGCGGCGCGACCGAGATCACCGTGGCCGACATCGTCGAGGCACTGGAGGGGCCGATCGCCCTGACGGCCTGCGTCGAGAACGCGCCCGACCCCTGCGGCGTCTCCTCGCTCTGCCCCATGGCCGGCAACTGGAACAAGGTCAACCAGGCGATCCACGGCGCGCTGGCCAGCGTAACCCTGGCGGAGATGAGCCTGCCGGACACGGCCCTGGGGCCGCCGATCCTGCAGCTCGGCGAGAAGACGGCCTGATACGACGCTGAATCACGATCAAGACGGTCCAGAAGGACCGCGGGTCCAGGAGAGAAGAGAGAGCTGATGGCTAAGCTGGAGACCACCCGGCAGGTCGAGGAACTGGAGCGCTACAAGTACGGCTTCGTCACCGACATCGAGGCCGACACGGCGCCCAAGGGCCTGAGCGAGGAGATCATCCGCTTCATCTCGGCCAAGAAGGGCGAGCCGGAGTGGCTGCTCGACTGGCGCCTCAAGGCCTATCGCCACTGGCTGACCATGCCGGAGCCGACCTGGGCCAACGTCGACTTCCCGGCGCTCGACTACCAGGACGCCTACTACTACTCGGCGCCGAAGAAGACGGCAGGACCGGCCTCGCTCGACGAGGTCGACCCCAAGCTGCTGGAGACCTACGAGAAGCTGGGCATCCCGCTGCGCGAGCAGGAGATCCTGGCCGGCGTGAAGAACAGCAACGTCGCCGTCGATGCCGTCTTCGACAGCGTCTCGGTCGCCACCACCTTCCGCACCAAGCTGGAAGAGGCCGGCGTCATCTTCTGCCCGATCTCGGAGGCGGTGCAGCGCGTGCCGGAGCTGGTGCGCAAGTACCTCGGCTCGGTCGTGCCTTATGCCGACAACAAGCACGCCTGCCTCAACTCCGCGGTCTTCACCGACGGCTCCTTCGTCTACGTCCCGCCGGGCGTGAAGTGCCCGATGGAGCTCTCGACCTATTTCCGCATCAATGCCGCCAAGACCGGCCAGTTCGAGCGCACCCTGATCATCGCCGACGAGCGCAGC
>JAKOWB010000398.1 GCA_029781795.1 Pseudomonadota bacterium | reverse complement strand
CGCTGCAGAAGGCGTCCAGCGGGCTGGCGCGCAGCGTGGCGGCGGCCTCCAGCGGGCGCTCGCCCAGGCTCTCGAAGGCGTTGACGAGCGGCTGCACCACGAAGGGCAGCGAGTAGATCAGCGAGCCCAGCAGCAGGCCCCAGAAGGTGAAGGCCAGCGTGCCCCAGCCCAGCGCCTGCGTGAGCCGGCCCAGCGGCCCGTTGGCGCCCAGCGCCACCAGCAGGTAAAAGCCCAGCACCGAGGGCGGCAGCACCAGCGGCAGCGACACCAGCGCGCGCACCGGCGGGCGCCAGCGCGAGCGCCCGCGCGCGATCCACCAGGCCAGGGGCGTGCCCAGCACCAGCAGCACCAGCGTGGTGACGAGCGACAGCTCGATCGTCAGGCGGATGGCGGCCAGGCTGTTGGCGTCGAGCATGGGCGAGGGGATGTCGGGTGTCGAATCGGAGCGATTCAAAAACAATAGCTTGTCGGGCTTGCAGGACAGGCGCTTGAGCTCGATTTTGCCTAAATTTTTGTCTTATTTCACCGCATAGCCGTAGCTGCGGATCAGGTCCTTGGCGCCGGCCGAGTGCAGCAGCTTGATCCACGCCTGGGCGGCCGGGTTGCCGGCGGCGCGCTTGAGCATCACGGCGTCCTGCACGATGGGCGCGTGGTACTGCGCCGGCACGACCCAGGCCGAGCCGGCCTTGAGCTTGCCGCCCTCGAGCACCTGCGACAGCGCGACAAAGCCCAGCTCGGCGTTGCCCGTGGCGATGAAGGTGTAGGTCTGGCCGATGCTCTCGCCCGTCACCAGCTTGGGCTGCAGCGCGGCCGCCAGGCCCAGCTTGTCCAGGGTCTGCATGGCGGCGGCGCCGTAGGGCGCCAGCTTGGGGTTGGCGATGGCCAGCTTGTTGAAGGCGCCGCCCTTGAGCACGGCGCCCTGCCCGTCGACGAAGCCGGGCCGGGCCGACCACAGCACCAACTGGCCGGTGGCGTAGGTGAAGCGCGAGCCGGGCACGGTGTCGCCTTCCCGTTCCAGCTTCAGCGGACGCTCGTCGTCGGCGGCCAGGAACACGTCGAAGGGCGCGCCGTTCCTGATCTGGGTGTAGAACGCGCCGGTGGCGCCGAAGGACAGCCTGGCCTCGTGGCCGGTGGTGCGCGCCAGCACCTCGGCCAGCGCCTTGGCCGGCGCGGTGAAGTTGGCGGCCACGGCCACCTGCACCACGTCGGCGCGGGCGGCACCGGCCAGGGCGAGGGCGGCAATCAGGGCAAGCAGGCGGCGCGGCAGGGGCGGCATGGCGGGGCTCCTTGGAGGGGGTGGGCGGTTGAAACGCTATTCACAAATGGAATAGCGAGTGTAGCGCCTTGGTCCGCTGGCCGTTCGGACGTAGCCGCGGCGGCACAATCGCGGGCATGAGGATCAAGCCCATGTCGCCCCGGTCGCTGGGCTACGCGCCGGCCGACAAGCGCATCGAGCTGCTGCGCCGGGTGGGCGAGTGCGGCTCCATCTCGCAGGCCGCGCGCAG
>JAKOWB010000395.1 GCA_029781795.1 Pseudomonadota bacterium | reverse complement strand
TCCTGGATGGCCGCGGCGATTTCCTGCATGCGCTGGCTGCCGGCCGATGCGGCCAGCACCTGACGCGCCGTGACGACGCCATACAGCAGCGCAAGCACGCCGCAGGCGAGCACGAAGATGAGAACTTCAGACATGTTCCTCGGACGTCCCCTCTATGAAGCGGGGCTGTCGCTTCATTTTGCCGAAGGCGCCTGACCGCCCGACGAAGGGCGGCAGGGCCCGGTTTGGCCGAAGCCCCTGACAAGCAGCGGGGCCAAGCCCCGCGTGCACAGGTGTTCGCGCCGGGCTGGAAAGCCGGGCGTGAACGGCGCCGGAAACTGCCAGAACGCCCGCAGCCGCGCAACCCCTTCGCAGATGCAAAAAGAGCCGGTCTGGCCACTCCCGACGCCAGCCCGGACCGGCCGGGCCGGACAGGTCAGGCCGGGACGGTTCGCCGGCGCCCGGCCAGCAGCAGGGTCACCAGGACCACCAGCAGCGGCGCCAGGATGCCGTAGTTCAGCACCGCCCAGCCGCCGCGGTTGTAGACCGCGCCGGAGGAGAGCGCGCTGATCGCCACCGTGCCGAAGACCGCGAATTCGTTGGCCGCCTGGGCCTTGGCCCGCTCCGAAGGACGGTAGGTCTCGGTCAGCAGGGTGGTGCCGCCGACGAAGAGGAAGTTCCAGCCGACTCCCAGCAGAATGAGGCCGAGCCAGAAGTTCCAGAGCTCCTCTCCAGAGAGGTTCACCACCCCGGCGCCCATGGTGATCACCGCGCCGATGGCCATGATCCGCTGCACGCCGAAACGCTTGATCAGGCTGCCGGTGAAGAAGGACGGCACGTACATGCCGAGCACATGGTACTGGATCGCGTGTGCCGAGTCGGCGAACTCGAAGCCGCAGCCGGCCATGGCCAGTGGCGCCGACACCATGATGAGGTTCATCGCGCCATAGCCGATCATGGCGCCGAAGATCGCCACCAGGAACTTGGGCTGGCGCATGATTTCGCCCAGCGAGCGCGGCGGCGGACCGCCGCTGGCGGCGGCGATCTGGCTCTGGTGCGTCGGCATCTTCGCGGTCAGCAGGCTGGGGAAGATCAGCACCGAGAGGGCGGCGACGATGATGAAGGAGCCCATGTAGACGTGCTCTTCCACCAGGTCCTTGCCCTGCAGGGCCAGGAAGGGGCCGAGGACGCCGGCGACGCAACCGCCGGCCAGCACGAAGGAGATGGCCTTGCTGCGGAAGGCCGGCGAGGCGACCTCGGAGGCGGCGAACCGATAGTAGTTGGCGAAGCCGGCGGCGACGCCATAGAGGCCAAGGCCGGCGCAGAGCAGGCCCAGCGACTGCAGGTAGATCGCGGTGGCGCTGGTGAGGCCCGAGACGATGCCGCAGCCGGCGCCGATGCCGAAGCCGATTCGCCGGCCCCAGCGCGCCATGACCAGCGAGGCCGGCACCGTCGTCGCCAGCATGCCGACGAACATGCAGGCCAGCGGCAGCGTGGCCAGATCGGCATAGGGCATGGCGATCTGGCGCCCCGCCAGCGCCGCGACCGTGACGGTCAGCGACAGCGAGGTCTGGTTCATGCCCATGCAGAAGGCAAGCTGGGCAACGGCGATCTTGGACTTGTCCAGGGTCATGGTGGCGCGAGACTAGGCAGATTGCAGGCCGGGGGTTAGCTCATAACCCACAGGGCACGGTTGCAGAAAGCGGCCAGCGGGGACCTGCCTCAGAAGTGCGTCCAGCCGCCGCGGCCGAGCGGCAGCACCGCGCCGTCGCGGTCCAGCACGCGGACGCCCTGGCCGGGCTCCATGCGCCCGACCAGGGTCAGCGGCAGGTCGAGAGCCGCCGCCAGCGCCGGCAGTTCCCCGGCCCGTTCCGGCGCCAGGGTGAAGCAGAGTTCGTAGTCGTCGCCGCCCGTGAGCGCACGCGGGAACAGCTCCAGGTCATCGGCCACCAGGCTGCGCGCCGCCTCGGACAGGGGAACCTCGCCGGCCTCGATCACCGCAGCCAGGCCCGAGGTCTCGGCGATATGGCCGAGGTCGGCGACCAGGCCATCGGAGACATCGAGGCATGCGGTGGCCAAACCACTGTCCGACAGCGCCTGGCCCAGGGCCAGGCGCGGGCGCGGGCGGCGGTAGCGCTCGGCCAGGTGAGCGGCGACCTCGGGCGGCAGCCCCAGCCACTCGCGTGTCAGCACGCCGAGGCCAAGGGCGCCGTCGCCGATCGTGCCGCTGACGCAGACCAGGTCGCCCGCGCGCGCGGTCGAGCGTCGCAGCGCCCGACCCGGCGCGACGTGGCCCAGCGCGGTGAGCGAGAGGCTGAGCGGCCCGGGCGTCGAGGTCATGTCGCCGCCCAGCACGGAGAGTCCGAAGGCCTTCTGGTCGGCCATCAGGCCGGCGGCGAAGGCCGCCACCCAGGCCTCGTCGGTCGCCTTGGGCCAGCAGCAGGTAAGCAGGTAGCCCAGCGGCACCGCGCCCATCGCCGCGAGGTCCGACAGGTTCACGCGCAGCAGCTTCTGCGCCACCTGATCGGCCGGGTCGTCGGCGAGGAAATGCACGCCCGCCACCATGGCGTCGGCGGTCAGCACCAGCTCCCGGCCCGGCGGCGGCGCCAGCACCGCCGCGTCGTCGGTCAGGCCGAGCGCCGCCGGCTCGCCCGCTGCCAGCGGGGCGAAGTAGCGCGCGATCAGTTGGAACTCGCCGAGCAAGGGGCCTCCACTTCCAGCGGCAGCCTAACGCCCGCTCCCCGCACAGGGGGAGAGGGACTTACATCTCCGCCGGACGCAGGTCTCGGGCCAGCTTGTCGAGCAGGCCATTGACGAAGCCCGGCTCCTTGCCGCCGAAGAAGGCGTGCGCGACGTCGACGTACTGCGTGATGACGACCTTGGGTGGCGTCGCCGCCTCCTCCGCCAGTTCGTAGATCGCGGCGCGGAACAGTACCAGCAGCAGGGTCTCGATGCGGTCCAGCGGCCAGTCCTCGGGCAAGGCCGAGGCCAGCATGTCGTCGGCGGTCTGGGCGTGCGCCGCGGCGCCGGCGACCAGGCGGCGGAAGAGCTTGCGGTCGGCCTCGGCCAGCGAGACCTCGTCGACCGTCTCCTTCAGGCGCTCCTCCAGAAATTCCTGCACCACCTGCTCGGCGCCGACGCCGGTCATGGCGATCTGGTAGAGCGCCTGTACCGCGGCCAGGCGCGCGGCGAGGCGACGCTGCCCCGGCGGCGGGCCGTCCTTGGCGGCGAGGCCCTTGAAGAGCGGGTCGGCCATCAGCTGCCGCCCAGCAGGCGCTGGCGCAGGCCGAGCAGCGCCAGCGCCGCCTCCGCCGCGTCGCCGCCCTTGTCCAGTTCCTCCGGCCGGGCGCGCGCCCAGGCCTGGGCCTCGTTCTCGACTGTCAGGATGCCGTTGCCGATGGCCAGGCGCCGGTCCGCCGCCAGGTCCATCAGCTTGCGCGCGCTCTCGCCGCAGACGTAGTCGTAGTGGGTGGTCTCGCCGCGGATCACGCAGCCCAGCGCGACGAAGCCGTCGAACTTGCTGCTGTCGGCGGCCAGCGCGATGGCGGGCGGGATCTCCAGCGCGCCCGGCACGGTCAGCCGCTCGCAGGTCGAGCCCGCGGCCTCGATCCGTGCCGTGGCACCGGCGATCAGCGCGTCGGCGATACCAGGATAGAACCGCGCCTCGACCAGCAGGATGTGGCCCTTGCCCAGCTGCAGGCCGCCGGCGCTCTGCTTGCCCGCCATGATTCAGCGCTCTCCCTTCAAAGGCCGCTGGCCCACGACCTCGAGGCCATAGCCCTCCAGCGCGACAATGTGATGGCGGGTGGTATGCAGCAGCACCATGCGCTGCACGCCCAGATCCAGCAGGATCTGCGCGCCGACGCCATAGTCGCGCAGTTCGCTGGTCGGCGGGTTGTCACGGTGGCCGAGGCGCGAAGCCACCTGGTCGACCAGGCTGTGCCCGCCAGGTTCGCCGATCAGCACCACGACGCCGCGGCCAGCCTCGGCGATGGCCTGCAGCGCGGCGGTCAGCTCGCCGCCGCGGCCCGATTGCGCGTCGCCCAGCACGTCGTCCAGCAGATTGAAGGCATGGACACGCACCAGCGCCGGCTCCGGCCCGGAGACGTCGCCTTTCCACAGGACTACCTGCTCGCCCTCGCCGAAGCGATTGCGATAGAGCGCCATCTGGAAGGTGCCGCCGAAACGGCTCTCGAAGCTGCCCTTGGCCACCTGCTCGACCACGCGGTCGTGGCGACGGCGATAGGCGATGAGGTCGGCGATGGTGCCGATCTTCAGGCCGTGGCGCTGGGCGAAGCCGATCAGGTCGTCGCGGCGCGCCATGGTGCCGTCGTCGTTCATGATCTCGCAGATCACGCCGGCGGGGTTGAGGCCGGCCAGCCGCGCGATGTCGACCGCCGCCTCGGTGTGGCCGGTGCGCTCCAGCACGCCGCCGTCGCGCGCCACCAGCGGGAAGACGTGGCCCGGCGAGACAATGTCGTCGGGGCCCTTGCTGGGGTCGATGGCGACCGCGATGGTGCGCGCGCGGTCAGGGGCGGAAATGCCGGTGGTCACGCCTTCGCGCGCCTCGATGGCGACGGTGAAGGCGGTGGCGTGGCGAGTCTCGTTGTGCCGCGCCATCAGCGGCAGGCGCAGTTCCTCGACCCGCTGGCGGGTGAGGGCCAGGCAGATCAGGCCGCGCCCGAACCGGGCCATGAAGTTGATGGCATCGGGCGTGGCCATCTGCGCCGGGATCACCAGGTCGCCCTCGTTCTCCCGCTCCTCGTCGTCGACCAGGATGAACATGCGCCCGTTGCGCGCTTCCTCGATGATGGCCTCGCTGGGCGAGATCACGTCGCGGAAGGTCACGCGCCAGGCTTCTTCCTTCTTCGCCGTCGCCATGCCGTCAGGCCTTTCCGATGAGGCGCGCAAGGTAGCGCGCGAGCAGGTCGATTTCCAGGTTGACCCGGTCGCCCACCTGGCGCCGGCCGAAGGTGGTGACACTGGCCGTGTGGGGGATGATGTTGACGCCGAAGACGTCGTCCAGGACCTCGTTGACCGTCAGCGAGACGCCGTCGAGGGCGACCGAGCCCTTGGCCGCGATAAAGTGCTTCAGGGCCTGCGGCACGCGGAAGCGGAAGCGCCAGGAATCGCCCTCGGCCCGGCGCTCGACCACCTCGGCCACGCCGTCGACGTGGCCGGTGACCAGGTGGCCGCCCAGCTCGGCGCCCAGCGCCAGCGGCCGCTCCAGGTTGACCGGCGAGCCGACCTGCCAGTCGCCCAGCGTGGTTTTCGACAGGGTCTCGGCCGAGACGTCGGCGGCGAACCAGCCCCTACCATCGCCTTGGCCCTTGTCCACCACCGTCAGGCAGGCGCCCGAGCAGGCGATGGAGGCGCCCAGCGGCACGCCGGCCAGGTCATAGGCGGTCTCGATGGCAAAGCGGCTGTCGCCGCGCCGCTCGATCGCGCGCACCCGCCCCAGGTCGGTGACAATACCGGTGAACAGGGTCCCTCTCCCTCGTCGTTCTGGCCCTGAGGTATGGGCAGAGGCCGGCCAAGGCAAGCCGAACCGACAGCAAGGCCCTGCAGGAATCGCGGGGGCCCACCGCGCTGAGCGGGGGGCCGCGGTGCCTGGGTCAGCGCCTGGCGTAGTGCGCGAAACGGTCGGGGCCCAGGTCCTGCGCCTCCAGCAACGCGAAGCCCGAAGCATCGGCCAGGCGCTCCAGCCCCAGCGGGGCGATACCCGGCCGCGCATCGCCGCCCAGCAGCAGCGGCGCGTGATAGATCGCCAGGCGATCGACCAGCCCGGCAGCCAGCAGGGCGGCGGCGAGCTGGCCGCCGCCTTCCACCAGCACCCGGGTCAGGCCCTCGTCGCCCAGCGCCTTGAAGCCGGCGGCGAGGTCCAGCACCTCGTCCCGGTGCACCGGCACCGGCAGCAGCCTGACGCCAAGGTCCTGCAGCGCGTCGCGCCGGCGGTGCTCGGCGTCGGCGCGGGTGAGCAGCCAGGTCGGCTGGCTGCCGGCGGTCGCCACCAGGTAGCTGGTCAGCGGCAGGCGCAGGCGCCCGTCCACCACGATGCGAACAGGATGGCGGTCCCGCAGGCCCGGCAGGCGCACGTCGAGGCGCGGATCGTCGGCCAGCGCCGTGCCGCTGCCGACCATGACGGCGTCGTGGCCGGCGCGCAGGCAGTGCGCATGGGCGCGCGCCGCCTCGCCGGTGATCCACTTGCTCTCGCCCGCCGCGGTGGCGATGCGGCCGTCGAGCGTCATGGCGAGCTTCAGCGTGACCAGCGGGCGGCCGCGCTCCACCCGCGTGAGGAAGCCGGCATTGAGCTGGCGGGCCGCGGCCTCGCCGACCCCCTCGGTCACGGCGATGCCGGCCTGGCGCAGGATCGCGAGGCCCCTGCCCGCGACGCGCGGGTCGGGGTCAGTGGTGGCGACGACGCAGCGCGCGATGCCGGCGGCCACCAGCGCCTCGGCGCAGGGCGGGGTCTTGCCGTGGTGGGCACAGGGCTCCAGCGTGACATAGGCCGTGGCCCCGCGGGCCGCCGCGCCGGCCCGGGCCAGTGCCTCGGCCTCGGCATGAGGGCGCCCGCCCGGTTGGGTCCAGCCGCGCGCGATGACGCGACTGTCCTGCACGAGCACGCAGCCGACGCTGGGGTTGGGCCAGGTCCGCCCCAGGCCCCGCGCCGCCAGCGCAAGGGCGGCGATCATGTGGGCCAGGTCCTGGGGCTGGGCAGTCTCGGCAGTCATCGCGCCCCTTCTACCGCGTCACGCCCGGGCTTGTCCCGGCGGCGAGGCTGGGGGACGTCGCGAAGGTCCCTACTCCCGCTCCGCGGCCCCCGAGGTGATCTTGCCGACGAACTCCTCGAAGTCGCGCGCTTCGCGGAAGTTGCGGTAGACCGAGGCGAAGCGCACGTAGGCAACCTTGTCCAGGTTGGCCAGCGCGTCCATCACCAGCTCGCCGATCACCTTGGTCGGGATCTCGTTCTCGCCCGAGGATTCCAGCCGGCGCTGGATGCCGTTCACCACGCGCTCGATGCGCTCTGGATCCACCGGCCGCTTCTGCAGCGCCACGGTCATGGAACGCATGAGCTTGTCGCGGTCGAAGGGTTCGCGCTGGTTGTTGTTCTTGATGACCGTCAGCTCGCGAAGCTGCACCCGCTCGAAGGTGGTGAAGCGGGCGCCGCAGTTCGGGCACTGGCGGCGCCGCCGGATCGCCGCGTTGTCCTCCGTCGGCCGCGAGTCCTTCACGGCCGTGTCCTCGTGACTGCAGAAGGGACAACGCATGGCGCTCCTCGCTTCTCCTTACATGCCGTCGTAGATCGGGAAGCGCTTGCACAGCGCCTTGACCTGCGCCAGCACCGCCTTTTCCACCTTGCCGTTGCCGTCCGGTCCGTTCTTCACCAGGCCGTCCAGCACCGTGTTGATCATCTCGCCGACCTGGCGGAACTCCTTGCGGCCGAAGCCGCGGGTCGTGCCGGCCGGGGTGCCCAGGCGGATGCCCGAGGTCACGGTCGGCTTCTCCGGATCGAAGGGCACGCCGTTCTTGTTGCAGGTGATGCCGGCGCGCTCCAGCGCCTCGGCGGCGATGTTGCCGGTCAGCTTCTTGGGGCGCAGGTCGACCAGCATCAGGTGCGTGTCGGTGCCGCCCGAGACCAGGTCGAAGCCGCCCTCCTTCATCACCGCCGCCAGCTCCTGCGCGTTGTCCAGGATGCGCTGGCTGTAGGCCTTGAAGCCGGGCTTCAGCGCCTCGCCGAAGGCCGCGGCCTTGCCGGCGATGGCGTGCATCAGCGGGCCGCCCTGCAGGCCGGGGAAGGCAGCGGAGTTGATCTTCTTGCCGATCTCCTCGTCCATCGACAGCACCATGCCGCCGCGCGCGCCGCGCAGCGTCTTGTGCGTCGTCGTGGTAACGACGTGCGCGTGCGGCAGCGGCGAGGGGTGCAGGCCCGCCGCCACCAGGCCGGCGAAGTGCGCCATGTCCACCCAGAAGTAGGCGCCGACGCTGTCGGCGATCTGGCGGAAGCGGGCGAAATCCAGGTGGCGCGGATAGGCCGAGCCGCCGGTGATGATCAGCTTCGGCTTGTGCTCCCGGGCCAGCTTCTCGACCTGGTCGAAGTCGACCCGGTGGTCGTCCTGGCGCACGCCGTACTGCACGGCGTTGAACCACTTGCCCGACAGGTTGGGCGCCGCGCCGTGCGTCAGGTGGCCGCCGGCGGCCAGCGACAGCCCCATGAAAGTGTCGCCGGGCTTCAGCAGCGCCAGCATCACGCACTGGTTGGCCTGCGCGCCCGAGTGCGGCTGCACGTTGGCGAAGTTGCAGCCGAACAGCTGCTTGGCGCGGTCGATGGCGAGCTGCTCGGCCACGTCGACGTATTCGCAGCCGTTGTAGTAGCGGCGATGCGGATAGCCCTCGGCGTACTTGTTGGTGAGCACCGAGCCCTGCGCCTCGAGTACGGCGCGGCTGACGATGTTCTCCGAGGCGATCAGCTCGATCTGGTCGCGCTGGCGGCCGAGCTCGCCCTGGATCGAGCGCCAGAGGACGGGGTCGCTCTTGGCCAGCGGCGTGGTGAAGAAGGGATTGACCTTGGTCGCCTGGACCATCCTAGCCACGGCCTTCTTCGGCGCGGCCTTCTTGGCGGCGGCCTTCTTGGGGGCGGCACTCTTCGCGGCGGGCTTCTTGGCGGCGGGCTTCTTGGCGGGCTTGCGGCTCATGGCGTGATCCTTGGGTGGCGAGGCGCCGGGCGATCAGCCGCCCAGCTTGGCCACACGGGGTACATGGCGCCCCCCCGCGAAGGCTGTGCTGAGAAAGACGCGGACGCACTCTTTCGCGACCTCGTCGCCGATCAGGCGGGCGCCGAGGGCCAGGATGTTGGCGTCGTTGTGCTCGCGCGACAGGCGCGCGCTGGTGGCGTCGTGGCAGAGCGCGGCGCGCACGCCCGGATGGCGGTTGGCAGCGATGGAGATGCCGATGCCGGTGCCGCAGACGATCACGCCGCGGCTGGCCTTGCCACCGGCCACGGCCTCGGCCGCGGCCTTGCCGAAGTCCGGATAGTCGACCGAGGCCGGACCGTCGGTGCCGAGGTCGAGGACGCGATGGCCCAGCGACAGCAGCTCGGCCTTCACGACCTCCTTCAGCGCAAAGCCGGCATGGTCGCTGGCGAGGGCGATGGTCTCGCTCATGGGGGTCCCGATCCCGTCCCAGATCTTGAGGACCCTACCACGCTTCGCGGTTGGCGCAAGACGCCCCGCAAAACCTTGTGGTGCCAGGGGCTTGGCGTGCCCCTCAAAAGCAAAGGGCCCGGCGGTTTCCCGCCGGGCCCCGGAAGGGATGCTGCGGCGAGACTTACATCTCGCTGTAGTTGCCGCCCTTGAACACGTACCAGACATAGGCCGACTGCTTCAGGTCGCCCTTGGCGTCGAAGCCGATCGTGCCGATGACGGTATCCCAGTCATGGCTGCGCAGGGTGGCGGCCACCTTCTCGGCGTCCGTCGTCTTGGCCTCGTTGGCAGCCATCGACCACACCTGGATCGCGGCGTAGGTCGAGAGGGTGTAGCCCTCGGGCTCGAAGCCGCCGGCGCGGATCTTGTCGACCACCATCTTGGCGGACGGCAGGTTGCGGGCCTCGGCCGCGTTGGAGAACATCACGCCCTCGGCGGCATCGCCGGCGATGGTGACGAACTCCAGCGTGTTCAGCGAGTCCGGGCCGATGAGCTGGGCGTTGAGGCCCTGCTCACGCGCCTGGCGGATGATCAGCGCGCCCTCGGTGTGGTAGCCACCCAGGTAGATCGCGTCGATCTTGGCCGCCTTCATCTTGGAGATGAGCGCGGTGTAGTCCTGCTCGCCGGCGGTATAGGCCTCGTACATCACCTCGTTGAGGCCGTTGGCGTTCATCACCGCCTTGGTCAGGTCGGCCACGCCCTTACCATAGGTCGACTTGTCGTGGAGGATGGCGATGTTCTTGCCCTTGAAGTGCTCGGCGATCCACTTGCCGGCGAAGTCGCCCTGCTGGTCGTCACGGCCGCAGGTGCGGAAGATCGTGTCGACGCCCTTCTCGGCCGGGCCCTCGGTGAACTTCGGGTTGGTCGAGGCCGGGGTCATCTGCAGGATGCCCTCCTCGATGTAGACGTCCGAAGCCGGGATCGAGGAGCCGGAGCAGAAGTGACCGGCCACGAAGACCACGCCCTTCTGCACGAAGTCGTTGGCGACCGCGGTCGCCTGCTTCGGATCGCAGGCGTCGTCGCCGACCGCCAGCGCCAGCTGCTGGCCAAGCACGCCGCCGGCCGCATTGACGTCGGCCACGGCCGCCTCGGCGCCGCGCTGCATCTGCATGCCGAAGGCCGCGTAGTCGCCGGTCATCGGACCGGCGGTCGCGACCAGGATGTCGGCGGACGCGCTGCCGGCGCCGACGCCCAGCGCCAGCGTGGCCGCGGCCAGCGTCAAACCAAGCTTCTTCATGTTTCTATTACTCCCTGTTTCTTCGTCCGGAGGATTGACTACCGCCGCTTTTGTCCGGCGGACACGCACACTCTCCCGCAAGGCTTGCGGTTTCTCCCCACTCTAGCACGCCTCCGAAAGCCGTCCAGAGCGGGGGAAAAGGGGGTGCACCGGCAACTACTTCGCGCGCCAGGTGAAGGGCGAGGCGCGCTCATAGAGCCAGGGATACTGCGAGACCATCTTGTTGGCGCGGGTCAGCAGGAAGCCGCAATAGGCCAGCGCCAGTATGATCACGAGGTCGGCCAGGAAGCCGGCGATCGACACCGGGTCCGAGCCGAACAGCGACCAGGCCAGGAAACGGTTCACCAGGGCCAGCAGCACGCAATAGGGCGCCGGCTGCCACAGCGGGCGCCAGTTGTTGGCCAGCGCCTGCCCCATCATGAAGGCGCAGCCGCCGAACAGCACGACGGTGAGGCCGATGAAGACGTCGAGATCGCTGCCCAGGATTTCGTCCATGCTCCCTGCCCTCCTGCCTCAGCCGTGCCCGCCTTCGAGATAGGCGGCGCGCACCTCGGGATTGGCCAGCAGTTCCAGCCCCGGGCCCGACAGCGTGATCTGGCCGTTCACCATGACGTAGCCGCGATGCGCCAGGCGCAGCGCGTGAAAGGCGTTCTGCTCGACCAGGAACACGGTGACGCGCTGCTCGGCGTTGATCTGGCGGATCACCTCGAAGATCTGCTTCACGATCATCGGCGCCAGGCCGAGCGAGGGCTCGTCCAGCAGCAGCAGCTTGGGCCGGCTCATCAGCGCACGGGCGATGGCCAGCATCTGCTGCTCACCGCCCGACAGCGTGCCGCCGCGCTGGCGCTGGCGCTCCTGCAGGCGGGGGAAGAGCTCGAAGACCCGCTTGAGGTCGGCCTCGAAGTACTGCGGATCGGCGGTGATGGCGCCCATCTGCAGGTTTTCCAGCACGGTCATGCGCGGGAAGATGCGCCGCCCCTCGGGCGAGTGCGCGATGCCCTTGCGCATGATCTCATAGGTCGGCGTGCGGGTAATCTCCTCGCCCTGCAGGACGACGCGCCCCTGGCGCGCCGCGGGGCTGCCGCAGATGGTCATCAGCAGCGTCGACTTGCCGGCGCCGTTGGCACCGATCAGCGTGACGATCTCGCCCTCGCCGACCTCCAGGGTCACGCCTTTCAGCGCCTCGATATGTCCATAGAAGGTGTGGACGCCCTCGATGCTCAGCATGGCTCAGACCTTCGCCCCGGACTTGGTCACCGCGTCCTCGTCCTCGCCCAGGTAGGCCCGGATGACCGCCGGGTCGCGCCGCACCTCGGCCGGCGTGCCGTCCGAGATCTTCTGCCCGTGGTCCAGCACGACGATGTGGTCGGAAATCTTCATGACCACGCTCATGTCGTGCTCGATCAGCAGGATGCCGATCTTCTCCTCGTCGCGGATCGACAGCAGCAGCGCGTTCAGCGCCGCCGATTCGGTGGCGTTGAGGCCGGCCGCCGGCTCGTCCAGGCAGAGCAGCACCGGCTCGGTGCACATGGCACGCGCGATCTCCAGCCGGCGCTGCGCGCCATAGGGCAGGCTGCCCGCCGGCTCGTCGGCGCGCTCGGTCAGGTTGATCTTCTCCAGCCAGTGCCTGGCCAGCTCGACCGCCTGCTTCTCCGCCCGGCCATAGCCCGGGAAGCCGAGCAGGCCCAAGAAGGTCATGCCCGAGGCCTTCATCAGCTTGTTGTGCTGCGCGACGATCAGGTTCTCCAGCACGCTCATCGCCGGGAAGAGGCGGATGTTCTGGAAGGTCCGCGCGACGTTGGCCTTCTGCGCGATGCGGAAGCCCTCGGTCTGCTCGAGCAGGATCTCGCCGTGCGCCGGGTGCGCCAGGGCGAGGCGGCCGACGGTCGGCTTGTAGAAGCCGGTGAGACAGTTGAACACCGTGGTCTTGCCGGCGCCGTTCGGGCCGATGAGCGCGGTGATGTCGCCTCGCCCGGCCTGGAACGAGACGTCGTTGACTGCGACCAGGCCGCCGAAGCGCATGGTCAGGTGCTCGACGGTGACGATCGGATCGGCCACGCCGGCCGCGGCGCCCGCCACCTCAGCCATGGCCTTCCTGCACCATGTCGGCGGAGATGGCCTTGCGCTTGAACAGGAACACGGACGGCGTCCGCGTCTGCACGAAGCCGCGCGGTCGCCAGAGCATGATCACCACCATGGCGAAGCCGAAGATGAGCATGCGGTACTGGGTCGGGTTGAA
>JAKOWB010000393.1 GCA_029781795.1 Pseudomonadota bacterium | reverse complement strand
TCAGCCGGGCCCAGCTGCGCCTGGCCGGTCTGGAGACGCCTTCCAGCGGTGCGGAGAACCGGCGATGAGCCTCTGGGGCGGCCGCTTCGACGAGGCGCCGGACGAGGCCCTGTGGCGCTTCACCGTCAGCCACGCCGACCGGCGCATGCTGGCCGATGACCTGCGCGGTTCCGTGGCCCACGTGCGCATGCTCGGCCGCCAGGGCATCCTTCCCGCCGCGGAGGTCGACGCCATCCTCGCCGGCCTGGAAGCGATCCAGGCCGAGGCGCAGGCCGGCGCCTTCGTCTTCCTGCCCACCGACGAGGACCTGCATTCGGCCGTCGAGCGGCGGCTGGGCGAGATCGTGGGCGAGGCCGCCGGCCGGCTGCATACCGGACGCTCGCGCAACGACCAGGTCTGCCTGGACCTGCGGCTCTACCTGCGCCGGGCCGGCGGCGAGCGCATCGCCCAGCTGCGCGCCTTCGCCGCCCTGCTTGCCGACCAGGCCGAAGCCGCCGGCGACCGGCTTGCCGCCTGCTACACCCATCTGCAGCAGGCCCAGGCCATCCCCTTCGCCCACCACCTGCTGGCCTACGCCTGGATGCTGCTGCGCGACGCGGACCGCTTCGCCGACGCCCTGGCGCGGATGAACGTCTCGCCGCTGGGCGCCGGCGCCGCTGCCGGCAGCAGCCTGCCCCTGGACCCGGCCGCGACGGCCGCGGAGCTGGGCTTTGCCGGCGCCTTCCAGAACTCCCTCGACGCGGTGGCCGACCGCGACTTCGCCGCCGAGTACGCCTTCTGCTGCGCCCAGACCATGACCCATCTCAGCCGCCTGGCCGAGGAATTGGTGCTCTGGGCCACCACGGAGTTCGGCTGGGCCAGCTACGCCGACGCCTTCACCACCGGCTCCTCCGCCCTGCCGCAGAAGAAGAACCCCGACATCGCCGAGCTGGCGCGGGGCCGTACGGCCCGCGTCACCGGGCAGCTCGTGACCCTCCTGGGAATCCAGAAGGGCCTGCCCCTGGCCTACAACCGCGACCTGCAGGAGGACAAGGAGGCGCTCTTCGACGCCGACGACTGCCTGTCCGGCGCCCTGGATGCCCTGGGCGGCATGCTGGCCACCGCCGACTTCCATCCCCCGCCGCCCTCGCCCTGGACCGTGGCCCTGGACCTGGCCGAGATCCTGGTCGCCCGGGGCCTCCCCTTCCGCCAGGCCCACCACGCGGTCGGCCAGCTGGTGCGGCGCCTGCAGGCCGACGGCCGCACGCCGGCCGACCTCAGCGCCGCCGAACTGGCGGCGGCCCACCCGCTCTACCAGGTCGCCGACGCCGCCCGCCTCGACCCCGCCACCTCGGTGGCCGCGCGCCGCGTGCCGGGCGGGGCGAGCATGGACGCGGTTCGCGCCCAGATCGGCCGGCTGCGGTCCATCCTGGCCGAGGCGCCCCCACCCACTAAGGCCCCGCCAAGGAGCGAAGTCCCATGAGCGCATCGAC
>JAKOWB010000392.1 GCA_029781795.1 Pseudomonadota bacterium | reverse complement strand
CCCTGGCCAGCGCGGCGCCCATCTCGGCGATGGTCAGGTCGGTGAGTGCGGTCATCGCCTACTCCACGACCTTCGGCACGGTGAAGAAGCCGCCGGCGTCGGGCTCGGCCGGGTCGAGGTAGACCGCCCCGCCCGGCGCGTTGGCCAGCACCTTGCCGGCGATGCCGCCATCGGTAATTGCATCCTGACGCATCGGCAGGGTGACGTCCGAGACGCTGGCCAGCGGCTCGACATTGGCGGTGTCGACCTCGTTGAGTTGCTCGATCCAGTTGAGGATGCCGCTGAGCTCGCCGGCCAGGCGCGCCTGCTCCTCCGCCGGAACCTTGAGCCGGGCCAGCCGGGCGATCTTCGCCACGGTCGCCGCATCGATCGACATGCGCCTACTCCGCCATCAGGGACGGCCTGCACCTAGCGGTTTTGATGCCATCCGTCCAGTTGCGCGGCAGTACCCGCCAGGCTGCGAAGACGCTTCAATTTGGGGCAATTTAGACCTTACAATATTGAGGTTTAGAGGGTAAAACTGCATTAAAATCTGAACCTTCTCGACAGGCCTTCATGCTCCCTCGTTTCCGTTCCTGCCTGCCCCTGGCGATCGCCTTCGCGCTTGGCCTGTCTTTGCTGCCGGCGCAGGCCCAGCCGCAGACCGCCGCCGCCCCCGTCCAGACGGCGCCATCGCCGCCGCCCAAGCCCAAGCACGGTCCGACCCCGCCGCCGATCGCCTGCCCCAAGCGCCTGAGCGGCGTCGACGCCGGCCAGGCCGAGTCGTTCGAGTTCTGGCTGCGCACCCAGGGGCCGAAAGACCAGCTCAAGGTGCAGTTCTCCTGCAAGCTCGACCGCAAGCGGCTGATCGTGGGCATCGTCAACACGCCGCCCGACCGCGAAAGGCGCGGCGCGCCGAAATACTCGGTCCACGTGCTCGACCTCTCGCTCGACCCGCCCCCGGCGCGCCTGCTGCGCAGCAACCAGCTGGAGGGCGCGGTGGTGATCGTGCGGCCCGGCGGCGGCATGTCGCTGGTGTTTGGCGAGGTGACCATCGTCAAGGGCCTGGCCTATCGCGGCTACCGCGCCATCGACATCGCCACCGGCAAGGTGCAGACCTTCTTCGACCTGCCGATGGAGCCGACCGGCCTGGGCTGCGTCACCGGCCGCGCCATGGGGCTGGAGCGGATCTGGATCTCCTCCGAGGCGGCGCTGGTGGACCTGGGCGACGGCGGCCCCTATGGCGTCGCCGTGCTGCACGAGGACGGCGACTGCAAGGCGGCCAAGAACGAGAAGCTTCTCGAGACTTTCATCGCCGGGCCCAATGGATTCGCGCCGTTCAAGTAGCATATAGCGGCTGATGCGCCGCCTGCTGTTCCTGTTCATTGGCATGTGGGCCACGCCGCAGGCGTGGCGCCACTGGCGCGGATATTTCGAGGAACGCGGCTGGCACGTCGTGGCGCCGCCACTGCGCCATCACGAGAACGCGCCGCTCGAGCCGGCCCACGGGCTGTGCACCACCACGCTGCTGGAATACGCCGCCGACCTCGAGGCGCGGCTGCGCCACCTGCCGGCGCCGCCGGTGATCGTCGGCCATGGCTTGGGCGGGCTGCTGGCGCATATCCTGGCCGCGCGCGGCCTCGCCGCGGCATCGGTGCTGCTCTGCCCGACGCCGCCGGCGGCGCTCGGCCTGCGCCGGCCCAGCGCCTGGCGCCCGCTGATCCGCAGCCAGATGCGCTGGGGCTGGTGGCGCGCGCCGCACCGCCCGGCTTTCGCCACGGCGATGCACGGCTTCTTCAACACCTACTCGGA
>JAKOWB010000383.1 GCA_029781795.1 Pseudomonadota bacterium | reverse complement strand
GCCACGTTGATGACGTCGTCGGTGCGGCCGAGGATGAAGAAGTAGCCGTCCTCGTCGCGCACGCCCCAGTCGAAGGTGTTGTACATGGTGCGGCCGTGGATGCTCGACCAGTAGGTCTTGACGTAGCGCGCGTCGTCGCCCCAGATGGTCTGCAGGCAGCCCGGCGGCAGCGGGCCCTCGACCGCGATCACGCCCTTCTTCCCCGGCTCGGTGATCTCCTCGGCAGTGGTCTCGTCGATGAGGCGCACGTCGTAGCCGTACACCGCCTTGCCGGGCGAGCCGAACTTGGTCGGCGCCTGCTCGACGCCGTTGCAGATGGCGAGGATGGGCCAGCCAGTCTCGGTCTGCCAGTAGTTGTCGATGATGGGCTTGTTGATCGCGCCGGCGATCCAGGTGGCGGTGGGCTCGTCCAGCGGTTCGCCGGCCAGGAACAGCGCCTTCAGGCTCGACAGGTCGTACTTGGTGAGGAAGGCCGGATCCTGCTTCTTCAGCACGCGCGCAGCGGTGGGCGCACTGAACATCACCGTGACCTTGTACTTCTCCACCAGGCTCCACCAGATGCCGGCGTCCGGGCGCGTCGGCAGGCCCTCGTACATGATGGTCGCCATGCCGGCCAGCAGCGGGCCGTAGATGATGTAGCTGTGGCCGACCACCCAGCCGATGTCGCTGGTGGAGAAATAGGTTTCGCCGGCGTTGCCGCAGTAGATGTGCTTCATCGACGCGGCCAGCGCCACCGCGTAGCCGCCGGTGTCGCGCTGCACGCCCTTGGGCTTGCCGGTGGTGCCGCTGGTGTAGAGCGTGTAGCTCGGGTGCGTGGAATCCACCCACACGCAGGGCACGACGGTGTTCAGGTGCTTGTCGCGCAGGCTCCTGTAGTCGACGTCGCGGCCGGCGGTCTTGTCCATCGCGCTCAGGCCGCGATCGACCAGCAGCACCTTGGCGGGCTTGTGCGCAGCGAGCTTGATGGCCTCGTCGAGCAGCGGCTTGTAGGCCACCACCTTGCCCGAGCGCATGCCGGCGTCGGCGCTGACGATCACCGTCGGCTGCGCGTCGTCGATGCGGCTGGCGAGGCTGTGGCTGGCGAAGCCGCCGAACACCACCGAGTGGATCGCGCCGATGCGCGCGCAGGCCAGCATCGCGAAGGCGGCCTCGGCGATCATCGGCATGTAGATCAGCACGCGGTCGCCCTGCTTGACGCCCAGGTCCTGCAGGATCGCCGCCATGCGCTGCACCTCGGCGTGCAGTTCGCGGAAGCTGTAGGCCTTCTCCTGCTCGGTCTCGGTGGAGACGAAGATCAGCGCGTTCTGGTCGGGCCGCGTCTTCAGATGCCGGTCGACGGCGTTGTGGCAGAGGTTGGTCTTGCCGCCGACGAACCACCTGGCGAAGGGCGGGTTGCTGTAGTCGCAGACCTTCTCGTAGGGCGTCTGCCAGTCGATCAGCCGGGCCTGCTCGGCCCAGAAGCCGTCGCGATCCTGGATCGAACGCTGGTGGAACGCGGCATAGCTCGTCATGGCCTGTCTCCCGAAGATCGTCGTTGGCTGGCGGCGGATTTCAAGCGCAGGCTCTTACGAGCGTCTGACGCTCATTCGATCGTGACCACCACGCGGCCGCGCAGCTTGCCGGCCATCAAGTCCTGCGCACGTTCGACCGCCTGCGCCAGCGGGACTTCCGTCGTGATGGTTTCGAGGCGCTGCGGATCGAGATCACGCGCGAGGCGCTGCCAAGCCTCGCGGCGCAACGCCTGCGGCGCCATCACGCTGTCGACGCCGGCGAGCGTCACGCCGCGCAGGATGAAGGGCATCACCGTGGCCGGCAGGTCCGCGCCCTGCGCCAGCCCGCAGGCCGCCACCACGCCGCCGTAGCGCGTCTGCGCGCAGGCGTTGGCCAGCGTGTGGCTGCCCACCGCATCGACCACCGCCGCCCAGCGCTCTTTCTGCAGCGGCTTGCCGGGCGCAGCGAGTTCGGCGCGGTCGATCACGTCGGTGGCGCCGAGCGAGCGCAGGTAGTCGGCCTCCGCCGCCTTGCCGGTGGCGGCGATGACACGATGGCCGAGTTTTCCGAGCAAGGCGGTGGCCACGCTGCCGACGCCGCCGGTGGCGCCGGTCACCAGCACTTCGCCGTCGCCCGGCTTGAGGCCATGGCGCTCGAGCGCCAGCACGCACAGCATCGCGGTATAGCCGGCGGTGCCGATCGCCATCGCCTGGCGCGTCGTGAAGGCTGCCGGCAGCGGCACCAGCCAATCGCCCTTCAGGCGGGCCTTCTGCGCCAGGCAACCCCAGTGCGTCTCGCCGACGCCCCAGCCGTTCAGGATGAAGGCATCGCCCGCCTTCCATTGCGGATGCGAGCTCTCCAGCACGCGGCCGGCGCCATCGATGCCGGCCACCATCGGCCACTTGCGCACCACCGGGCTGCGGTTGGTGATCGCCAGGCCGTCCTTGTAGTTGAGCGTCGAATGCGCCACGGCGACCAGCACGTCGCCCTCGGGCAGCGCCGCCTCGTCGAGCTCGCGGATGCCGGCACGGAAACCGGCGTCGTCCTTTTCCAGCAGCAAGGCCTTGAACATGGCATCTCCTCGGGTGTTGCCCGGACGATAACGCAGCCTCACAAAGCTCTCGAAATGTTGGCGCAAGTGCCCGTCAGCACTGGCTTTTTTGGGTTGACGCCCGGGGCGGCCAGCGCGTAAGCTGCGCGCCGATGACACGCCCCGCCCGCCTCCGCCCCGCCCTGGCCAGCCTGGCCCTGGGCTTGGCGCTGGCCGCCGGCGCGCAGGCCGCACCGGAAGGAACGGCGGCCGACCCGATCGCCAAGCTGCTGGCCGATCGCGGCCTGGGCGACCCCGACAAGGTTCCCGCCGCCGTGCCGCCGAGCGAATATGCCTTCGTGCAGACCATGCGCGACAAGGCCTCCAACATGGTGCTCAGCGCGATGAACTTCCTCGGCGTTCCCTATCGCCGCGGCGGCAACAGCGCCGAGCAGGGCTTCGACTGCAGCGGCTTCACCCGCCACGTGTTCGAGGCCAGCCTGGGCCTGGTGCTGCCGCGCCGCGCCGACGAGCAGGCCAGCGCCGCCGGCCTGATCAAGGTGAAGCGCGACGAGCTCAAGCCGGGTGACCTGGTGTTCTTCAACACGCTCAAGCGCAGCTTCTCGCACGTCGGCATCTACATCGGCGAGGGCAAGTTCATCCACTCCCCGCGCACCGGCGGCGAAGTGCGCGTCGAGGACATGCGCTACGCCTACTGGAGCAAGCGCTTCACGGGCGCGCGGCGCGCGCAGCCGCTGGTGGCCGAGG
>JAKOWB010000378.1 GCA_029781795.1 Pseudomonadota bacterium | reverse complement strand
GGTCGGCGCCGCCGATCTCGTCGGCCGTGCGCACCTCGCCGGTCGCCGCCTTCACCAGGGCCGGGCCGCCCAGGAAGATGCCGCCGTTGCCGCGCACGATGACCGAGTAGTCGCTGAGGCCGGGGATGTAGGCGCCGCCGGCCGTGCAGTGGCCGAGCACCACGGCGACCTGCTGGCAGCCCAGCTTCGAGAGGATCGACTGGTTACGGTAGATGCGCCCGGCGTGGTAGCGGTCGGCGAAGAGCGCCGACTGCAGGTGCAGGAAGCCGCCGGCGGAATCGCAGAGGTGTACCACCGGCAGGCGGTTCTCGATGGCGATGTCGAGGGCGCGGACGATCTTCTTGATCGACAGCGGGTACCAGGCGCCGCCCTTCACGCTGCTGTCGTCGGCGTGGATCATCACCTCGATGCCATTCACCACGCCGATGCCGGTGACGATGGCGGCCTGCGGCGCCTCGCCGTCATAGGCCTGGTTGGCGGCCAGGCTGGAGAGCTCCAGGAAGGGCGAGCCGGGATCGAGCAGCAGCTCGATGCGCTCGTGCACGCGCAGCTTGCCCTGCCGCTCCAGCCGCTTGATGTCGCGCTCCGGCCGCTCCCAGCGCGCCTTCTCCTGCTTCTCGCGGAAGGCCGCCAGCAGGCCGAGGTTGTGCGCCTGGTAGGCCTTGAACTGCGCCCCGTTGACGTCGAGCTTGCTCTGGATCCGGCGCATCAGCCCTCACCCTTCCCGTCCAGCGGGACGAAGCGCACCAGCGTCGCCCCCTTCTCGAAGCTGGCGCCCTTGGCGAAGGGCAGCTCGGCCACCACGCCGTCGCGCGGCGCGACGATGGTGGTCTCCAGCTTCATCGATTCGATCACCAGCACCGGCTGGTTCGCCGTCACGCTGGCGCCCACCGCGACCGGCAGCGACACGACGGTGCCCGGCATGGGCGCGTTGACGTGGTCGGCGGCCGCGCCGCTCCCGCCGCCGGCGCGCTCGTCCAGCGCCTCCAGCGTCCAGGTGCGCCCGCCGGCGTGCACGAAGATCTGCGCGCCCTTGACGGCGATGCGCACGCGGTGCGGCTTGCCGTCGACGGTGATGAGCTGCTCGCCGGGGCCGAGGCTGCGCTGCGCGACCGCGTGGCGCCGCTCGCCGATCTGCAGCTCGAGCCCGCCGTTGCGGTGCAGCGGCGTGACGGCGTGGGCCTGGCCCAGGAGGTCGAAGAGCGCGCGCATCAGTTCCTCCAGGCGCCCATCGAG
>JAKOWB010000372.1 GCA_029781795.1 Pseudomonadota bacterium | reverse complement strand
CAAGGAAGGCGGCGACGACGCCGTGCTTGCGCGCACCGACCATGGTCCCAAGCGGCTGCTGCGGGTCGAGGCAGCGCGGCGCCTGGCCGGGTCGCTCGCCGTAGCCGGCCTGCACCAGGGTGCCGGCGACAAGACAGCGGTCGGGCTTCAGCGTCACGGTTCCCGCCGGCTCGTCCAGGTCGCGCGGCGGGCTCTGCCCAGCACGGCCGCCGCAGCCGACCAGCGATCCGCTGATCAGCGCGAGCTCGCCGCGGTTCGCCGTGGTGATGGTCCGCATCGGCTCGCCAACCGAGGATCCGCGCGCCGCGCTGGCCTGGGTATGGGTGATCGGCACGATGAAAGGCTCGGCCGCCTCCACCACGTAGCGCATCACGCCGCGCGCGATCCGGCGCAAGGTCGCTTCGGCAAGCGGCTTCTTCCGGGTGAAGATCGACGGGCAGGGCAGCGACCAGTCGATCACGCTGGCGGCCGGCACCCAGGGCTTGAGCTTCATCGCCTTGGCCTTCGACCGTGGCGCATGCGTGCGCTCCGGCCAGGCTGCCTCGACGCCGTCACGGTGGCCGACCAGGAAGAAGCGGCGCCGGATCGTCGGGATGCCGACGTCGGCGGCGACCAGCTCCTGGCAAGCCAGTCGGTAGCCCAGGCGCTCAAGGTGCTGCATCCAGGCCTTGAAGAGCCGGCCGGCGCGCGCCTTGTCGCCCATGAGCTGCTGCTGGCTAACCGGCACGCGCTCGCCCTTGGCGGCGACGCTGCCGTCCAGCTTCACCACCCTGCCGGTCTTCGGGCAGCGGCGCGCCACCAGCGGGCCCCAGGTGCGGATCTCCGGCACGTTTTCCAGGAAGATCGTCTCCGGCTTCGCCCGGCCGGCCCAGCGGCAGACCACCCAGGGCAGGCTGCGCACGCGCGCGCTGACCGGCGCCCTGCCCTTCGCGCGGGAGTGATGGCGGCAGTCCGGCGAGGCCCAGAGGATGCGGACCGGCCGGCCGCCGGTCGCCTCGACCGGGTCGACCTCCAGCACGTCGCTGTGCAGGTGCCGGGTGTGCGGGTGGCGCGCCTGGTGCGCGGCCACCGCGACCTCGTCGTGGTTGATGGCGATGTGCACCGGGAAGCCGGCTGCCGCCAGCCCGTCGCAGGCGCCGCCAAGACCGGCGAAGAGTACGACGGTCAGCCGGTTGTCGAGGCCCCAGGTCGCACCGTCAGACATTGGTGCCTCCGAAAAGCGGCAAGCTGGCGTCTGCGTCATATGGCTGGCCACCAGGGCAGGGCTGCAACAGCCCGGCCGCCATCGCCGCGCGGTCCCGACTGCGGTGCAGCTCGCAGCCATGGCCGCTCGGCCGCCGGCAGCGCACGCCCACGGGTGCGAGGCAGTCGGGGCAGGCGACCTCCAGGGCCGGATCACGCGGCCAGGTCTGCCCGCAGCGGGAACAGGTCACTGGTTTAGGCACCCTTCAGCGCCTCCCGCGCCTCGTCTCGCGCGGCGTTGAGCTCGGCCATGGCCTCGACGCTGCCGCCGGCGTCGGGGTGGCGCTTGCGGGCCAGCGAGCGGTAGACCTCCTCGACGGCGTCGAGCGTCACCCGGTCGTGCACGAAGCCCAGCACCTCCCACCACGGCCGCCGCGCGCCAGGCGCAGGCAGCGCCTGGAAGCCGCTGAACATCTCGGCGACCGAGGCGACGCCGTGCCGCTCCACCGCGCGGGTGGCCTCGATGTGCGCCGCCACGGCCGCGATGTTGTCGGCGACGCGCAGGTAGGTGTCGCAGGGCATGGCGTGCGGCTTTCCGGCGAGCTGGAAGTAGACGCAGACGCCCGGATCTTCGGGCTCGCGCTGGCCGGACCGCGGCAGACCGTCGAGGCGCAGCTCGACATTGCTGCTGATCACCGGCAGCCGGGCGCCCAAGCGGTCGAGCTCGTCCTGCAGTCGGCGCGTCGCGTCGGCGACGCTGAGTTCGCCCTTCGTCGAGTAGCGGTTGCCACCGTAGCCTTCGCGCCAGGTCGCCTTGCCGAACTTGCCCGGCTTGCGGGCCTGCGGACGGCGGCGCGGCCGGCCCTGCGGCCAGGCGAGGGGGTAGGCTTGGGTCACGCCGCCACCTGCTGCTCGCCGGCCGGCGCATCCGCCGCCTGGCCCGCCGGTCCATCGAAGGACAGATCGTTGCCGCGGCTGTCGACCAGCTCAGCGACGTCCTTGAGATCCTGCAGGCGGCCGCGGATCAGCAGCTTGCGGTCGCGCGCCAGGCCCTCGTACCAGGCCTTCAGCGCCTCGGTGCCCTGCTCGGCGTTCCGCATGCCGGTGTCGTAGAGCTCGGCGCCGGCGTCCTTCACCGGTTCGGCGCCGCCACCGGCCCAGGCGGCCAGGGCCTCGCCGGCTTCGCGGCCGATCTGCTTGCCGGACGGAAAGGCGGCGCGGTGCTGGTCCTGCAGCTTGATGGCGTGCGGGATGCCGGGGTACTCGGGCTTCAGCAGGAAGCTGGCCGTCATCTCGTACATGAACCGCTTCTCGCAGAGCGGCTGCCAGCCGACCGGCACGACGACGGTCTTGCCGTTGTCGCCCTTCTCGATCTTGATCTTCTCCTCGGCGCGCAGGCAGAAGACCAGGTGTGCGCGGCACTGCAGCAGGCGGCTGACCATCCGCTTGTGCGCCAGCTTCGGCAGCTTCCAGTTGCCCGGCGCCTTGGTGCCCTTGGCCTCGAGCTCGGCAGCCCAGTCCTGGATCCCGCCGTCGCCCTCGTACTCGTGCGACATGCTGTCGATCACGATGACGCGATAGCCGCCGCGCTCGGCCGCGGCGATGATCTCCGTGTAGGCCTCGGGCCGGAAGGGCGGCCGCAGCTCGCAGTGGTCGAACTTGAAACGGTCGGCGTAGTGCAGCGCGCGGCCTGCCTCGGTGTCGATGAAGGCGATCTTGCCGCCGGCGGCCAGGCCCTCGGCGAAGGCCAGGGCCGAGAAGGTCTTGCCGCTGCCGGACGGGCCGGCAAAGGCGACCAGCAGCGAGGTCTGCTCGCGCACGGCAGGGCGGAAATCGTAGGGCATCAGGCGCTCTCCTTGCTCTCGGGTGGGGTCCAGTTCGGCGGGGCCTGCCAGTGCAGGTATTCGTCGCGGGGCGTGCGGCCCATCGAGCGCAATGATTCGTCGCGCTCCTCGGCCTGCAGAAAGCGGTTCTCGTGCCAGGCCGGCGGGTCGACGTGGCAGGTGCGGGAGGGATAGCCCGGCCAGCGGCCCTGCTCGCTGCACCAGCGCCAGAGCGCCAGGGCGCGGTCCAGCTTGCGGTCGGCCATGTCGAGGGCGCCCGGCGTCGGCTGGACGACGCAGACGCAGAAGGGCGGCTCGAGCTCGGCGACGACGAAGCGGAAGACTGGGGCGGCGTGCAGCTTCAGGGCCCGAATGCCGCGCCGGTAGAGCGCCGCCTGGACGTCGCCGCCGGTCTCGAAGAACACGCGGTCGCCCCAGACATCGGGCGCGGCGTTGCCGGTGGTCTTGAAGTCGTCGAAGAAGGGGCCGCTGTGCGGCAGCCAGTCGAGGCGAGCGCGGCACCAGACGCCCTGTTCCTGCCAGACCAGCGTCTGCTCGGGCTTGCCGCTGGTGAAGGCGTCGGCGGCTTCCTGGTGCTGGTCCAGCTGTGCGCGGACGGCGCGGACCATGTTCTGCACCTGCGGCCAGTTGGGGGCGAGGATCGGCAGCAGGTCGGCCAGCAATGCCTCCTCGCGCGCTTCCTTCGCCGCCTTGGTCCGCCAGTCGCCGGCGTCGATGATGGCGAAGCGTTCCTCGCTGCCGAGCAGCAGGGCGTGCCCGGCCTTGCCCAGGTCGAACTTCGTCGCGTCCTCGGCCTGCCAGGCGGGGTTCAGCCGCGGGTGCGCGAACCAGGCATGGCGCGGCGAGCGCGTGACCAGCAGCTTGCCGATCGAGCGGGAGAAGGTCGGGACTTCGCCGACCTGGTCCAGCAGGTAGGCACGCGTGCCGAGGTTGAAGACGCCGGCCTTCACGGCAGCACCGCCGTCGTCATGGCGGCCGGCGCCAGCACCAGGAAGACGAAGCCGACGACCGCGAGGCAGCCCCAGAAGACGACGGCCTCGGCGATGACCTGGGCGATGGTGCGGAGGGAGGGCATCAGGGCTTCCCCTTCGCGCGCTCGGCCAGCATGGCGTCGGCCATATCGTAGGAAGCGCGCGCGACCGAGAGGCGCGCATCGGGACTGTTGTCGGCCGGGTGGCAGGGAGTGTCGCAATAGCTCGCCAGCCAGCCCGCCAGCGCCTGCCCGGCGAACCAATCGCGAAGGGTCATGCCGTGGTGAAGCTGGCCGCCTAGGGCGTCGCCGTAGGCGCGGCCTTCCACAGGGAAGGCGGGGCCACCATCGTTGTTCACCGGCTTCCGCTGGCAGTCGCAGACCGCGCTAGAACTGCCAAGCGCCTTACCGCAGTGTGGGCAGGTCAGCATCTTCCTCACTCCGCCGCCCGCAGCGCAGCCGCCTCGGCCATGTCGGCCTGCAGGCTCTGCTCGATCTGCCGCCACTCGGCGCTGATCCGGGCCATCGCGTCCTCAAGACCGCGGCGCTCGCTCCAGTAGTTGCGGTCCTGCACGCCGTAGCGGCTCTCCAGCGCCTCGCGGGCCGTGGCGTTCTCCTGGCTGGCGGCGCGCAGCTCGCCCAGACGCTTCATCCGGCCGTCGACGCTCTCGGCCGCCTCGATCCGCGCCTCGATCTCGCTCTCGGCGCGCTCCAGCGTGCGGGACAGCAGGTCGTCCAGGCCGTCGAGCGCCTCCTGGCAGGCGGTCGCCAGCGCCTTGTCGCCGCCGGGCTGCCGCAGGGCCGCGATCTGGTCGCGGTAGTAGCGGGTGGCGCCGGCGAAGCTCAGCAGCGCGCGGTGGTCGGCGATCAGGTGAAGGTGCGGGTGGAGGGAGTGCATCGGCTGGCTCCTTAGGCTGCGGCCTGGGCAGCCCGGCGCCACGCGCGCCGCTGCCGGGTCTGCTCAAGACGGACGGCCTTCGCCTCAGCGGCATAGACGCGCTCCTGAGCCTCGGCGCGCTGAATGAACAGCGCCGTCTCGCGCTCCCTGAGGTCGGCGTTGCGCGCCCAGGCGTTGCCCCAGCCGACGTAGCCCTGGGGAATGCACTTCACGCGGCCGAACAAAACGGCGCGCACCGCGTCGATCTGCTGGTCGATGATCTGGATTTCGGTCTGCATCGGCTGGCTCCATCGGGGAGGTGATGGAGGGAATGTAAACAGACCGTGGACTAACGTCAACAGGAAAAGTCAACAAAACGACGACTGACAAGCGCGGCCGGGCGCGCCATCGTTCAGGCGGGAGGGTTGCCTATGTCGGGAAGCACGGATCAGCGGCAGTCCGCGCGAGAATGGGCGCGGCGGAATCGCAGGGCGATAGGCTGGGTGCTGGTCTGCCTTCTGGCTGGTGCAGCGGGGGTTGTTATCGGCTTTGTAGCGCACCAAGCGGGCAGCGGCGCAGACGGGGGCTCTTACTTCGACACCTGGATTCGGTTCCGGTGGTGGAGAGAAGGGTTTTATTGGATGGTCGCTGGTGCTGCCGCTCCACCCCTCGTCTCTCTTGCCCGGCGTTTAATGGGCTAGATACCCAGCATCTCCTCCCACTCGATCACCCGCAAAATTCGATGGATGAGGTTGGCGGGCGTGTAAAGGTCATCGCGCGGCGGATTGTATTGCTCAAGGCGGATGGATGAGCCTCCTAGCGATACCAGCTTCTTTAGGAACGCTGGACGGGGCTCACCATCGCTGGCCTTCAGTTCGACAACGACGTGATCGCCTGGCCTCGCCGGCTTGTTAGGGTTGATGTAGACCAGCCCGCCGGGCATACGCCAGGGCGCCATGCTGTCGTTCTGAACGTAGAGGGCGAAGATGCCCTTGGCGCCGGCCAGACCGGGCGGCCGGCGCACCATGTCAACCACGTCGCCGTTCACCTCGAAGTCCCCTGCCGCGCCACCGACCGCGGTCCCCAAGACAGGCACGTCGCGAGGCAGCACGCCAGCAGCAATTGGCTGGTGGTCGTCGGCCGGGCGCACTTCAGATGCCGGCGGCGAGGTGGTTGGCGCTTCGCCGAGTAGATGGGCTACGGACACCCCCAATGCCTGTGACAGCTTGACTAGCCAGTCCTGCGTCAGGCGGCGATGCCCGTTTTCGAGCATGCTGATCTGCTGCTTGGAGGCGCCGACCTTATCGCCAAGTGCCTCTTGGCTCATGCCCGCGCGCTCGCGCAGCTCCTTGAGACGATTCTGCATGGCGCGCATGGTCGCCGATATGTTGACGGAAGGCGATTGCACGGACTGTTGACGCAAGTCCACGTATCGTTTACCTTCCGTTGACATGAAGCTCTCAGACTGGCTCGCCGCCGAAAACCTCACCGCCGCCGAGTTCGGCCGGCGCATCGGCCGCACCCGCGCCGCCGTCTCCAACTGGCTGGCTGGGTCGCGCATGCCGCGCCGCGCCGAGCTGGAGCTGATCCGTCAGGAGACCGCCGGAGCCGTCACCGCCAACGACTTCATGGCCCCTCCCGCCGCGCCTGCGCCCCAGCCTGGCGCCGAGGCGGCGTGATGGACGCGACCCGGCAACTTGCCCTCCAGTACGCGCGCGGCAAGCCGACTGGCCGGCTGCGCGAGGCCCATGCGCTGGCCGACGAGCTGCGGGCGATGCCGGACCGCAAGGCCGCCGCGGAGGCGCTGGCCCTCACCACCACGATGGAGGGCAGCACCGCCGACCGCCTCGACGCCGTGCGGGCCTTCTACGCCTTCCTGCGGGACGACGACGCGGCCATCGGCGCGGCGGCGGTCAAGCAGAACAGGGCGGATGTCGAAGCCATGAGCCGGCTCTGGGACAGGGCGGCGGCCCTGCAGCGCCACGCCGTAATCACCATCCCAGGCCTGCACATCGCCATCGAGGTCGCCGGCGACAGCATCCACCTGGCGATCAATGCCGACGACCGGTCGCAATTGCTTCTGCCCGCTCGATTAGATGCGCGGCTACGCGCCGGGCCCGTTCCGGCGACAGAGAGAAGCGCACCTGCGCCGGCTGATCCCGGCCGCCCCGGTCAAGGTGGAAAATGAGCAGCACAGAGGCGCCGTCGCTGTCGTCAATCACCGCGGTCCCCACCAGGGGCTTGTCGGCGATGAACCAGCTCTCGTCCCCGTCTTCCCTGAATAGCCTCTCGATCACCCGTCCCTCCATCGGTTGCTTGCCCCCTCCGATGGTAGGGCAGGGGCGCGTCGGCCGCGAGGTCCCGATCCCTCGCCATGTCGGCGCGCCCCGCTCTGATTTTCTCGATCACCCTGTCGGCCTGCGCTCTCGCCATCACGCGGGCGCTGGCCTCTGCCGCAGGTTCCAGCCTGCGAGCCCTGAACTCAACGTCGCTTCCGTCTCCTCCGCGCTGCCGCCTCCGCATGGCGCCAACCATGCAGAGGAGATCGCGCAATGTCGTTCGGACCGGCCCACCGAAATCTTCGGGGGCGGAAGATGAAATCCATTTCGCTGGCCCTGATCGAGCGCGAGCTGCCGGACGTCGTCCGCCAGGCCGTCGTCGCCGACCCGCGGCCGGCGAAGCAGCTTGCCCGCGACGTCGGCTGCGTGCCGCGCCAGGTCGAGAACTGGCGGGCCGGCGAGAGCCTGCCAAACCTGCCGAACTTCCTGGCGCTGGCGCGAGAGATCCCCGAGCTCCGCGCAGCCGCGCTGCGCTGGCTGGAAGCCGACCGGGAAAGCGACCCCGAAGCCGAGCGGCTGACCCTCGAGCTGCTGCAGACGATGCAGCGCCACCTCGAGGCCCGGCAGCGCCGACTGGAGACGATCGACCGATGACCCTTGCCGGCCTGCGCCAGTGGATCCGCCGCGTGATGTTCGCCTACCACCGGGACGAGGCGGCCGGCCACCTGAAGCTCGCCGACCTGCACCAGACCCTGGCAGCCCGCTGGGCCGCCAGCATGAAGCGCATCAGCCACAAGGGAAGGATCTCGTGAATCGGCCGGCCGCTGTGCTCCAGCGGGCGACCGGGGGCAGCCCGAGCGAACCAAGCACGCCTGCAGTGCGGCAGCGGCCGGCGGCCTTCGGGCCGGCACATCTCTCCGCCAAGGCGAGCGAGCCCCCGACAACCTCAACGACCAGGAGGGCCTAATGGCCAGACGCAAAAACGGCAACGGTGACGGCGACGAGTTCCAGGAAGACGCGCCGCGCACGCTCTCGAACTCCAAGGCGCGCAAGGAGACGATCCTCAAGGCCTGCCGCGAGCTGGCCGGCCTGCTGGCCGAACGCAAGGAGCTCGGCGAGAAGATCGGCAAGCTGAAGCAGACGCTGGTGAAGGGTGACCTCGGCATGAAGATCGCCGACTTCAACCTGGCCTTCCGGCTCTACCAGCTCGAGGGCGAGGACCGCGACCAGACGCTGGACACGCTGAAGGAATGCTTCGGTGCGCTCGGCATCGGTGGGCAGCTCGACTGGATCGAGGCGGCTGCTGCCGGCGGCGGCGCGTCCCAGCCGCCCGCCAGCGGCCTGCCCGGCGGCGCGCCGGCGCACTGAACGATCATGCCGGGGGTTCTCTTCCTCGACATTGCCACCGCGACCGGCTGGGCCCTCTGGGAGGGTGCCAGCCGGGTCCGGCACGGCACTTACAGCATCCCCGGCGGGCGCATGGGCCGGCGGCTGCGCCACTTCGCCTTCTGGCTGGATGGGATGCTGACGGTCAACCAGGTCGGCCATCTGGCAATCGAGGCGCCGCTCCTGCGCGGCGACGGCAAGACCAACATCGACACCATCCGCCTGCTGCACGGCCTGGTCAGCGCCGCGCACATCGCCGCCGAGGGCCGCGACGTCGGCCTGGTGGAAGAGGCCAACATCGGCACCATCCGGGCTCACTTCATCGGCACCGCCCACGGCAAGCGGGCGGAGCTGAAGGCCAAGACCATGGCCATCTGCTCGGCGCTTGGCTGGCAGCCGAAGAACGACAACGAAGGCGACGCACTGGCCGGCCTGCACTTCACGCTGCACAAGCACCGCTACCCGCACGGCCTGGCCAGCACAATGCTGTTCGCGCGGAGGCCGGCGGCATGAACCAGCGCCAGCGCCAAGCCCTGACCTTTCTGGCCGAGCATGCGCGGGCAACCGGCGGCGGCTCGCCGAGCTACCGCGAGCTGCAGCGCGCCATCGGCTACCGCTCGATCTCCGGCGCGCACAAGGTGGTCAAGGATCTGGTCGCCGCCGGCCTGCTGCGGGTCATCCCTGGCCGTCGGCGCTCCATCGAGATCCTGGCCCTCTCGCTACCGCGCGAGGCCTTCCTGGCCGCCGCCGACGCCTACACGCAGGAGCTCCGGCGCCGCGGCAGGGCAGGCGACGCCGCCACGAACCGGCTGATCGAGGCGCACAGCCGCTGGCACGACGCCGTCGGCGGCGCGGAGGCGAGCGCGCGGCAGATCGACATCGAGGACAGCGCGAGGAGGGTGGCATGAACCGCAACGTCCTGCCCTTCGCCCTGCGCGACCGCGAGCTGGAGCCGCCAGCCAACCACGAGCTGGAACAGGCGGTGCTAGGCGCGCTGCTGCAGAACAACCGGCATTACGACGAGCTGGCCGTGCTGCTCTCGGCCGATGACTTCGATCATGGCGCCCACGCCCGGATCTTCGAGGCCGCCGGCCAGTTGATCGAGCGAGGCAGCAGCGCAAGCGCCCTGACCTTGAAGGATGCCCTCGCCGGTGACGCCGACGTCGCTGCGCAAGGCGGCATCGGCTATCTCGCCAAGCTGCAGGCCAGCAGCGTCGGCTCATTCGGCCTGACCGAGTGGGCGGCAAGCCTGCGCGACCTGGCCATCCGCCGGCGAGCCATGGAGACGGCCGAGTTGCTGCTGCGGGAGGCGGCTGAAGTCGACCTGGACACCACGGGTCTGCAGGTACTGGAGGCAGCCGAGCAGCGGCTGGCAGAGATCGCCGAGGCCCGCCAGCAGGGCGACGAAGTGGTCGGTTTCGCCGCGGCTATGCGGGAGACCGTCAGCGCCATCGAGGAGAACTTCAGGCGCGGCGGCGACCTGGTCGGCCTGTCGACTGGCTACGCGGGGCTGGACGAGCTGACCGGCGGGCTGGAGCCCGGCAGCCTGACGATACTCGCGGCCAGGCCTGGCATGGGTAAGACCTCCCTCGCGCTCGGCGTCGCCGTCCGCGCCGCCCAGGCCGGCAAGCGGGTGCTGTTCTTTTCGATGGAGATGCGCCGGCGCTCGCTGATGCAGCGCATCCTGGTGCTCTGGACCCGGATCCGCTACCAGCCGCTGGCGCGTGGTCGCCTTTCGCCTCTCGACATGCAGCTGGTGATCGACACCGCGCGCGACGTCGAGGACTTGCCGCTGATAATCGACGAGACCACGCCGCAGACGCCGCAATCGGCCCTGGCGCGGGCCAGGCGCCTGAAGCGCCGTGGCGGCCTAGACCTGCTGGTCTTCGATCACCTGGGCTACATGCAGGCCGGTCGGCGGCAAGAGAACCGCAACCTCGAGGTCGGCGCCATCACCAAGGCGCTGAAGGCCATGGCCAAGAGCCTCGACCTGCCGGTGCTGCTGCTGTCCCAGCTCTCCCGCCAGGTAGAGAGCCGCGATGACAAGCGACCGCTGCTGAGCGACCTCCGGGACAGTGGCGAGATCGAACAGGACGCCGACGCCGTCTGGTTCCTCTATCGCCACCACTACTACCTGAAGCGCGGCGAGCCCCAGGCACGCGCCGGCGAGACGAAGGAAAAGTTCAGCGAGCGCTTTATGCACTGGTCGGAGGAGTGCGAGCGCACCCGCGACCAGGCCGACGTCATCGTGGCCAAGCAGCGCAACGGCGCTGCCGACACTGTGAAGCTGGCCTACGACGAGGCCAGCATGCGCTTCGACGACAGAGAGTAGGGGACCATGCCGCGCATTCGCTCAATCCACCCAGGCCTGTTCACCGACGAGGCCTTCATGGCCCTGACGGTTGAGGAACCGCTTGCCGTAGCGCTCCTCATCGGGCTCTGGACGGAAGCCGACGATCAAGGGGTCTTCGAGTGGAAGCCCTTCACGATCAAGGCCCGCGTGCTGCCGGCCACCACCCAGCCGGTCGAGCCGCTGCTCGAGCGCCTGGCGGCGGCCAACTTCCTGTGCCGCTTCGAGGTTGGCGAGAAGGTCTACGGTGCCGTCCGTAACTTCCGTCGGTGGCAGCGGCCAGAGAAGCCCAAGGCGGTGCACCCGCTCGCCGACGAGCTTCGTTCCTACGTGGGTCTAATCGCCGACCAGTCGCCGACCGGTTCCGCTCCGGACGGTGGGCCGTCGCCGAAGAAGGCCACCCCAAAACGCAGCCCGTCGCCGACCAAGCCCCCCGCCGAGAGGGCTGCGGCGCCGACCAGTCCCCGACCTGTCGCCGACCAGTCGCCGAATTCCTCCGCAGAGGTAGGAGGTAGGATGGAGGAGGTAGGAGGGAAGAAGACCACCAGCAGCGCAGCTAACGACCCCGCGCGCGCGTCGCCCGCCGGCCCGGACGCTGCTGGGCGGATTGTTGTCCTGTTCGACAAGGCGCAGGAGGTGGTCTACGGCGACCAGCGCCGGCAGCTGCCGTCGGCGCGGGACTACACCACGGCGACAAGGCTGCTGGAGATGGGCCTGACCGAGGCTGACGCCCAGCCGCTGTTCGAGGCCATCCTTCGCCGATGCCAGGCGGCGAAGAGCGCCGCGCCGCGGTCGCTCGGCTACGTCGAGGGCCCGGTCGCCGACCACGTGGCGCAGAAGACCAAGCCGCTGCCGCAGGGCAGGGGCGCCGGCGAACCTGAGGGCGCGCCGCTAGCCCGCTACGAGCCCGAGGAGTGGCTGACGCCAGAGCAGCTGGCGATCCGAAAGCGGATCCTCGCGTGACCTCGACACCGATCGCCACCCTCGCCGACGGCTCGACCGTCAGCTTCTGGACCCGCGAAGCGGTTCTGGATCGGCTGCAGGAGGCAGCGCGCACGCTGAAGGCCTTGCCAGCGCATGGCTGCTTCCCCGGCAGCAACAAGGCCGCCTGGCCGGAGGTGGTGCGCAGCTTCTGGGAGGTCTGGAACGTCCTGGACGACGGCGGCCGCACTCGGTTGGGCCGGGAGCGCAACCACGTCCGCCCTCGACCGAGCTCGCAGGCCATCGACCAGATGGACGAGGCGCTGACCTGGCTGGGGTGCGTGCCTGATCGCCGTCACGTTCGCGTGCTCTGGGGCAGGGCACTTGGCGTGCGGACCGGGCGACTGGCGCAGGAGTTCGGTGTGAACCGCGACACGATCCGGGTTTGGCGGGATGCGGCGCTCGACCAGATCGTGCGGCGGCTGAACTGCTGAAACACACGATCTTGCAAATCCGGCAGTTTCGGCGTAGAAGTCCGGCACGATCAGACGAGCGCGCCCGGCCGGGACCACCCCGAGCCGGGCGTCGTCGTTTTCAATCCAGAAATCAGAGGAATTCAGCGTGGCCAAGGGCGGACGACGGCCTGGCGCCGGCCGACCCAAGGGCGCCCAGACGAAGCGGAAGCGGGCCGTCGCGATGAAGGCCGCGGCACTCGGCGTCACGCCGATCGAGGTGATGCTGGGCGTCATGCGTGCGGCCTATTCGACGGCGATCGACGACGAGGGCCAGATCCTCGACATGAAGGCCGCGACGCTGGCGGCCGAGATGGCCAAGGACGCGGCGCCCTTCTGCCATCCGCGCCTGTCGTCGGTCGACGCGCGGCTGCGCCACCGCTTCGAGGACATGACGGACGATGACCTTGTCGAGCGCATCCGACAGCTCGAGGGCGAGGAAGATCGAGCTGCTGGAGCTGCTGGAGGAGCGGCGCCGGCGCAGGGTGCTGAGCCGCCGGCTGCTGGAGTACAGCCCCTACCCGAAGCAGGCTGAGTTCCACCGTGCCGGCCTGGTGCACCGCGAGCGGCTGTTCATGGCCGGCAACCAGCTGGGCAAGACGGTGGCCGGCGGCGCCGAATGGGCGATGCACCTGACGGGGCGCTACCCCGACTGGTGGGAGGGCCGCCGCTGGGACCGGCCGGTGCGGTTCTGGGCAGCGGGCGTGACGGGCGAGAGCACGCGCGACAACCCGCAGCGCCTGCTGGTTGGGCCGCCTGGCCAACGCAGTCTGTGGGGTTCGGGCTTCATCCCGGGACCCGACCTGGTGTCCTGGACCCTGGCGCGCGGCCTGGCCGACCAGATCGACAACGTGACGGTGCGCCACAAGTCGGGCGGGACCAGTTCGCTGGCCTTCAAGGCCTACGAGAAGGGCCGGCAGAAGTGGCAGGGCGAGACGCTGGACGGCGTGTGGTTCGACGAGGAGCCGCCGCTGGAGATCTACACCGAGGGGCTGACGCGCACGAACGCGACTGACGGCATCGTGATGGTGACCTTCACGCCGCTGCTGGGGATGAGCGACGTGGTGCGGCTCTACCTTGAGGCGGAGAAGGCAAGGAAGGCAGCGTGAGAGGTAGGCGCAAGGGCACTCTGCTCGTGAAGCGGCTCTACGATGCCGCGCGAGACGGCTCTCCGTGGCGCCCTCTCGCTGAGCAACCGCAGTCGGTGCAGGACTTCTATTGGCGCTTGGCGAGGGCGGTCCACCCCGACCTTCGACGAGACGACGAGGCTGCAGCGTGAGCCGGCACGTCACCAGCATGACGATCGACGACGCGCTGCACTACACGCCCGAGCAGCGCGCGGCGATCATCGCCAGCTACCCGGCGCACGAGCGCGAGGCCCGGGCTAAGGGCATCCCGCAGCTGGGCAGCGGCCGCATCTTCCCGGTCGCGGAGGAGACGATTAGGGTCAAGGCCTTCCGAATCCCGGATTGGTGGGCCTGCATCGGCGGGCTGGACTTCGGCTGGGACCACCCGACCGCCGCCGTGAAGCTGGCCTGGGACCGCGACGCGGACTGCCTCTACGTGACCAACACCTATCGGGTAGCCGAGGCGACGCCGGTGGTGCATGCCGCGGCTCTGAAGGCCTGGGGGCCATGGCTGCCCTGGGCCTGGCCGCACGACGGCAACAACGACACCGCCGCCGGCGAGAACCTGGCGACGCAGTATGGCAAGCAGGGCCTGAAGATGCTGCCCGCGCGCGCCACCTTCGAGGACGGCAGCAACTCGGTCGAGGCCGGGCTGATGATGTTGCTCGATCGCATGCTGACGGGGCGCTTCAAGGTCTTCGACCACCTTGAGGACTGGTTTGAAGAGCTGCGCCTCTATCACCGCAAGGACGGCAAGGTTGTGAAGGCGCTGGACGACCTGATGAGCGCGACGCGATACGGCGCGATGATGCTGCGGTTTGCTAAACCGCCGCCGGGCGAGGGCCAGCCGCGCGTGATCGACTACCTGGGCGACGACTGATGCGCCTGCTGCCGCTGACCGAAGCCGCGCTGGGCTACATCGCCTACAACCTGCGCCAGGCCGACCGGCAGGAGCTGGCCGCGACCATGGGCGCATTCGACAGCAGCCTGATCGCCGCGGCCTCGGCCAGGGCGACGGTGGGCTTCATCGCCGCGGCCGACGACGGCATGCCGGTGGCGGCGGTCGGCGCGACGCGGCTCTGGCCGGGCGTCTGGCAGGTCGGGATGTTCGCAACCGCCCTCTGGCCCGAGGTGGCCCTGGGGGCGACGCGCCACGTGAAACGCTGGCTGATGCCGGCCGTCCGAGAGGCCGGGGCGCATCGGGCGCACGCCTTCAGCCTGGCGACGCATCACGAGGCGCACCGCTGGCTGGAGTGGCTGGGTGCTTCCCGTGAAACAACGCTGCGCGGCTGGGGCCGCGGCGGCGAGGACTTCATCCTGTTCGCGTGGTGGAGATGATGACCGACAAGTCGACTATGACGGCGGCGGAGTGGGATGAGGCGAGCGGCCCCGACACGACGGCCGTGGTGGGGCTCCCGCCCTGGCCACTGAACCTGGACCATGCTCGCGCCGTCTGCGCCGAGATCGGCCTGCCCTTCGATGAGGAAGGCGCGGCCGATGCCCTTGCCGCCGCCGAGATCGTCGGCCTGACGCAAGAGCAGTTCGACACCGCGATGGGTCTGCATGCGCGCCGGGTCAAGTACCTGTTCACCCCGACGGCCTACGGCTGGCGCGAGCGCATCGCCATCGCCTGCCACTTCCTGTTCAACCCGCGCCGCTGGAGGGCCTGAGCCATGTGCCTTTTCAAGCAGCCCAAGCCCAAGGTGCCCAAGACGCCCAACGAGGGCGAGGGCGCCGCCGCGGCGCTGCGCAAGCTGGAGATCGGCCGCGCCGGCACTGGCAGCAGCACGACCAACAATCCGACCGGCGCGCTCGGCGTCCCCGGCGCCAGCGTGGTCTCGAAGACCCTGGGCATCGGCTGATATGGACAGCCGCGCCCGTGCGCTGATCGATCGGCTTGGCCGCATGAAGAGCGAGCGCGGCCTGTTCGAGAGCCACTGGACAGAGATTGCGCGGGTGATGAGCCCCTTCCGCGACGACTTCCTGTCCAGCCGCACGCCCGGCGAGAAGCGGATGGAGCACATCCTCGACGGCACGCCCGGCGTTGCCGGCGAGAACCTGTCGAGCGCCCTCTGGGGCATGATGACCAACTCGGCCAACGCCTGGTTCACCCTCAAGGCCGAGGACGAAGCGCTGAACGAAGACCACGCCGTCAAGCTGTGGCTGGATGACGTCGGGCGCCGCCTCTACGGCGCCTTCGCGACCGGCGGGCAGCGCTTCTACACCCGCGTCGTCGACCTGTTCAGCGACCTGGTGCACTTCGGCACCAGCATCTTCTATGTCGACGAGCCGAAGATCGGGCAGCGCGAGCTGTTCTTCTCCTGCCGGCACCTGGCCGAGTGCTACATCGCCGAGAACCAGGTGGAGCAGGTGGACACGGTCTTCCGCTGCTACCGCTGGAGCGCGCGCCAAGCCGTCCAGCAGTGGGGCGACCGGGTCGGCGCCAAGGTGCGCGAGGCCGCCGAGAAGCGGCCCGAGGATCGCTTCGAGTTCCTGCACGCCGTGCTGCCGGCCAAGGACTACGACGGCAAGGGCCGGCTGCCCTTTGCCTCGGTGTACCTCTGCGTCGACGACGGCCACATCATCGACGAGAGCGGCTACTACGAGCTGCCCTACCAGGTGCCGCGCTGGTCGCAGCGCTCGCGCTCGGTCTACGGCGACAGCCCGGCGATGCTGGCGCTGCCCGACGCCAAGATGCTGCAGCGCATGTCGGCCGCGACCATCACGGCCGCCGAGAAGGCCGTCGACCCGCCGCTGCTGACCAGCGACGAGAACGTCGGCAAGGGTATCCGCATCAAGCGGGGCAAGCTGATCCCCGGCAGCCTCGATGCCGAGGGCCGGCCGAAGTACGCCCCGCTCCAGTCCGGTGGGCAGATCGGCCTCGGCCTGGAGATCGAAGAGCAGCGCCGGAACGCCGTGCGCGAGGCCTTCTTCGCCTCGCTGCTGATGCTGGTGAACCAGCCGGGGCGCACCGCGACCGAGGTGCTGGCGCTGCAGGAGGAGAAGATGCGGCTGATGGGGCCGCACCTGGGCCGCGTGCAAAGCGAGTTCCTGGATCCGCTGATCGGGCGGGTGTTCAACATCCTGCTGCGAGCCGGCGGCCTGCCGCCCCCGCCGCCAGTGATGCTGGAGGCCGGCGCCGCGCTGATGGTCGAGTACGTCTCGCCGGCGGCGCGGCAGCAGCGCGCTGGCGAGGCCATGGCCATCGTCCGCACGCTCGAGGTCGTGGCGCCGCTGGCCGGCGCGGATCCCAGCATCATGGACAACTTCGATGGCGACGAGGTGGCGCAGATCGCCGGCAACTCCTTCGGCCTGCCGGCGAAGGCGCTGCGCTCGCCGGAGGCGGTCGCGCAGATCAGACAACAGCGAGCCCAGCAGCAGGCCTTGGCCGCGGCGGCTGAGGCCGCTCCGAAGGTGGCCGGCGCCATGAAGCAGGGCGCCGAGGCCGCGCAGATCGCCGGCGGCCAGGCTGCCTGATGCTGCCCGTCGTCGAATGGCTGACTGGCCTCTGGGGGCGCCGGGCCGACGCCGTGCGCCTGGCCTACCGCCGGGCCTTCACGGGCGACGCCGGCCGGCTGGTGCTGGCGGACCTCGGCGCCTGCTGCGGCGAGGACGTGACCAGCTTCGTGGCGGGCGATCCGCACCAGACCGCGTTCCGGGAGGGCAAGAGGGCCGCCCTCCTGCACATCCGCAGCATGCTCGACTTGAAGGCAGGCGAGTTGCTGCCGTTCGTTCCAGGCAACCAGGAGACCCAGGACCATGACGACTGAGCAGCAGGGCCAGGAAGGCCAGCAGGGGCAGCAGGGACAGCAGGGTGGTGAAGGCCAGCAGGGGCAGCAGCCCCCGGCATTCGACTGGAAGGCCACGCTGGGCGAGAAGTACGGCGACCACGAGAAGCTGATCCAGGCGAAGGCCTGGAAGTCGCCTGCCGAGGCGCTGGCCTCCTACGCCGGCCTCGAGGCCATGATCGGCACCAACCGCCTGGCCGTGCCCGGCAAGGACGCCAAGCCCGAGGACTGGGATGCGTTCTTCGCCAAGGCCGGTCGGCCGGAGAAGGCGGACGGCTACCAGTTCCAGAAGCCGACCGACTTCGACGGCTACGACGATGCGTTCGCCGGCAGCTTCCGCGACGTCGCCCACAAGGCCGGCCTCCTGCCGCAGCAGGCCGCCGCGCTGCATGACTGGTGGGTCGAGCAGTCGAAGGGCAACCTCGCCAAGGCCCAGGAGGGCCTGGCTACCAGCGAGGCCGCGCTCGACGCGGAGATCGGCAAGACCTGGGGCGACAAGAAGGCCGAGCGGCTGGAGCTCGCCAAGCGCGAGGCCGCCGCGCGAGGCATGAAGCCCGAGGCCGTGGCCGCCCTGGTCAAGGCCGTCGGCAACTTCCAGGCGCTCGACATCCTGGCCGACCTCGGTGCTGGCCGGAAGGAAGGCGCTCTGGTCGGCGGCGGCGGCTCGATGCTGACGCCCGAGGCCGCCCAGGCCGAGGTCCGGCGCCTCGAGGGCGACAAGGACTTCCGCGCCGCCTACCTGACGCAGAACCACCCCGGCCACGCCGAGGCGGTGCGCCGCATGACCGAGCTGCAGCTGCGCGCCAACCCGAACGCCGTGGGGCAGAGCCCCGGGCGCGTCTGATGGACGACTACACCAGCATTCGCCTGGAGTGCCTGCGCCTCGCGTCGGCACGCCAGGGAGCAAGCGATCCTCGCGACCTCAAGGTGATCGCTGAGGACCTCTACGGCTGGGTGATGGGACAAGCCCTCGCGGCCCCCGTCGCGCCGGCCGGTCAAGAAGCGGGCAAGCCGACTGGCCGTCGGGCCAGGGGCTCCGCCGCACGCCAGTAAGCCTGGCCGCCAGCAGCGGGCGCATCCGCTGAAGGCAGAGGGTCCGTAGGCCATGCGGCCTGGCGGGCAACCCCTCCGATCAGCCATCCCAATCCACGACTGAACGGAGGATCGCTCCCATGAGCGACCAGATCCCGACTTTCAACTACCAGGCCTACTCGGCCGGCATCAGCATGCTGTCGCAGCAGCTCACCGAGATGACCCGCGGCACGGTCATCGAGGAGGGCATGAGCGGCAAGCGCGTGTTCTTCGACCAGGTGGGCAAGGTCCGCATGCAGGCCAAGACCGGCCGCGCGGTGGACATTCCGGTGGTGAACACCCCGCACGCCCGCCGCTCGGTGACGGCCCGGGACTTCTACATCCGGGACTTCATCGACGAGTTCGACAAGCTGAAGATCCTGAACGACCCCACCAACGCCTACACCCAGGCCTTCGCGGCCGCGGCGGCGCGCGAGACGGACAAGGTCCTGATCGACGCCGCGCTGGGCACCGCCTACACCGGCGAGGAGGGCGGGACCACCGTCGCCCTGCCGACGGCGCAGAAGATCGCGGCGGCGACGTCGGGCTTCACGCTGACGAAGCTGCGGCAGGCGGTGCGCATCCTGAAGTCGGCCAACGCGCTGATGCCGGGCGACGGCATCCACGTGTTCTGGACCGCGCGGCAGGAGGAGGAGTTCATCAACACGACCGAGGTGAAGTCGAGCGACTTCAACAACACCAAGGTCATGGTCGATGGCGCCCTCAGCTACTTCTACGGCTGCCAGTTCCACCGCATCGAGGATGTCTCCAGCTCGGAGCGCATCCTGCCGAAGGCCTCGACCACGCGCACCTGCGTGGCCTGGGTCAAGTCGGGCATGCGCCTGGGCACCTGGAAGAAGGCGCACGGTCGCGTCGACTACCTGCCGGAGCGCGACGCCTGGCAGGTGATGGCCGGCCTCTCCGTCGGGGCGACCCGCATGGAGGAGGAGAAGGTGGTGCAGATCGACGTGGTCGAGAGCTGAGGAGGACTGAGCCATGACCGCCTACTACGGTTCCAACTCGACCAAGCGCCGGGCCGTCCCGCCGCAGTCGATCAACAACGGCGACCAGGGCGGCCGCATCCGTCACAGCTACGACGAGATCGCGACCACCACCGCCATGACCACGGCCGACACCATCGAGGTGGGCCTCCTGCCGGTCGACGCGCGCGTCGTCGGCATCGAGGTCGCCTGGGTGGCGCACGGCTCTGGCCGCACCGTGAAGATCGGCGACGCGACCGACGACGACCGCTACTTCGCGGCCGCGTCGGTGGCCGCCGCCGGGTCGTCCAATGCCCTGGCGCCGGCGGGCGTGGGCTACAAGAACACGACCGGGGCGCCCGTCCCGATCGTGGCGACGCTCGCCGGCGGCACGCTGGCGGCGGACAGCGCCGGCCTGCGTGTCTCGCTGAAGTACGTGCAGGACTGACGGTTCGGGAGCGCCCGAGCCGTGGCCTGGCATGGCTGGGAGCACCTGGGGGTGCGGGGGCAGGGCAACCTGCCCCCCATCGCCGGGCAGTTCCGCGGCCTCGACCTGCTGGTCTGCGCCAGCGGTCGCACGCTGTGGGATGACCTGCAGCGCTATGGCCAGCGGCGCGGCCACGTCATGGCGGTCAACTGGGCGGGCTGCCACTTGCCGCTGAAGATCGACCACTGGGCATCGTTGCACCCTGACATGCTGGTGCACTGGCTGGGGCTGCACGCGATCTGGCGCGGCCACGAGGGGCATGTCTGGACGCATTCCCACAAGCCCTGGGCCGGGGTCGAGTTCACCTGGGACTTCGAGCTGCAGCCCGCCTGCAGCGGCTTCTTCGCCGCGCTGCTCGGCCTGGCGCTCGGCTACGACCGCGTGATCCTGGCCGGCTGCCCGGAGACGCTGGACGGCCACTACTACGACCCGCCGGGCAGCCCCGGCAGCTACACCACGAACTACGGGCACCAGGCGATGTGGGCCGGCGCCCGCGACACCTGCTTTGCCGGCCGGGTGCGCTCGCTGTCCGGCAACACTCGCGACTGGCTGGGGGAGCCCGATGGCCTCTGAGGTCTCCATCGTCAACCGCGCGCTGCGGCTGCTGCGGGTCGAGGCCATCACGGCCATGAGCGAGAGCGGCGCCACGGCTGCCTGGGCCCGCGACATCTACCCGGATGCCCGCGACGCGTTGCTGCAGGAGTACCCCTGGAACTTCGCCATGCGGCGGGCCTCGCTATCAGCATCGACCTCGGCGCCGGCGTTCGGCTTCGCGCGGGCCTTCCCGCTGCCGGAGGCGCCGGAGAAGTGCCTGCGGGTCTGGCGGCTCGAGGGCGAGCCCGACATCGAGATGGTCTGGCGTGTCGAGGGTCGGCAACTGCTCACCGACGAAGCGGCGCCGTTGCAGATCCACTTCATCGCCCAGGTGACCGACACCGCGGTCTACGCGCCGCTCTTCGTCGAAGCGCTGGCGGCCTGCATCGCCGCCGAGGGCGCCTTCCACTTCACCGGATCGACCAGCCGCGAGGCCCAGCTCGCTGAGCTGCGCCGGCAGAAGGTCGGCGTGGCCAAGCAGATGGACGCGCTCGAAGGCACGCCGGAGGACCTGGTGGCCAACGAATGGTTGGGGGCCCGTCTCTGATGGCGACGCAGGCGCTCGGCCTCCTCAGCTTCAACGGCGGGGAGTGGAGCCCGCTCGTCTACGCCCGGGCCGACATTCCGAAATACATCGTGGGTGCCCGGCGACTGGAGAACTTCATCCCGCTGGTCGAGGGCCCGGTCACCCGGCGCCCGGGCTTCCGGCACGTCGCCCCGGTGCGCGCCAACGAAGACGACGTGCGCTTCATGCCCTTCGTCTTCTCGGAAGACCAGACCTACGTCATCGAGGCGACGCCGCTGAAGTTCCGCTTCTACCGGAACCGAGCGCCGGTGGTGGAGGCCGCGGTGGCCATCACCGGCATCACCAAGGCCAACCCGGCCGTGGTGACGGCGCCGGGCCACGGCTACCAGAACGGCGACGAGGTGCTGATCGACAGCGTCGCTGGCATGACGCAGGTCAACAACCGTCGTTTCAAGGTCGCCAACAAAGCCACCAACACCTTCCAGATCACCGACCTCGACGGGGTGAACGTCAACTCGACCGGCTACACGACCTACAGCTCTGGCGGCGCCGTGCGGCGGGTCTACGAGCTGACGACGACCTATGCCGCCGCCGACCTGCCGCTGCTGAGCTTCGACCAGTCGAAGGACGTGCTCTACATCGGGTGCCCCGGCAAGAAGCCCCGCAAGCTGACGCGGCTGGGCGACACCAACTGGACGCTGGCCGACGAGACCTTCGTCGACGGCCCCTATCTGCCTGAGAACGGCACCGATACCCGGGTGACGATCAGCCCGGACGGCGGCAGCGCCGGCGCTTCGGTGACGCTCACTTTCAGCAGCACAGGGGGCATCAACGGCGGCGCCGGCTTCACCAGCAACGACGTCGGCCGCCTGGTTCGGTGTCTGCGCCGCGACACTGCCAGCACGAGCCCGTCCTATCAGACCTGGGCGTGGTTCCAGATCACCTCGGTGTCCACTTCCAGGATCGTGGTGGCGACCGCCAAGAGCGACGTGGGCTACGAGTTCGGCGCCACCAAGCTGCACACCCGCTGGCGGCTGGGGATGTGGTCGGACAACATGGGCTGGCCCACGAAGGTAGCGATCTTCCAGGGTCGGGCCTGGTGGGCCGCGACGAACACCTATCCGCTGAACGTCTGGGCCAGCCAGAGCGACGTCTACGAGAGCTTCGCGCCGACGTCCCTCACCATCCCGGTGAGCGAGACCGCGCCGACACCCACCCCGGCGGACGCCTTCACTCTCAGCCTTGGCGGCGGGCAGGCCAACCTGCTGCGCTGGCTGCTGCCGCTGACCTACCTCACTGTCGGCAGCGCCGGCGACGAGCGATCTATCCGGGGATCCGACCTCGACGAGGTCGTGGCCTTCGACAACGCGGTCAACCGGCTGGCCAGCAACGTCGGCTGCCACGATGCCCTTCCGGTCCGGGTGAACAGCTCGGGGATGTTCATCTCCAAGGACCAGCGAGCGCTGCACGAGCTGGCCTACACGACGCAGATCGACAACTACACCAGCCCGAACCTCAGCCAGTACGCCAAGCACATCGGCCAGGAGAGCAAGCTGGTGGAGCTCGCCTGGCAGCGGCGGCCGTGGTCGATCTGCTGGGCCAGGCGCGCCGACGGCACCCTGGTGGGCCTCACCTACGAGCGCGAACAGGAGGTCGTTGCCTGGCACCGCCACCCGCTGGGCGGCACCGCGGCGAAGGTCCTGGCCCTGACCAGCATCCCAGGCGACGGGCAGGACGAGCTCTGGCTGGTCGTCGAGCGCACCATCAACGGCCAGATCCGCCGGCACGTCGAGGTGATGACCTACGAGCAGCCGATGGGGCAGGCCGACGCCCGCAACTTCTGCCACCTCGACGCCAGCCTGAGCTACGACGGGTCGGCGGTCACGACGCTCAACGGGCTGGAGCACCTGGTGGGCGAGACGGTGAAGGTGCTGGCCGACGGCGCGCTGCATGCCGACGTCGTGGTGCAGGCGCCAGGCACGATCACGCTGACCCGCTCGGCGTCGGTGGTGCATGTCGGTTACGGCTACACCTCGAAGGCCATCCCTCTGCCTCTGGAGTACGGAAACCCGGCGGGTGCCGGCCTGGGCCGGCCGAAGGGCGTCTTCCACCTGACGCTGCTGCTGGTGGAGACGATCGGCGGCAAGGTCGGCCCGCGCGAGAGCCTGACCGAAGAGATCAAGATCAGGCGGGTCGGCGACCAGTCCAACAGCCCGCCGGCGCTGGCGACGGAACGGCGGCGCCTGAACTGGCCGGGCGGAGTGCAGGAGACGCTGGAGATGGTGATCCTGCAGGACCTGCCCTTTCCCATGACCCTTGCCGGCGCCGTGCCCGGCTACGCCATCAACGAGGGCTGAGGCCATGTGCGACTTCGGCATTGTCTCGGGTTCGCTGGCTGCCGTCGGCGCTCTCGCCAGCGCGGCCGGGAGCTATCAGGCGAGCCAGACCAACGCCGCCTACGCCAAGGCCGAGGGTCAGGCGGCGCAGAAGGCGGCTGCTCTCGAAGCCGGCCGCTACGTGCACAAGGTGGTTTACGATCTTGGCAAGGACCGCGCGGGCGCCGCGGCTTCGGGGTTCGGTGCCGGAACCGGGACTGAGGCCTTGGCGGCCAAGGCGAGCAGCTACGGCCTTGACATCGACAGCATCCTCTACGGCGGGCAGGTGGCCAAGGCACAGGCGGACCACTCCGCTGCCCTCTCGCGGCAGCGGGGGATCGGCGCGCTGCTGGGCGGTGTCGTGACGGCCGCCGGCAACGTCCTGTCGATCCCTGGCGTGTGGGATACCGGCGGCGCGTCGCTGAAGCCTTGGGGCCTCAGCATGGCCGGCAGGGGCGCCTAGATGGGCAAGATCGCCATCACACCGCACTTCGGCGAGGTCGGCCTCGCCGTCCCGCAGTTCGAGCGCGTGCGGCCTAGCGACACGCTCGCTGCCGGCATCGGTGAGGGCCTGGGCGTGGCGGCGCAGATCACCGACCGGCTGGCCGAAGAGGAGGCCGATCGCGAGGCCAGCAACACGGCGCTGGCGGCGCAGACCGCCATCGAGGACTTCAAGGACAAGCTGCGGGGCCGGCAGGACTACGGCGCCTTCGCGACCGAGTTCAAGACCTTCGCCGACCAGTGGAAGGCCCGGAACCTGCAGGGCCTCAGCGTCCGCGGCCGGCAGCGCGTCGCCGGCCGGATCGACCAGATGTTCGGGCAGGGCACCGGCCAGGTGCGCGATCTTGCCTGGGCGACGCAGGTCGACGTCAGCCGGGCGGACCTCAGCCGCTTCATCGACGATAGCTTCAAGCTGGTCGGGAAGGGCGGCCAGGCGGCGGTGGACGCGCTGCATGGCATCGCCGGCCGGATCGACGGCGCCGAGGGCGCGGGCTTCCTTACCGCATCGCAGGCCGAGGAGCTGCGCCAGAACACCAAGGAGCGCTATGGCGTTCTGACCGCGTCAACGCTGATCGATCAGGATCCCTACGGCGCCAGGAAGGCGCTGGCCGGCGGGCAGTTCGACCAGTACCTGACGCCGGAGAAGAAGCTGCAGCTGCAGGACGCGGCCGACCGGGAGATCAAGCGTCGCGAGGCGGAGGCGCGGGCGGCGCAGCGCGAGGCCCAGGCCGACTACATGGCCGGCTTCCAGGACGAGCTTGCCTTCGTCGCCAACGGCGGCGTGGTGGCCGACAGCCAGTTCAGCCGCGACAAGCTGGTCAAGATGTTCGGCGCCGAGAAGGGCGGGCAGTTCGCCGACGTGTACGAGCGCGCGGCCATGACCGGCCAGGTGTCGAAGCAGATCGCCACCATGACCGACGCCGAGGTCAAGACGCTGCTGGAGCAAACCAAGGCCGAACTGGACGCCGGGCCCGAGGACTACAAGGCCAAGGCTGGCACGATGGCCGCCTACATCGACGCCGCCAAGGCGCGCGAGAAGGCCCTGGCCGACGATCCGGCCGGCTACGTGCAGCAGAACTTTCCGACGGTGAAGGGCGCCTTCGACGCCTATGCCGCCAGCGGCGACGCGGCCGACCTGAAGAAGGCGGTGCAGCTCACGCTCGACATTCAGGACCAGATCGGCGTGCCGCTGGACAAGCAGCAGCCCTTGGCCAAGCAGGCGGCGGCCGGTATCGCGGCGATGATCAACGATGCCGGCAGTGCACAGAAGCAGCTCGAGGCCGTCGGCTCGCTGCTGGAGCTGGGCGACGACGCGACGGTGCGCCGGGTGCTGACGCAAGTGAGCAGCGCTGGTGCGCCTGCCGTGCTGCCCTACGTGGCCGAGAACCTGAAGAACGGCGACACCGCGGCAGCGACCCGGCTGCTGGGCATCTCGACCGGCGAGCAGCCGAAGGTGCCGACCGGCACGGATGGCAAGGACATGCGCGAGAAGGCGGCGAGCGCCTATGACGCTGACCAGGAGAACCTAGCGCTGCAGGCGGGATGGACCGGCGACGGCAGCCGCTTGGCTCGGGCGCAGGGCGAGGCCGAGCTGGTGACGAAGCTGGCGCTGACCAACGGCAACTACGGCCAGGCCGTGACCGACGTGCGGGCCGGGCTGCAGCCGGTGACGGACGACCGTCTGGCCGCCGTGCACGCACCCCTCTCGGTCGATCCCGACGGCGTGCTGGCTGGCCTGGCCACCCTGCGCGAGCGCGCGCTGACCGCCGACGCCTTCGTGGGGCTGCTGGGGCCGGCCGGCAACACCGTGGCGCAGAAGATCGGCGCCGACGTGGCCGATCAGGCGCGCGAGGACGCCCGCTGGGTCGACTATGGCGAGGGCTACGCCCTGGTGCTGCCGGGGCAGGTCTACCTCGCCGACGACAAGGGCAAGGTGCGGGTCTTCATGCTGGACGACGTCATGGCGGCGGCCAAGGGCGCTTCGCCTGACGCGTTCGGCACCATGGGCGAGGTCTTCACGCCGTGACGCTCCTCCCCACCTTCGGCGGCGGCCGGGCGGCGGGCGCGGCCGACCTCGGCAGCCTCATCGACGGCTACGACACGCCCTATGGCGACTACCTGGGCGCGAAGCTGGACCAGGGCTGGTGGGGCGCGCTCAATGGCGCGGTGCTGGGCGGCTTCTACAAGCGTTACGGCCTGCCGGCACCGGCGACCGACGAGCTGTTCAGCGACCCGGCCGAAGTCGCCAAGGTGCGCGCCTTCCGCACAACGCCGACCGTCTCCGTCCCGCCGCCCTTCCGGCAGAGCGAGCAGGAGCTGATCGAGGGCCGCCTTGCCGCGAAGGGCATCGAGTACCTGACCGAGGATCGCTGGAAGGCCGGGCCCTGGTATCGGGACATGCCCTTCGAGCCCTACATGACCGAGGCACGGGCCAGGGCGAAGGCCGAGACCTTCGACCTCAACCGCTACCGCGACTGGCGCATCCAGCAGCGGCAGAACGGCGTCCTGGGCGCCGTGACCGGCTTCGGCGCGCAGCTCGTCGGCGGCATCCCCGACCCGATCAACTTCGTCGGCTTCGGCGGCTTCGCGGCCAAGGGCGCGACCCTGCTGCGGACGATGGGCCGCGGCGCGCTAGAGGTCGGCGCTGTGACGGCGACGGCCGAGCCCTTCCTAGTCAAGAACCTCGACTTCTGGGGCGAGGACATGACCTTCGCCGACGCCGTGCTGGACGTGGCGCTGGGCGCGGCGACGGGCGGCCTCTTCGCCGGCGGCGGGCGTGTCGCCCGGATGCTGGAAGACCTGCGGCGCGAGCGGCGCTCGGTCGCCCTCGGCGAGGCGCGCCAGGCGATCCAGGAGGCCACCGACCTGTCGGCCCGCGCGGAGACGCTGGGGACGGGCTATGACCCGGCGACGGCCAAGGCGGCGCCGGAGGCCATAGCGCGGCTGAACGACACCGTCGAGGCGCTGGCGACGCAGCGGGAGAGGCAGCAGATCGCAGCAGGCTATGACAGGACCTTGAGGGAGGGGCCGCACGGCAATCCCGATGAGGTGCTGGCAGCCATCGACCGAAGCGAGATCGAGCAGGTTCTGCTGACGCGCGGCGCGGCGCTCGAACGAAATGGCGAGATCGCCGTCACCGGCCGGGCGCTGGCACGCGCCTTCGGGACCGAGCGGGGCTACGGGCTGGTCAAGGTGCTCTGGAAGCATGGCGAGCGATCGGACAAGGACCCGGCGTTTCGTGTGACCCGCGACGACGTGCTGGCACTGCCCGAGGTGGTGCGCGGATATGAGCCGCTGCCGGCGCGGCGCGGCAATCTCAGGGAATGGCGGGTCGAGCGCGACGGCCGAACCCTGGTCTACGCCGCTGCCAAGTGGGACGGCGCCGAGCGCGTCGTGTCGATCCACGTCTGGGACCGCGGCGACCGGCCGGTGCTGTCTCGGAAACGAGAAGCCGGCGCTGCGCCCAGGTCCTCAGGGGAACTTGCAAGGCTCCCCGGAGATACCGCCTCGGGGGCTTTCAGGTCGCCTGCCGAGGGGCCGGGCGCTGCGCCGGCAAGCGAGACTATAGGGCGCCAGGCCCCGGAAGTCGAGACGCTGGCCCGCGAGACGGCCGAGCCGGCCCCGGACCCGCTGAAGGACGCCGAGGCCGATCCCGACGTGCAGGCCTACCGCGAGCTCGAGCAGGCCGGCGCCGTCGACGCGGAGGACAAGCGGGCTTTCGAGGACGCCGAAGCGCAGGTGCAGAAGGCGGAAAGCATCGAGAAGGCCTATCAGCAGGCGTCGGTCTGCCTGGCGAGGGGCGGAGCATGAGCAACGACTGCATCGCGACCATCGTCGAAGCTGGTGGCGGCAAACTCTCGCGCGAGGAAGCGCGGGACATCCTCGACAGGGTGGAGATCTTCCGCCGCAAGGCCGCCGCCGACCCGGTGCGCGCCGAGGAGCGCCTGGCCGAGCTGATCGCCCAGGATGCCGAGCGCGAGAAGATCAAGGCGGCCCTCGCCCGCAAGCATGCCGCCATCAACGTCAGGGTGCGCGACCGGCTGGATACCGCCCTGACCCGCCTCAAGGCCGGCGGCTACAGCCCCGGTGAAGCGCTGCGTGTCGTCATGCGAGGCGGCAACCGCCGGGTCGAGGGCGTGCGTGCCAGCGTGGCGGCGACGCAGTCGGCGTTCGAGGCGCGCTACCTCGGTGCCGTGCTGGGCAAGATCGCGGCTGAGCGGCCGGAGGTCGAGCGCCTGCTGTCCGGCCGGTGGCTGGGCCTCAGCCGCGCCGAGACCGTGGCTTTCGGCGAGCGGGTGGCGCGGGAGATCTGGGCTCTCGGCGAGGGCAAGCAGAACGTCTCCGGCGACCCGGCGGCGGCCTGGCTCGGCAAGGTGCTGGCCGACACGCTGGAGCTGTCGCGCCGGGACCTGAACCGGCTGGGCGGCAACATCGGCAAGCTGGAGGGCTACGGCTACATCCCGCAGGCGCATGACGCCTATCGGCTGCTGAAGACCAGCAAGGGCGCCTGGGTCGACGCCATCATGGCGCGGCTGGATCTGGAGAAGACCTTTCCCGAGCTGGACGCCAAGGGCGCCCAGGCGGTGCTGGACGACATCTATCAGACCGCGACGACGGGCCAGCGCCGTGAGGCCGGCGCGCGAGAGCGTGGCGAGCGCCTGGGGCCGCGCAACCTTGCGACGGCGCTCGGCCAGGAGCGCGTGCTGCACTTCAAGTCGGCGGACGACTGGCTGGCCTATAACCGCGAGTTCGGCTACGCCGACCCGCTGGCGAGCATCATCAGCCACCTCAGGCACAGCGCCCGCACGGCCGGGCAGATGAAGGTGCTGGGGCCGAACCCCGAGGTGATGCTTCAGGCCATGGCCGCCGCCGAGGCGCGCAAGCTGCGCGACGTGAAGGGCGCGCAGAAGCAGATCGACGACCTCGCCAACATCACGCGCTGGGGCGACTACAAGGTGCTGACCGGCGCCGCCTTCGGCATCTATGGCCCGCGGATCGCGAAGGCCGGGCAGCTTATCCGCTCCTGGGAAAGCATGTCGAAGCTGGGCGGCGTGGTGATCTCCAGCATCACCGACCCCGTGACGCTGGCAAGCAACCTGCGCTTCCAGGGGCGTGGCGTCGTGCAGTCCTACGGCCGCGTGTTCGGCAACTACTTCCGAGGGCGCGGGGCCGGCGAGAGCCGGCGCGTCGCCTTCATGCTGGGCGAGGGCTTCGACGGCATCGTGGACAACCTCGTGACGCCCTATGCCGCGATGGACACGGCGGCGGGCAAGGCCAGCCGGGCCATGAGCTTCTTCTTCCGCCTCTCGGGCCTCACCTGGTTCACCGACACAGGCCGCTCGGTCGGCGCCAGGCTGATGGCGGCCGACATGGGGCGCCTGGCCGGCAAGGGCTTCGACCAGCTCGACATTCGCTACCGCAACGTCCTGGAGCTGCAGGGCATCGACGCGGCGCGCTGGGACGTGATCCGCAAGGCCGCCTGGGAGGGCAGCAACGGCGTGCGCTACGTCACGCCCGACGGCATCCGCGACCTGCCGGACGAGGCCTTCGCGGGGCTGGTTCCGGCCGGCACGAAGCCCGAGCGCATGGCGCACGCGATCGAACAGGCCCGCGCCGACCTTGAGCTCGATCTGCATCGCTTCTACGCTGACGAGGTGACCTCCGGCATCATCGAGAGCGACGCGCGCACGCAGGCTGTGACCACATGGGGTGGCCTACCTCGCGGTAAAGAGCACTTGGGCGCTGGCGAACTCGCCCGCATGGTCATGCAGTTCAAGGCCTTCCCCATCGCCTTCGGTCAGCGGGTGTTGGGCCGCCGGCTGCACTCCGGCCCGGCCTATGCGACGAAGGCAGAGGCCATCCTGCGGAACAGCCTGCACATGGGCGAGCTGCTGGCCACCCTATGGGTTGCCGGCCTGCTGGCCTCGTGGGGCAAGGATCTGGCGAAGGGCAAGACGCCGAAGGAGCTGTGGGGCGACGAGGGCCTGAACTGGAAGACCGTGGCCGCGGCCTTCCTGCAGTCGGGCGGCCTCGGCATCTATGGCGACTTCCTCTTCGCCGAGAAGAACCGCTTCGGCGGGACCTGGGTGGAGAACCTGTCGGGGCCGGCCATCGGCGACATCATCACCTTCGGCGACCTGATGCTGCGGCTCAGGGACGTGGTGAAGAACGGCGACCTGGACAACGCCTGGGCGAAAGATGCCTTCCGCCTGGTCGAGGGCACGGTGCCCTTCGCCAACCTCTTCCAGGTCAAGGCGGGCCTCGACTTCCTCTTCATCAACTCGATCAAGGAAGCCCTGTCGCCCGGCTACCTGCGCCGCCAGGAGCGCCGGGCGCGGCAGGACTACGGGCAGAGCTACTGGCTGCCCAGGACGGCCTTCTGATGGTGCTGCTGATCCTGGCGCTGCTGATCGCCGGCGAGGTCGTCACGGCCTACGGCGGCCTCTGGCTGGTCTTCTACCTGGGCCGCGAGGTCCACTGGCTCGCTGGCGCCGCGGTGCTGACGGCCATCGTTCCCGCCGGCTGGTGGCTCGGCGACCGCATCCTCAAGGTGTTCGCCGGGCCCTGACGCCCAGCGCCGCCCCGACCTGACCGACCCCCGCTCCGGCGGGGGTTTTCTTTTGGAGCTGACCCATGACCCTTGCGACGACGACGCCGGTCATTGCCTACACCGGCGACGGCACCACGACCGCCTTCGCCGTGCCGTTCCAGTTCTTCGACGCCGACGAGCTGGAGGTGATCGAGCGCACCATCGCCACCGGGGTGGAGGCGGTGAAGACGCTGAACACCCACTACACGGTGAGCGGCGGCAACGGCAGCACCGGCACGGTCTCGGCCACGTCGGCGCCGGCCTCGACGGTGCAGTGGCACATCCGCCGCAAGACGAAGCGGACGCAGGCCAGCGACTACGTCTCCGGCGATCCACTGCCGAGCGAGGTCACCGAACGCGACCTGGACAGGGCGGCGGCCCGCGACCAGGAGGTCGACTGGCGGCTGGATCGCACGCTCCGCCTCAAGCCGACGGCGACCGCGACCAGCCTGGAGTTCGACCCGGCGGCGCAGGTCGGCAAGTTCTTCAAGCTGGACGACAGCGGCAACCTCAGCTTCGCCGACAGCACCGCGGGCGAGCAGGGGCCGCAGGGGCCCGAAGGCCCCCAAGGCGCCGAGGGGCCGCAGGGGCCGGCCGGTGCGACTGGCGCGACCGGCCCTGCTGGCCCGACCGGTGCCACCGGCCCCGAGGGCCCGACCGGCCCGACCGGCCCGCAGGGCGATCCTGGCCTGGTCTGGCTGGGCGCCTGGGACAGCGGCACGAGCTATGAGGTGGACGACGCGGTCGAAAACAACGGCAGCAGCTACATCTGCACGGCCGCGCACTCCAACCAGGAGCCGCCGAACGCCAGCTACTGGGATCTGCTGGCGGAGAAGGGCGACACCGGGGCCGCCGGCGCGGGTTCCGGCGACGTCCTGGGGCCAGGCACTGTCGTCGATGGCCGCTTCGCGCTGTTCGACGGCACGACCGGCACGCTCATCAAGCAGCACACCGGGGCGCCCGGAGCGCTGGCCGTGCTCGACTTCGTCGACACCGCCCAGATCGCGGTCGGCGCAGTCGGGGACGCCGAGCTGCGGGACAGCGCCGCCCTCTCGGTGATCGGCCGCTCGGCCAACAGCTCGGGCGACGTGGCTGACATCGCCGCTGCGAACGACGGCGAAGTGCTGCGCCGCAGCGGGACCGCGCTCGGCTTCGGCAAGGTGGCGAACGCTGGCCTGGCCGACATGGCCGAAGCGACGGTGAAGGGCCGCGCTGCTGGTGTCGGCACCGGCGGACCGAGCGACCTGACGGCGGCACAGGTGGCGGCGATCCTGGCGGGGTCGGTCGTCGACGTGAAGGGCAAGCAGACGATCTGGGTCCCGGCGTCGGCCATGATCGCGCGCACCTCGAACGGTGCGGCCACGGGCACGGCCGAGAGCTCCACCAACAAGGTCATGCAGGCGACGCTCGACTTCGACGCCGCGGCCGACGAGTTCGCGCAGTTCCAGATCGCCATGCCGAAGGGCTGGAACGAAAGCACCGTGACGGCGCAGTTCGTCTGGCTGGCCGGCAACACCGGGAACGTGGTCTGGGGCATCCAGGGCGTCTGCATCAGCGACGACGACGCGCTCGACGCGGCCTTTGGCACGGCGCAGACCGTGACCGACGGCGTGACGGCGACCAGCGACGTGATGATCTCGGCCGAGACCGCGGCCCTCACCCTGGCCGGCACTCCGGCGGCGGGCGACCTCGCGGTGTTCCAGGTCTACCGTGATGCGGACAACGGCTCCGATACGCTGGCGGTCGACGCGAAGCTGCTCGGGGTGCGGTTGTTCTACACCATCGACGCGCCGACGGACGCCTGAGCCATGTTGCGGGTCAACCAGCTCAGCGGCTTCGGGGGGCGTCGCGCTTCAGGTGCGAGTGGGGCCGTGCCGGTGACCTGGAACGACGCCGACAAGACCAGCTCGGCGCTCACCGTCTCGCTTGGCGGCAAGCGTGTGACCACCGACGGCTCCAACTCGCAGCTCGGCATTCGGGGCAACGTCGGGAAGAGCAGCGGCAAGTGGTATCTGGAGTTCCAGATCGGCGCATCGCTGCGCTGGGTTGCCAGCAATGGCGACTACAGCTTCGGCCTGGCGCTCGCCAGCTTCGCGCTCACCGGCAACATCCAGATCGGCAACAGCGCTGGCGAGCTGTCGCTGCAGAACAGCGGCAGCAATGCGCGCACCAACGGCTCCAACACGGCGCAGAGCCCGGACGTCGTGACCGCCGCCAATCTGGCTGCCAGCGACGTGGTGATGCTGGCCGTCGATCTGACCGGCGCGAAGGCCTGGTTCGGCCTCAACGGCACCTGGGGCGGCACCGGTGGCAGCAACGGCGTGCCCGCGTCGGGCGCCAACCCCTGCCTGTCGGGCTTCAGCGTTGGGAGCGTCGTCTATCCCTGCACCTATCGGCTTCTGACCACGAACGGCGCGTACTGCGACATTGCCGCCTCGGCCGCCGACTGCCTCTACAGCCTGCCCAGCGGCTTTTCATACTGGAGTGCCTGACCATGCGCTTTGCCCTGCTCGACGGCAGCGACAACCTGCTGCGCTACGGCTTCTTCGCTACGAAGCCCGCGGACCCCGCCGGCAAGCCGGGCTGGCATTGGGTCGAGAGCCCGGAACCGCCACCCCAGCCGCCGACCCGCTGGGAGGTGCGCAAGCTGCTCATCATCGACCGCCTCAGTGCCGCAGGCTTGTTCGATGCTGCCATGGCCGCCCTCGGCGGTCCGGGCGTCCTGGCCTACGAGCGGTGGTCTGCAGCCTCTGTGATCGACAGCGACGACGCCGAAGTGCGGGGTCTGCTGTCCGCCATCGGCGGCGACCCCGATACCATCCTGGCGATGGAGGCCTGACAGATGATCGGCGGCCGCTTCTGCCCGCTGCGGGCCTGGCGCACGCGACGCTGTGGCGGGCCGGTGGACAAGGTTCTGGCCGCGGCAATCGCTCTTGGCGGTGCGCTTGCGCTTTACGGCCTGCTCAAACACCTGGGGGTCTGGTGATGAACGACGGCGAAGGGGGCGGCGTGGTTCGCCTGTTGGCGAACCTGTGGGAGCTGGTGATCCTGGGCCTGCTGGTCGGCGGCCTGGCCCGTGCCGCGCGCTGGGCGCGCAAGGAGCGCATGGGCACTCGGCGCTGGTCGCCCAGGGTCCTGGCCTGGGAAGCCGTGCTGGCCGTCTTCTCCGGCTTCGTCGGGGCGGGTCTCTCCGAGGCCATGAACCTCGGCGAGAAGGCGAGCTACGCCGCCGTCGCGCTCCTCTCCTACTTCGGCCCCGAGTTCATCGAAGACCTGGTGCTGCGCTTCCGCGACCGCGAGCTGCCCGCGCCGGCGACGCCCGCCGCGCCCGTCGATCCCGAACCCCCGAAGGAGTGACCGTCATGAGCGATGCTGTCGATCGCCTCAACCTCGCCCCGTCCGCCCGCGCGGCCGCGCTGGCCCTGCTGGCCAAGCATCCCGACGTGGTCTTCACCTCCGGCCGTCGCGGGCTGGCCGACCAGGCGCAGGCCATGGCGAGCAACATCGTCTTGAACCGCCGCTGGATCGCCGAGACCTACCGCGCGACGGCCGAGCGCGACCAGCTACAGGCCTGGGTGGACGCGAACCCGGAGGCCACGACGCGCGATGGCATCGCCGCTGGCCTGCTGGCCATCATGGAGACCTGGGGCGATGCCCAGCGGGCGCGTCTGTCGCGCCACTTCGCCGGCCTGGCCTTCGACGTGCGGCCGGTCGGCGGCGGCGACGGCGAGGCGATCAAGGTGACGATCCGCGGCCTGCCCGGGCTGGTGAAGTTCCTGGAGCGCGAAGGCGGCCTGGTGCGCTGGCACGCGGAGTTCGCGCCGTGAAGCTCCCCGGCTGGGCCGGCTCGCTGCTCGGCCTCGGCAGCAGCCTGCTGGGTGGCTGGGTCGGCTATGCCCTGGCCTTCGGCGCCGGCGTCGCGGTCACTTGGCAGGTCGCGGCCTTGGAAGCCGATAGTGCCCGCGCCGAGCGCCTGGCGGCCTACAGCAACGGCCTCGCCATCACCAACGCCGCCAACGAGGCGCAGCGCCGGGTCGAGCTGGCCGACCGCGACCGCGCGCTGCAGGCGGCCGAGGCGGCGGCCGACGCCGAGCGCGCCCGCCGCGACGATCTGGAAGCCACCCTCGAGGAGCTGCGCCATGCACCGGCCGAAGACGACCGCCCTCTCAGCCCTACTGCTCAGCGCTTCTTTGACGGCCTGCGCGGGCAGTAACCCGCCGCCGGTCATCCAGCGCGTCTACGAGCGGCAGCAGATCCCGGCGAGCCTGCTGGCCTGCGCCGCCGAGCCGGCCGTGCCGCCGGCGCCGGTGACCGAGTTCGCCGTGCTGGAGTACGTCGTCCGCCTGCGCGCGGCGCTGCTCGACTGCCGCTATCGGCTGGGACGGGTGGCCGGCCTGGTCGATGGCTCGGCCGAGGCCGACGCGCGGGAGAAGTAGGCGCCGAGGAAATCGGTCTCGGAGCCAGCAATTAGGCGGGCTTGCTGGCAAATCTCCTGCGGAAGGAACTCGGTCATGACGGACGATGATCGCGATATTGAGGATGCCTTGGAGGCGCTGGAAGAGGGCGGGGCGGTGCCGCTCGAAGAGCTGACCCGCATCCTCGGTTTCGAGCCAGAGCCCATAGTGCATTGAGGCGGCCATGACAGTTTTTGCCGCCCTCACCGCGGCCACCCTCGGCGCCTTCCTCTACCGCTGGCGCGGCGGTCCGACCTGGCTGCCGGCGCCGCGCTGGCTGAAGCTGACCGCCTGCGCCGCCGCGCTCGACGTCGGCGCCATCCGGCACGCGATCGAGGCCCCCAGCGCCTGGTCCGCCTGCCTGGCCCTGGTGGGCTTCCTGGCCGCCTTCTGGGGGCTGTCCCGCGCCCATGGCGCCTACATGGATCTCGGCCACAACGGTGCCGGCAGCGAGAGCGACTGGCGCTGGGCGGAGATCCTGCTGGCCGACCTGCGCTCGACCCCGCTGCGCGAGGGCCTGCTGCTGGCGCTGACCGGCCTAGCGGCCACGGCCGGCCCCGGCCTGGCGCAGGTGCTGCAGGGCGACTGGTCGGGCTGGTGGCTGGTCGCCGTCGGTGCGCTCAAGGCGCCGGCCTATGCCATCGGCTGGGGCCTGGCGAAGGGCCGCCGCGCGACCGAGCTGGGGGAGTGGTTGACGGGCGCGGCGTGGGGCGTGGTGGTCGGCGCGACCCTGGTTTAGTCGCACCACCCTTCACGCTTGCCGCCAGCATAGGGTCTGGCCAGGCCGCGGCGCACCATCTCCTCGCCTACGTCGACGCCATCAGCCCAGACCATCGCGTCGATGCGGCCGCCGTACTTGTCCCAGCGGATCGGGCAGACCTCGACCGACTTCGCGGTGGCGAGCATGGCCCGCAGTTCGTCGCGCGCCTGGATGGCTAGCATTCGCTCGCCGACGCACTTCCCCTCCATCTCCGGCGCGTCGATGTTCAGCAGCCGCGCCGAGACGTCGCGCAGCTCGGAAGGCAGATCGGGGATGGTCAGGTAGATCGTGTCGCCGTCGTAGGCGAGGTCGCCGCGCAGTGGCCAGGCGTAGCAGGCGGCATGCGCCGGCAGGGGCAGCAGCAGCGCCAGCAGCAGTGTCGAACGCGCGCCGAACATCCTCCCCCGTTTCTCCCCCGTTTTCTGCCAGCGGTTGCCAGCCTGTTCCGGAAACTCGGCCCCGGCAAGGTCGTGGTGCTGATCGTCGGGAGAGCCAGCAAATTGCTGGGGAAGCGCTGGTGCTGCCGAGAGGAATTGAACCTCCGACCCCGTCCTTACCAAGGACGTGCTCTACCCCTGAGCTACGGCAGCGTTCCGCGCGCGGCCCGGGTTTGCCCGGCCGCCGAACGGGCCGGGACACTGCCACCGGCGACCTGGAAAGGCAAGCCTCGCGGCCGGGCTTTTTCTCCGCTCCGCCTTGACCCCGCCACGGCGGGGCCGGCAGCCTGCCCAGATGACCCGTCAGAAGAGCCCAGGACCAGGAGACGAGGCCGCTGCCCGGCGCGAACGCCAGGCGGCGGCCCTGCGCGAGAACCTTCGCCGCCGCAAGGCCCAGACCCGGGCCCGCGACGAGGAGGCTGCGCCGCCGGCCGAAGCGGCCCCCAAGGCAGACCCCGAGGGCACGCCAAGGTCGACGACGCGGAAGCCTTGAGCGCATGCTTGCCCCTGGTCTAGAACCCGCCGTCGGCCCGGCGGAACCAGAGGCGCGGGCCGGCGGTTCCTGAACACTTGGCACTTGTGGGGGTATTGGCAGGGTGAGCATGGACAGGATCCGGATCCGCGGCGGCCGGCCGCTCAAGGGTGAGATCCAGGTCAGCGGGGCGAAGAACGCCGCCCTGCCGCTTATGGCCGCGGCGCTCTTGACCGACGACGCCCTGACCCTGACCAACATTCCGGCGCTGGCCGACATCGCCACGCTCTCCGGCCTGCTCGCCCAGCTCGGCGTCGAGCAGAGCAGCGGCACGGCGGCGGACGGCACGCGTTCGCTGACCCTGCATGCCCGCCAGATAACCTCGACCCGCGCCCCCTATGACCTGGTGCGCAAGATGCGCGCCTCGGTCCTGGTGCTGGGCCCGCTGCTGGCGCGCGAGGGCCACGCCGAGGTCTCGCTGCCCGGCGGCTGTGCCATCGGCACGCGGCCCGTGGACCTGCACCTCAAGGCGCTGGAACTGCTGGGGGCCGAGATCGAGCTGAAGGACGGCTACATCAACGCGCGCGCGCCGCGGGGCCTGCGGGGGGCGGAGATCGTCTTCTCCAAGGTCTCGGTCGGCGCGACCGAGAACCTGCTGATGGCGGCCGCCCTGGCCAAAGGCACGACGCGGCTGCTGAACGCGGCGCGCGAGCCCGAGGTGGTGGACCTGGCCGAGTGCCTGGTGCGCATGGGCGCCATCATCGAGGGCATCGGCAGCGACAGCCTGACCATCCAGGGCGTGCCGCGCCTGCACGGCGCCCGTCACCCGGTCGTGGCCGACCGCATCGAGACCGGTACCTATGCCATGGCCGCCGGCATCACCGACGGCGCGCTTGAGCTGGTGGGCGCCCGCCTCGGCCACCTCCGCGCCGTGGCCGACGTGCTGGAGCAGACCGGCGTCGAGCTCAGCGAGACCAACCGCGGCCTGCTGGCCCGCCGCATGAACGGCCGGCTGCACGGCGTCGACGTGATGACCGAGCCCTTCCCGGGTTTCCCGACTGATCTTCAGGCGCAGTACATGGCCATGATGACGACGGCCGAGGGCGCTTCGATGATCACCGAGACGATCTTCGAGAACCGCTTCATGCACGTGCCAGAGCTGACGCGCATGGGCGCCTCGATCAACGTGCACGGTTCCTCGGCGTTGGTGCGCGGTCGCGAGGGACTGACCGGCGCGCCGGTCATGGCAACCGACCTGCGCGCCTCGGTCAGCCTGGTGCTGGCGGGCCTGGCGGCGGAGGGTGAGACCGTGGTCAGCCGTGTCTATCACCTCGATCGCGGCTACGAGCGGGTGGAGCAGAAGCTGGCCGCCTGCGGTGCCGAGATCGAACGCCTCAAGGACTAAGGGACCAAGGACTGGGGATGGCGGCCGGGCGGCAGGTCAAGCTGAAGGCGGCGAGCGCCGAGGACTTGGCGGTCCTGGCCGCCTGTCTGCAGGACGCCGTGGTGCGGCTGCGCGACATGACCTGGCTGGCGAAGGAGAAGCGCTTCGTCTTCGTCGGCACACGCTTCCAGTGGGAGCGCGAGCCCGAGGCGCCACCGCCGCCCGAGGCCGGGGAAGATGCGAGCTTCGCCCAGGGCGGGCCGATCTATAGCCGCGTCCACTGCGGTGTCGCCTTCGAGAAGGTGACGGCGGTGAAGTCGCGCAATCTCGATGCCAAGCACCGCGAGCAGCTGCTGAACCTGCTGACCATCAAGCAGGAGGGCGCGGCGATCCGCCTCATCTTCTCAGCCGGCGTCGAAATCCGGCTGGAGACCGGCGGCCTCTCCGCCTTCCTTGAGGACCTCGGCGAGGCCTGGCCGACGCAGTGGCGCCCGTCCCACTCGCTGGACGAGCCACCCCCGGCGGGTTAAGGGAAAGCCCGCCGGGACAGGCCCGGCCGAGCCTGACGAGACCCGAGCCGTTCGATGTCCGACGCCGCCGCCAACGACAAGCTGGTGCTTGCCCTGCCCAAGGGCCGCATCCTGAAGGAGCTGGGACCGGTGCTGGCGCGCGCCGGCGTGCGGCCGGAGCCCGCCTTCGCCGACGAGGAGGCGCGACAGCTCCGCTTCGCCACCGACGATCCGAACCTCGACATCATCCGCGTGCGCTCCTTCGACGTCGCGACCTTCGTCGCCTTCGGCGCGGCGCACCTGGGCGTCGCCGGCAACGACGTGCTGATGGAGTTCGACTATCCCGAGATCTATGCGCCGGTGGATCTCGGCATCGGGCGCTGCCGCATCTCGGTGGCCGAGCCGACCGCGCTCTCGGCCGGCGACGACCCGGGTCGCTGGAGCCATATCCGCGTCGCCACCAAGTACCCCGAGATCACCCGCCGCCACTTCGCCCGCCGCGGCGTGCAGGCCGAGTGCATCAAGCTGAACGGCGCGCTGGAGCTGGCACCCGGCATGGGCCTCTGCCAGCGCATCGTCGACCTGGTCTCGACCGGCAAGACCCTGGCGGCCAACGACCTGGTCGAGGTCGAGCGCATTGCCGAGGTGACTAGCCGCCTGATCGTCAACCGCACGGCCCTGAAGACTCGGCCGCGCGAGCTCGGCCGCTGGGTCGAGCGCTTCCGCGAGGCGGTCGATGCCGCTTGAGCTCTCGACCCGCGAGGCCGGCTTCGAGACCGCTTTCCGCGCCCTGCTGGCCGCCAAGCGCGAGGTGAGCGAGGAGGTCGGCCGCAGCGTGGCCGAGATCATCGCCGCGGTGCGCGCCCGTGGCGACGAGGCGCTGGTCGACTACACCCGGCGCTTCGACCGCTTCGATCCCGCGGCGACCGGCCTTGCCATCGGCCCGGCCGAGGTCGCCGCCGCCCGCGCCCGGGTGCCGGCCGCGACCCTGGCGGCGCTGGAACTGGCAGCCGAGCGCATCGAGGCCTTCCACGCCCGGCAGACGCCGGCCGACCTGGACTTCACCGATGCCGCCGGCGTGCGCCTCGGCCACCGCTGGACCGCGCTCTCCGCCGTCGGGCTCTACGTGCCAGGCGGCACGGCGGCCTATCCCTCCTCGGTGCTGATGAATGCGCTTCCGGCGCGCGTCGCCGGGGTGCGGCGCCGCGTCATGGTGGTGCCGACGCCGGACGGACAACTCAATCCCCTGGTCCTCTCCGCTGCCGCGCTGGCAGGCGTCACCGAGATCTACCGTGTCGGCGGCGCGCAGGCCGTGGCCGCCCTGGCCTATGGCACACAGACCATCGCGGCGGTGGACAAGGTAGTCGGGCCGGGCAATGCCTGGGTCGCCGCCGCCAAGCGCCAGGTCTTCGGCCAGGTCGGCATCGATTCCATCGCCGGCCCGTCCGAGATCCTGGTGCTGGCCGACCGCGACAACGATCCCGCCTGGATCGCCGCCGACCTCTTGAGCCAGGCCGAGCACGACACCTCCTCGCAGGCCATCCTGATTGCCGACGACGCGGCCTTCCTGACAGCCGTGGGCCAGGCGGTGGAGGGGCACCTCGCCACCCTGCCGCGCGCCGCCATCGCCCGCGCCTCGTGGCAGGCGCACGGCGCCCTCATCCTGGTGCGCGACTGGGCGGAGGCCGCGGCGCTGATCGACCGCGTGGCGCCGGAGCACCTGGAGCTGGCGGTGGCCGACCCCGAGGCGCTGCTGCCGACGATCCACCATGCCGGGGCCATCTTCCTCGGCCGCTACACGCCGGAGGCGGTGGGCGACTACATCGCCGGGCCGAACCACGTGCGACCCACAGCGCGCTCGGCGCGCTTCTCCTCCGGCCTCTCGGTGCTGGACTTCATGAAGCGCAGTTCGCTGGTCGGCTGCACGCCCGAGGCCCTGGCCCGCCTGGCGCCGGCCGCCATCCGCCTCGCCGAGACCGAGGGCCTGCCGGCGCACGCCCTCTCCCTCGCCATTCGTGGCAATCGGACGAACGATGGCTGAGCGCCAGGCCCGCCTCGTCAAGCTGTCGCTCGACGAGAAGAGCGTCGTGCGCCGCAGTCCCGAGGTGGAGCACGAGCGTGCCGTCGCCATCTACGACCTGCTGGAGGAAAACAGCTT
>JAKOWB010000371.1 GCA_029781795.1 Pseudomonadota bacterium | reverse complement strand
CAAACGCTTGCCCGTCCCGGGCAGGCCCGCAGGATAAGGACCCACCCCATGGTCATCGTTCTCGACAGCCTGGAGCCCCTGGTCGTGGTGCGCGGCGAGGAGGCCCGGCGCGTGCTCGAGCAGGCGCAGGCCGCGCACCTGGCCCGCCGCGCCAGCCCGGCGGCGCCCCAGGACTTCGCCGAGGCCATGCGCCGGGTCGAGGTCGAGGTCTGGAACGCCGCCTGATCGCCCGTCGCCCGCCGCCGACGCCAACCCCGATCAGAAGGAGCGCCCCATGCCCGGCCGCAACGCCCTCTTCATCCCCGGTCCCACCAATGTGCCCGAGCGCGTCCGCCAGGCGCTCAACATCCCGATGGAGGATCAGCGCGCGCCGGACTTCCCGGACTTCGTGCGCCCGCTGCTGGCCGATCTGAAGCGCGTCTTCCGCACCCAGAGCGGCGAGGTGCTGGTCTTCCCCGGCAGCGGCACGGCGGGCTGGGAGGCGGCGCTGACCAACACGCTCTCGCCCGGCGACAAGGTGCTGGCGGCGCGCTTCGGCGTGTTCTCCGACCTCTGGGTCCAGATGTGCGAGCGTCTGGGTTTCGAGGTCGAGGCGCTGGACTGCCCCTGGGGCACCGGCGTGCCGGTCGAGGCCTTCGCCGAGCGCCTCGCCGCCGACAAGGCGCACACCATCAAGGCCGTGCTGGTGACGCACAACGAGACCGCGACCGGCGTCACCTCCGACGTCGCCGCGGTGCGCCGCGCGCTCGACGCCGCCGGGCACCCGGCGCTGCTGATGGTGGACGGCGTCTCCTCCATCGGCTCGCTGGAATTCCGCATGGAGGACTGGGGCGTCGACCTGGCGGTCGCCGGCTCGCAGAAGGGCTTCATGCTGCCGACCGGCCTCGCCATCGTCGGCGTCAGCCGCCGGGCGCTGGAGCAGATCGGCACCTCGCGGCGCTGCTACCTCGACTTCGCCGCGATGGCCAGGTCGGTGACCACCGGGCACTTCCCCTATACGCCGGCG
>JAKOWB010000363.1 GCA_029781795.1 Pseudomonadota bacterium | reverse complement strand
AGGGCGCGCGGTTCAGCACGAAGTCGGTCTTCTCGCCCTTGGCGTCGTAGCGCATGGCGGCGAAGAGGCCCTTGGCAAGGCCGGTGCGCTTGATGGTCTTCAAGAAGCGCGCCGGGATGATCTTGTCGGTGTCGATGTTGCTCATCGGCAGCGGCGCCGCGATCGCGGTCAGCGTGGTGAACTTCAGCATCCGGGCCACTCCCCTTTGTTCCTTGGGCAGAGCTAACGGCGCCGGGCCGTCCGCGTCAACCGCGCGTCGGGCATGGAACCCCGTCGTCATCGCCGGTCGACGCCGCGCTGCGCGCCCGGCCCGAGGCGTCGTTCCGGCAGGCGGATGACGCCGAGGGCGGCCAGCAGCAGCAGCAGGCCCAGCAACAGCGTCGCGTAGGCGCCGTAGGCCAGCACCATGGCGCCGCTGGCCGGGTCGGCGTCGCGCCGGGCCAGCCACAGCAGGCCGGCACCCAGCAGCGCCAGCAGGCCGCAGAGCCCGCCGAAGAGACGCACGCCATGGCCCAGCAGGGCGGCCCCCAGCGTCAGCAGCGCCAGCACCGGGATGGCGGCGAAGGCCACCAGCAGGATGGCCTCGGCCTGCTCGGCCTGGCGGCCGCGCGCAAGCGAGACCAGCTCGAGGCCCGAGAGGCTGGTGGTGCGGCTTTCCATCCAGGGCAGGAAGAAAGCCACCAGCATGGCGGCCGCCAGCAGGGTCTCCGGCCGGTTGACCAGGCGTGAGGCGGCGGCCGGCACCGTCTTGACCTAGCCGCGCGCCGGCGTCCGCCGCGCCGCTTCGGCACGAAGGCCAGCAGCACGAGCAGGACGCTGAGCGCCAGCGCCGCCCAGGCGCCGACCTCGTAGTTGTTGAAGGTATCCATGCCCTCGTCCACCACGCCCTTGGCCGCGAGCACGATGGCGGGCAGGCCGGCGAGGAAGCCGGTGGCCGAGGCGATGCCGGCGCCGGCCAGGCCGAACAGCAGGGTCAGCAGGCCGAACAGCGGGATCAGGATCAGGATGTAGACCGGCCAGAGGTTCGGCAGCATGTCGCCCACCGAGGCGCCGGACTGCATCGCATCCTTGCTCATCATCACCACGCCATAGGTGACGTCGAACCCCGACATGGTGCTGCCGTTGCCGAAGGTGGCGTTGTCGCCGGACGGCAGGTCCGGCAGCCAGGGCAGGAAGAACGCGACCAGCAGCAGCAGGGCCAGGAAGGCCATCACCCGGGACATGCCAACCCCTCCGTCGTCAGTGTCGCCGGCGCCACAGGCAGCTTGCCGGCCAAGGGAGTCTAGCCCAACTGCCGCAGCGCGGCGACAAGACCATGACGCCGCAGGGGTGAGCCGGCT
>JAKOWB010000358.1 GCA_029781795.1 Pseudomonadota bacterium | reverse complement strand
AAGGCGGAGCTGGAGGCCGCGGCCTCGATCCGCCATCCCGGCGTGGTGCGGGTCTACAACGTCGGCACGGAGCCGAACGGCGACCTCTACGTCGTGCAGGAGCTGGTGAAGGGCGAGGGCCTCAGCAAGATCATGGCGCGCGCGGGCGCCAAGGGCCCGGCCGAGGTGGCGCCCTATCTGCTGCGCATCGCCCAGGCGCTGGACGCGCTGCACCGCGCCGGCGTGGTGCATCGCGACCTCAAGCCCGGCAACGTCATCGTCAAGAACGGCTGGCAGCCGGTGCTGGTCGACTTCGGCATCGCCCACGTGCCGGGCCGCGCCCAGGTCGCCAAGGACAACCTCGGCACCTTGGAATACACCGCGCCCGAACAGGCCGAGGGCGAGGCGGCGGACGCCCGCGCCGACCTCTCTGCGCTGGGCGTCATCGCCTACGAGTGGTTCACCGGCCGCCGGCCGCTCGACATCCCGCCCGACCTTGACCAGGCGATCCGCGTGCTGCGCAAGCAGGACCCCGTGCCGCTGCGCAAGGCGCGACCCGACCTGCCGGCGGCGCTCTGCGACCTGGTCGACGAGCTGCTGGAGAAGAAGCCGAGGAAGCGCCCGGAGAGCGCCGCCGCCGTGGCCGACCGGCTGGCGCCCTTCGCGGGCTAGGGACCAGCCGGACGACCTGTCTCAGCCCAGGAAGTCGTAGAAGCGGGCCGGGTTCTCGACCAGGATCTTGCGGCGCGTGGCCGCGTCCGGGATCCAGCGGGCGAAGGCGTCCAGCAGCACGCCGTCGTCCGGCGGGTGGTCGCGGTGCGAGGGGTGCGGCCAGTCGCTGCCCCAGAGCACGCGGCTGGGGTCGGCGGCGACCAGGGCCTGGGCGAAGGGCGCGACGTCGTCATAAGGGGCGCCGGCCGCGGTCAGGCCATAGGCGTGCGAGACCTTGACCCAGGTGTTGCCCTGGCGGACCAGGTCGAGCAGGTCCTTCACCGCCTGCGTCTCGAAGCCGTCGGCCACCTTGTTCATCGCCACGTGGTCGACCAGCAGCGGTACCGGCAGGCGTTGCAAGGTCGCCTTCATCTCGCTGACCAGCCCGCCGCGGTTGGCCATGAAGAGGATGTGCCAGCCCAGGCGCTTCACCTTGGCGGCGACGGCCTCGATCGCCTCCAGCGG
>JAKOWB010000354.1 GCA_029781795.1 Pseudomonadota bacterium | reverse complement strand
ACGCTGGCAACGCTCACCCCAAAGCGAAGCGCCACCGCCCGGCAGGTCTCGCCCGCACAAACCGCCGCGACAACCCGCTCCCGAAGATCCAGCGACAAAGGTGCAGCCATGCAAGCTGGCCTCCCTGCCAGCCCATAGCTTGAATCACACATCCACCCGCGTCGGGAATCCAGATTCAGATAAGCGCGAACATGCTCTAGGCGGCCTTGACCGCCACCACGGCATTGAGGCCACCGAAGGCGAAGGAGTTGGACAGCGCCGCCTCCATGGCCAGCTTGCGGCCCTGGTTGGGCGTGTAGTCCAGGTCGCACTCCGGGTCGGGCGTGCCGAAGGCGATGGTCGGCGGGATGAACTGCTCCTGCACCGCCTTGACCGTGGCGATGATTTCCAGCGCGCCGGCGGCACCCAGCCCGTGGCCATGCATCGACTTGGTCGAGGAGATGGCAACGCGGCCGGCCTGCTCGCCAAGCGCCAGCTTGATGGCCCGGGTCTCCACCACGTCGTTGATCTGCGTGCCGGTGCCGTGGGCGTTGACGTAACCGATCTGCTGCGCGGCAAGCCTGCTGGTCTCGAGCGCCTCGCTCAGCGCCGCCGCGGCCCCGACGTCGGAGGGCTGCACGATGTCGCCGGCGTCGGCCGACTGGCCGAAGCCCGCCAGTTCGGCATAGATCCTGGCGCCGCGCGCCTTGGCGTGCTCCCAGTTCTCCAGCACGATGACGCCGCCGCCCTCGCCCAGGACCATCCCACGCCGCTCCTTGCTGAAGGGGCGACAGACGTCGGGCGAGAGCACGCGCAAGGCCTCCCAGCAGCGCATCGAGCCATAGGTGATGCAGGCCTCGCTGCCGCCGGCCAGGGCCTGCTGCACGCGGCCCGAGCGCACCATCCAGTAGGCCTCGCCCAGGGCGTGGTTCGAGGAGGCGCAGGCGCTGGTCGTGGAGAAGGCCGGCCCGGTTATGCCGAGGTCCATGGAGACCTGGCTGGTCGCGGCGCTGGGCATCAGGCGGGGAATCGTGAAGGGGTGCGAGCGTGGCGTGTTGCGGGCGTAGAGCCGGTGGAAGCCCTCGTCCATGGTGGACATGCCGCCGAGGCCGACGCCCATGACAATGCCGGTCTGCCGGGCACGTTCGCCCTTGAGGTCCAGGCCGGCGTCCTTCACCGCCTCGCGCGCCGCCACGATGGCGAACTGCGAAAAGCGGTCCAGCATGGGATTCTGCTTTTCGTCGAAGTGCTTGGCCGGATCGAAGCCCTTGACCTCGGCGGCGACGCGCACGATCAGGCTCTCGGGCGGCACCAGGGTGATGGGGGCGATGCCGGTGCGGCCGGCCACCAGGGACTCCCAGGTGTCGGCGACGTTGTGACCCAGCGCTGAGATGCAGCCAAGGCCGGTGATGGCGACACGGTTCATGCCGGCTGTCAGGCGTCCTTGCCCTGCTTCTCGGCCACCAGACGGCCGACCGCGTCGGTCACGTCGCGCAGGGTGGTCAGCTTGAAGTTCTCGCCTTCCTGGGGGACGTAGATGTCGAAGGCTTCCTCGATCTGGAAAATGGTCTGCATCAGGTCGATCGACTCGATCTTGAGATCCTCGATCTTGCTGTCCAGCGACAGGCTGGCGCGGTCCAGGCGGCATTCCTTGGCCACAATGTCGAGAACCTTCTCTTCGATCTCAGTCATTCCTGACCCCTTCTCCTGTCCACGGCCCCGGCCGCTTTTTCCAGAGACGCTACCCGTTGGCGCAAGTCAAGCAAGTCTCGCAACATCCTGGGCAAGCGCCTGATGAAGGTAAACTCCTCGGCCTTCTGGTCCTTGCGCATGGCCGGGAAGCCCATGTGGATCTCTGCGGCCGGCACGCTGATCATGACCCCCGAGCCGGCCGCCAGGACGGCGTCGTCGCCGATGCTGAGGTGATCGGCGATGCCGACCTGCCCGGCCATGACCACCCGGTCGCCGACCTTGACGCTGCCCGAAATGCCCGCCTGCCCCGCGATCAGGCAGTCGCTGCCGATGGTCACGTTGTGGGCGACCTGCACCTGGTTGTCGACCTTGGTCCGCGCGCCGATCCGGGTGACCCCCAGGGTGGCCCGGTCGATGGTCGTGTTGGCACCGATCTCCACGTCGTCCTCCAGCACCACGGTGCCCAGCGAGGGCAGGCGCTCTACCGGCTCGTTGCGGGTCTGCACCGTGGCAGTATTGCCGCGGCTCAGCTCCGCACTGGAGGGGTTGGGGGTGACATAGCTGAAGCCGTCGGCGCCGATCACCGCCCCGGGCTGCAGGATCACGCGCTTGCCGAGCCGCACCCGGGCGCCGATGCGGGCGCCGGCGTGGATCAGGCAGTCCTCGTCCAGCACCGCCCCGGCGCCGACGCTGGCCTGTGCCAGCAGGCGGCAGCGGGCGCCGACGCGGGCCTCGGGCCCGATCGTGACCAGCGGTCCGATGGAGACGCCCTCGCCCAGCACGGCGCTGGGATCGATCACGGCACTGGGGTGGATTCCCGGCGGCGCGTGCGGCGGCGTCTCGAAGAGCTGCAGCAGCCGGGCGAAGGCCAGCCGGGGGCGGTCCGCGATCAGCAGCCCGGCGAGGCCTTGCGGGCGCGGCGCGCCGGCGGCGATCAGCGCGGCCCGGGCGCCGCTGCCGGACAGCAGCTTGCCGGGGTCGGCGGCGAAGGCGATCACCAGATCCTCCGGCCCTGCCGGCTGGCCGGCCGGCAGCGGCCGGGCAATGGCGAGATCGGCATCGCCCTCCACGGTGGCGCCGATGGCCTCGCCGACGGCGCCCAGTGTCTTGCGTTCGCTAGCCAGTCGCATGCCTCCCCGCCCGCTGCCGCCAGAGTCGGGGTCAGTGCTAGCACGGTGGCACCCAAGGGGCCAAACCGGGCGCAATGGCAGCCTCAACCGGCCCCGCCGCGCAGCCGGCGCACCACCATCTCGGCCGCCGCCTCGGTCGGCGCCACCCCGCCGGGCGGCTGCAGCAGGGCGCGGACCCGGTCCAGATCGGCCTGCTGCGCCTGGCGCGCCGCCGGGTCGGTGAGCAGGCGCCGCACCGCGCCGGCCAGCGCGGCCGGCGTCGCCCGGTACTGCAGGAATTCGGGTACCGCCTCGCGGCCCAGCAGCAGATTGACCATCGCCGCCCAGCGCACCCGCACGAAGGCGACGAAGAACAGAGAGGTCAGGAGCGAAACCTTGTAGCAGGCCACCATCGGCAGGCGGGCCAGCGCCAATTCCACCGTCACCGTCCCGGTGACGCAGAGCGCCGCGCTGGCCGCGGCCATGGCGTCGAAACGCTCGGCTCCGCCGACGACGACAGGCTGGCCAGGCCAGGACTGCACGCCGGCCCGCACCCGTTCCGCGACGGATTCGACGGTGGGCACGACGATCCTGAGGTCAGGTACCGCCGCGGCCAGCCGGCGGGCGACGGCGCCGAAGAGCGGCAGGGAGCGGCTGATCTCGCTCGAGCGGCTGCCCGGCAGCATGACAAGCAGCGGCTGGTCGGGCAGCAGCCCGAGGCGCGCCCGGAAGGCCGCGGCGTCGCCCTGGCCGGCTCCGGACTCCAGCGCCGGATGCCCGATATAGGCCGAGGTGCCGCCATACCGCGCCAGGTGCGCCGGCTCGAAGGGCAGGATGCAGAGCACCAGGTCGAAGTCGCGCGCCATGGCCCGCGCCCGCCAGGGCCAATAGGCCCAGGTCTGCGGCGCCTTGTACTGCACCACCTGCCCCGGCCAGTTCCGCTTCTTCAGGCGCCGGGCGACGCCGCGGGCAAAGCCGGAGGCGTCGATGAAGAGCACCAGGGCCGGCGCCTGGCGCTCGATCTCGGCCGCGGTCGCGCGGATGCGGCGCAGCAGCTTTGGGATATGCGGCAGCACCTCGCCGATGCCGACCAGCGAGAGGTCGGACAGGGGGAAGAGGCTTTCCAGCCCCTCCTCCGCCATGCGCGCGCCGCCGATGCCGGCGAAGCGCACCGCTCCCAGGCGGGCGCGCAGCGCGCGCATCAGCCGCTGGCCGATCAGATCGCCCGACACCTCGCCAGCCACCATGAAGACCAGCGGCCCGGACGCCGCGGCGTCGACCGCGCTCATACCCGGTCCCTCGTCACGGTCGAACCGTCATCGCGGCCCCTTGGCGACACGCACCACGAGCATCAGGAACTTGAAGAGGAACCCGCGCTCGGCCGGCGTCCGCCAGCGCTGCAGCACCGGGCGGTATTCAAGCTGATAGAGCAGAGAGACCTGCGCCTCCCAGCGTGCCGTACCGAGCGTGATGGTCAGTCCCATGGGGGCTGTCGGTTCCTTGAGCCGGGCGCGACAAACTACCCGCCCGGGCCCGCGCCGCAAAGCGAGACCCTTGCCGCAGCGGGAAAAAAGGCTAACAAGGGGTCCGTTGTTCCACTCGGGCGTCCTGTTTCATGCCGCAGCAATTCCGTGCCGCCTGGGCCGACCTCCGCGAGGGCCTGGGCCTGTGGCGCGCCTGGACGCTCTTCGCCTGGGGCAACCTGACGCGCCCCTATCGCCGCACCTTCATCGGCCCGCTTTGGGAGCCGATCGGCCTGCTGCTCTTCGTGCTGATGCTGGGGCCGATCTACTCCCATCCCTTCGGCATGTCGGGCGAGACCTACATGGTCTATCTGGCCGCCGGCTGGTCCTGTTGGCAGCTGGTGTCCGGGTTCATCTCGTCTGGCGCCAACTCGCTGGTGCAGGCGATCGGCATGCTGCAGCAGAGCCGGCTGCCGGTGACGCTGTTCTTCTTCGAGACCCTGACGACCGAGCTGCTGGAGTTCCTGACCAAGATCGCGCTGGTGCTCCTGCTGCTGCTGGCTTTCGACTCGCCGGTCGGCGCCTCGACCCTGCTGGTGCTGCCGAACCTGCTGCTGCTGCTGGTCACGGGCCTGGGTCTCATCGCCTTCTTCGGCCTGATCTGCGCCCGCTTTCCCGACTTCAGGCCGGTCGTGCAGATCGCCATGCGCCTGGCCTTCTTCATCACCCCGATCCTGTGGCACGCCAACGTGCTGGCCGGCGGGGAGGATGCCGCCAAGGCGGGCGCCGGCGCGGTGCGGGCCGCCTATGTCGACTTCAATCCGCTCTATCACATGCTGGAACTGGTGCGCGCGCCGCTGCTGGACACGACACCGGAGCGCTACAGCTATTCCTTCGTGATCCTGCTGACGCTGGGCGTGTGGCTGGCCGCCGGCCTGCTGTTCCTGCGCTGGCGCAGCCGCGTGGTCTACTGGGGCTAGGACGATGGAACCTCGCGCGGCCCGCGGCACCAGCCTGATTCGTCTCACCGGCGTCTCGGTCCACCTGCCGCTGCACCGGCAGTTCGCCCGCCGCTGGCGCGGCGACGGCGCTCCCCCGCGCGAGGTGCGCGCGCTCGACGACGTCAGCTTCACGCTGGAGCCGGGCGACCGCCTCGGCATCATCGGGCTGAACGGCGCGGGCAAGACCACGCTGCTGCGGGTCATGGCCGGGGTCTACGAGCCGACGCGCGGGCGCTGCGAGACGCACGGCACGATCTCGACGCTCTACGACGTGCGCGTCGGCATGGACAAGGACGCCACCGGCTACGAAAACATCTTCCTGCGCGGCCTGCTGCAGGGCCTGCGGCCCAGCCAGATCCGCCAGCGGCTGGACGAGATCGTGGCCTTCGCCGAGCTGGAGCCCTTCCTGCACCTGCCGGTGCATACCTATTCAAGCGGCATGACCGTGCGCCTGGCCGTGGCCATGGCCACCACCATCTCGCCGCAGATCCTGCTGATGGACGAGTGGATCGGTTTCGGCGACCGGCGCTTCATGGACCGCGTCGAGACCATGATGAGCGAGAAGATCAGCGCCTGCGAGATCTATGCCCTGGCCTCGCACAACGAGGGGCTGCTGCGCGAGACCTGCAACCGCGGCATCGTGCTGGAGAGCGGGCGCATGGCCTTCCTCGGCCCGATCGCCGAGGCGATCGCCTACTACACCGGCAAGCCGGTCGGCGCGCCGCCGGCAAAGCGACTGCGCCGTGGCGACTAGGCCTTGGCCAGGGTCTTCAGCTCGACCGTCATCGGCGGCGGCCGGTTCAGCGTCTGGAACACCACGCAGTAGCGCTCGGTCAGCTTCAGCAGCGTGGCGCGCTGCTCCTCGGTGATGTCGGCGTCGATCTCGAACTTGAGGCGGATGGCCGAGAAGCCGACCGGCGCGTCCTTGGCCACGCCCAGCGTGCCGCGGAAGTCGAGATCGCCCTCGGCCAGCACCTGGCCGCCGCGCAGCGGCAGCGACAGCGCCGTCGCCACGGCCTTCAAGGTGACGCCGGCACAGGCGACCAGCGCCTGCAGCAGCATGTCGCCCGAGCAGGCCTGCATGCCGTCGCCGCCGGTCAGGGGATGCAGCCCGGCGTCGATGATCGCCTTGGCCGTGTCGACGCGGCAGACCAGGCCGTCGCCGGAGACGTCGCCCGAGGCCTTCAGCGTCAGCTTGGCCGCGCCGGCGTCCTGCTTGTAGCGGTCCTTGATCGGCGCCTGCAGCGCCTTGAGGTCGTCGGCGTTCATCGCAAGTCTCCTGTTCGGCGAGGCGGCAAGAATGCGCCCGGCACACACAATGTCACACCAGCCTCAGCTGTCCGATGATCTTGTCCTTCAGCGCCAGGAATTCCGGCGTCGAGCGCCCGCGCGGTCGCGGCAATGTGATCGTGTGGTCGCCCACCACCTTGCCCGGCTGGCCGCGCAGCACCACCACGCGGTCGCTGAGGGCCACGGCCTCCTCGATGTCGTGGGTGACGAAGACCATGGTGAAGCCGCCGTCCTGCCAGAGCTGGATCAGGTGCTCCTGCAGCTGCTGACGGGTGAAGCTGTCCAGTGCGCTGAAGGGCTCGTCCAGCAGCAGCAGATTGGGCCGGCGCACCAGGGCGCGGGCGATTGCCGCGCGCTGCGCCATGCCGCCGGAGAGCTGATGCGGCCAGACGTCGGCGAAGTGGCCGAGGCCGACCCGCTCCAGCACCGCGTCGATCAGCTCGTCCTGCTCGCCGCGCGGCACGTCGTGCAGCGCCAGGCGCACGTTCTGCCGGACCGACATCCAGGGCAGCAGGCGCGGTTCCTGGAACACCAGGCCGACATCGCGCGAGGGGGCGGCGACCTCGACCCCGGCGATCCGCACCCGGCCGGTCGAGGGCTTCTCCAGCCCGGCGACGATGCGCAGCAGCGTGGACTTGCCGCAGCCGCTGGTGCCGACCAGCGAGAGGATGCCGCCCGGCTCCACCGCCAGGTCGATCGCCTCCAGCGCCAGGTGCGGCCTGCCGCCGGGCGGGGCGTAGCGCTTGGAAACGCCGGATATCTCGAGCAGAGGCATCAGCGACCCATCGCGCCGAAGGAATCCTGCCAGCGCAGCGCGCGGCGCGCGCCCCAGGCCAGCCCGGCGTCGGTCAGCTTGCCCACCAGCGCGAAGAGCACCAGCGAGCCGATGATGACCTGCGGCCGGCCTGTCATCTGGCCATCCAGCATCAGGAAGCCAAGGCCCTTGCTGGCGCCCATCAGCTCGGCGGCGATGACGAACATCCAGCCGAGGGCGAGGCCCGAGCGCAGGCCGGTGAAATAGGCCGGCAGGGTGCCCGGCAGCAGCACGCGCCAGACCAGCTGCCGGCGCGGCAGGCCATAGACGTGCCCGACCTCCACCAGCTTGCGGTCGGTCGAGAGGATGCCGGTCATGAGGTTGAGGTAGACCGGGAAGAAGACGCCGACGGCGATCAGCGTGATCTTCGAGGCCTCGAAGATGCCGAACCAGAGGATGAAGAGCGGCACCCAGGCCAGCGAGGGCACGGCCTTGAGTGCCTGGAAGGTGGGATCGAGGATCTGCCGCGCCAGGCGGCTGTAGCCGGTCAGCGCACCGAACAGAGTGGCGGCGCCGGCGCCGGCGAGGAAGCCCCAGAGCACGCGCCAGCCGGTGGCTTCCAGGTGCTGCCAGAGCTCGCCGCTCTCGGCCAGGCCCCACATCTCGACGAAGACCGCCTTGGGCGAGGGCAGCTGGTTCGGCCGCATCCACTGCAGCTCGGTCGCCACCTGCCAGAGGATCACCACCACGAGCGGCAACAGCAGGCCGAGGGTCCAGCCCCCGGACAGGCGGCGGCGTGCCGTGGGAACGGCGGCGGTCTCATCCTTGCGGGTGCGGGTGCGGAAGGCGGTCACGAGCGTCATGGCTAGCAAGTCCCGAAGCTGGCGCCAACGGCGAAGGGCCGCCGTCCCCTGCGGACGGCGACCCCCTGCCCCTGGCTTACTGCGTGGCGAGCTGGGCGCTGTACTGCGGGTCCAGCAGCGAGTCGAGCAGCGCCGCGATGTCGACGTCCGCCTTCAGGATGCCCTGCTCCTGCAGGATCGTGCTGGCGGCCTCCAGCGTCGCGCGGACACCCTCGTCGACCCGCGGGTTCGAGAGGTCGGTGCGCTCGCCGAGCTGCTTGGCGGCGACTTCCGGCGCCAGCTTCGCCGCCTCGACCAGCACGGCCTGCAGCTCGTCCGGATGGGCGATGGCGTAGGCGCGGCCCTTCTCGTAGACGGCCAGCACGCGCTTCACCACGTCCGGATGCGCGGCCGCGAACTCCTCGCGCACGTTGAGCGTGCCATAGGTGTTCCAGTCGGCATTGCGGAAGAAGAGGATGGCGCCGGACTCCAGCTCCAGCTTGGCCATGTAGGGATCGAGGCCGGCCCAGGCGTCGACCTGCTCCGAGGCCAGCGCGTTGGCGCCGTCCGGATGCTGCAGCAGCACGATGTTCACGTCCTTCTCGGTCAGGCCGACCGAGGAGAGCGCGCGCAGCAGGAAGATGTAGGGGTCGGTGCCGCGGGTCACCGCGATCGACTTGCCCTTCAGGTCCTCGATCGTGGCGATGCCGGTGTCGGGGCGGGTCACCAGCGCGGTCCACTCCGGCTTGGAGTAGATGTAGATGGTCTTGATCGGCACGCCGTTCGACTTGCCGACCACGGCCGCCGCGCCGGCGGTGGAGCCGAAGTCGATCGAGCCGGCGTTGAGGAACTCCAGCGCCTTGTTGGAGCCGTGGCTCTGCACCCACTCGACGGTGATGTTGTCCTTGGCGAACTCCTCCTCGAACCAGCCCTTCTGCTTGATGAGCAGCGAGACCGGGTTGTAGTAGGCGAAGTCGACGCCGATGCGGTCCAGGCTCTCGGCGCTGGCGGCGCCGGCGCCCAGGGTCAGCGACGAGGCCAGGAGGCCGGCCGCGGCGATCTTCAGGAACGAACGCTTGGTAACGGACATGGCGATCTCTACTCCCTCCATCGGGTGTCGCGCCTGGCGCGGCACCGCGGGTGAAGAGGCTCTCTGCGCCGATCCTGGGGGGAGGTGAACTGCCTGGTTGCGGGCCAAAGAAAAAGGGCCGTCCGCACCCAAGCGACGACCCTACACCCGTAGTCGCGTCGCTTTAGCTGGAATTTATAAAGCGCCCCGCAAGCTGAGCCTCAAATCGGCGCTGTGAGGCATATGTAATTCCTCCGCCGGCGGCTGTCAAACGTAAAAATATTACATTCAATGAATGTTATTTATCGGCCATTTCCTGCCGGTGCCGCTCGGCCAGCGCCGCCATGGAGGTGAGCTTGAGGTCCACCTTGGGCAGCGTGCCGGGGTCCATCGTGGCGCCGAAGCCCGGCTTGTCGTGGCGGCGGAAGATCCAGCAGGAGGCGAGCTCCATCTGGTTCGCCGGCCCGTGGTCGTGGAACAGGCTCTCGGCCGTATGCAGGATCTGCGCTTTCTCGACGCCGAGGCTCGCCAGCTTCTCCAGCATGTACTCGAAATTCCGGAGGCTCGGCTTGTAGGAGCCGATGTCCTCGGCGGTGTAGATCGCATCGAAGGCGACCTGCAGCCGCTTGTTGCTCGCCGCGAAGCTGGCGTTGTCGACGTTGGAGAGGATGACCAGCTTGTAGTGCTGCTTGAGGTACTGCAGTGCGGCGGCCGAGTCAGGAAAGGCCGGCCAGTCCTTGATCGAATTGCCATAGGCCAGGCACTCGTCCCAGGTGGCGGCGACGCCCCACTCCTCGGCCAGGCGCTTGTAGACCACGGCCAGCAGCTCGCTGTAGCGCTTCGCCGGGGTCTGCAGTTGCTGCGAGGATTCGTGCCGCGCGTGCGCCTCGAGGATCCGGTCGCGGCTCAGCGGCTGGCCGACGCGGCGGGTCAGGGTCTCCAGCGCCGCGACCATGCCGCTCTCCCAGTCGATCAGCGTGCCGTAGCAGTCGAAGGTGAGAACCCTGTAGTCGCTGACCCGCATGGCGCTCTCCCGCTGGACCCGAGTGCGCCGACCCTAGCAGGCAGCGGTCGCGTGCGGGAATGCCCCCTGGCCGGCCCTTCTTCCCTTGGCTAGCATCGCCGGCCATCCCCGACGCCGGAGAGAGTCTCATGACCGATCCCTGCCTGCTGCCCGCCACGGTCCTGACCGAGAAGCTGCGCCGGCGCGAGCTCGGCGCGCGCGAGCTGCTGGAGGCACACCTCGCCCGGATGGAGCGCTTCAACCCGGCGGTCAACGCGGTGATCTGGACCGACCTGCCAGGCGCCCGCGCACGGGCCGATGCCGCCGACGCGGCGCTGGCCCGGGGCGAGGTCTGGGGCCCGCTGCACGGCTTGCCCATGACCATCAAGGAATCCTTCGACATCGAGGGCGCACCGACCACCTGGGGCATCGGCGAGATGCGGAGCAACCTCGGCAAGAGCAACGCGGTGGCGACGCAGCGCCTGCTCGACGCCGGCGCCGTGATCTATGGCAAGTCGAACGTGCCGCTGCTGCTGTCCGACTGGCAGTCCTTCAACGTCATCTACGGCACCACCAACAATCCCTGGGATCTGACGAAGACGCCGGGCGGCTCCTCGGGCGGCTCCTCGGCGGCGCTGGCCACCGGCATGGCAGCGCTGGAACTGGGCAGCGACATCGGCGCCTCGATCCGCAACCCGGCGCACTACTGCGGCGTCTTCGGCCACAAGCCGACGCACAACATCGTGCCGACCCGCGGGCAGAGCGTCAGCGGCACGGTCTCGATCCCCGACATCTCGGTCGCCGGCCCCCTCGCCCGCTCGGCCGAGGACCTGGCGCTGGGCCTCTCGGTGCTGGCCGGGCCGGACGCGCTGGAGGCGCCGGGCCTCAGGCTCGACCTGCCGCCGCCGAAGCACCGCCGCCTCCAGGACTTCCGGGTCGCGGTCATGGTCGAGGACCCGAACCGTCGGGTCGACAGCGAGTACCAGCGGAAGATCCTGGCGCTGGGCGAGAGCCTGGCGAAGCTGGGCGCCAGGGTCTCCTTCACCGCCAGGCCGGCCTTCGACACGGTCATGGCCTTCCGCCTCTATGTCGAGCTGCTGCGCGCCTTCACCTTCTGGCGCGCCAGTGCCGCCGAGGTGCAGCGCTGGAACGACCACGCCGCCACGCTGGCGCCCGACGACTGGAGCTACAAGGCCATGGTGGCGCGCAGCGCCGGCCTCACCTATCGCGACTGGCTGACGGCGAACGAGCAGCGCCACAAGCTGCGTTGGCTGTGGCAGGCCTTCTTCCAGGACTGGGACGTCCTGCTCTGCCCGGCCGCCGCCGGCCCGGCCTTCCCGCACGACCACCAGGGCGAGCGCGTCGACCGCGTGATCCAGGTGAACGGCAGTCCGGAGAATACCTGCCACCAGCTCTTCTGGGCTGGCTACTCCGGCATGGTCTTCCTGCCCTCGACCGTGGCGCCGCTGCCGCTGCACTCCTCGGGCCTGCCGCTTGGCGTGCAGA
>JAKOWB010000353.1 GCA_029781795.1 Pseudomonadota bacterium | reverse complement strand
CGAGCCGCGCATGCCCGAGCCGGCCGTCAGGATGCCCTTGTGGTCCATCGTCAGCGAGCCCTGGCGCGACACGGCCTTCCGTCCCGTGCTGGTGTTCATGGCGTCCTGGAACCTCGCCGCGAACATCGCCGCCCCGTTCCTGTCGGTGTTCCTGCTCAAGCAGCTCGGCTACCCGCTGGGAACCGTGACGACGCTATGGATCACCAGCCAGCTCGCCAACGCCCTGACCGTCTACCTGTGGGGCCGCGTGTCGGACAAGCTGTCCAACAAGGCCATCCTCGCCGTCGGCCTGCCGATCTACTTCACCTGCCTGCTGGCCCTGCCGCTGACCGCGATCCCGGCGCCGCATGCGCTGACGCTGCCGCTGCTCTACGCGCTGCACGCGCTCATGGGCATGGCCGGCGGCGGCATCGGGCTGGCGACCGGGAACATGGGGCTGAAGCTGGCGCCACAAGGGCGCGGCACCAGCTACCTGGCGACGGTGAGCCTCTCGGGGGCGATGGCCGCCGGCATCGCCTCGATCCTGGGTGGCACGCTGGCCGACTGGGTCTCCTCGCGCGGCATGGCGATCGTCGTGCGCTGGACTTCCTCGGAGGCCAGTCGGGACGTGACCGTGCTGCAGTTCCAGCACTGGTCGTTCCTCTTCGCGATCGGCTTCGCGCTGGGCCTGTACGCGCTGCACGCGCTGTCGCGCATCACCGAGGGCGAGGAGATCAGCGAGCGGCGCGTCATCCAGCAGTTCATGCTCGAGGCCGCCCGGACCTTCGAGCACCTCTCGAGCATCGATGGCCTGCGGCTGGCGGGCATGTTCCCGTTCGGCCGCCTGGCGGGGCGCCGGCGGCGCCTGCGACGCGCCGCGCCGGCGACGGTCGCCGTCGAAGGCGCCGATCACCCGGCCTAGGGACCGTCGCCATCCTGGCCACGTGCACGTGCGGCGGCGCGCCGAATCCGCCGGCAGCGGCGCGCCGGCTCAGCTCGTCGTCGACGGCCGCCGCGAGCGGCCGGCCCATCGCGCGATGCCCTCGAGG
>JAKOWB010000343.1 GCA_029781795.1 Pseudomonadota bacterium | reverse complement strand
GCCGGTCCGGCAGCAGGTGCGGGAAGCCCTTGAAGCAACGGGGCTTCTTACCCATCTAAGGGGGTCCGTGTCGCCATTTTGTCATTGTGCGGTCGCGGACCCCCCGTCTAACATTCCAATGACGTGCCCTGGACCTGGGCACCGGACCGGAAGACATGACCAAAGCAAGCGGTAGCGACTCCAAGACCACTCTCTATTGCTCCTTCTGCGGCACGAGCCAGCACGAGGTCCGCAAGCTGATTGCGGGGCCGACCGTCTTCATCTGCGACGAGTGCGTCGAGCTCTGCACCGACATCATCCGCGAGGAGCACAAGACCACGCTGGTGAAGTCGCGCGATGGCGTGCCGACCCCGCGTGACATCTGCAACGTGCTGGACGACTACGTCATCGGCCAGGGCCACGCCAAGCGAGTCCTCTCGGTCGCGGTGCACAATCACTACAAGCGTCTGGCGCACGGCGCGAAGAACAACGACGTCGAGCTGGCGAAGTCCAACATCCTGCTGGTCGGGCCGACCGGCTGCGGCAAGACGCTGCTGGCGCAGACCCTGGCCCGCATCCTCGACGTGCCCTTCACCATGGCCGATGCGACGACGCTGACCGAGGCCGGCTACGTCGGCGAGGACGTCGAGAACATCATCCTGAAGCTGCTGCAGGCGGCCGACTACAACGTCGAGCGCGCGCAGCGCGGCATCGTCTACATCGACGAGGTCGACAAGATCAGCCGCAAGTCGGACAACCCCTCGATCACCCGCGACGTCTCGGGCGAGGGCGTGCAGCAGGCGCTGCTGAAGATCATGGAGGGCACCATCGCCTCCGTGCCGCCGCAGGGCGGGCGCAAGCATCCGCAGCAGGAGTTCCTGCAGGTCGACACGACCAACATCCTCTTCATCTGCGGCGGCGCCTTCTCGGGCCTGGAGAAGATCATCGCCTCGCGCCGCAAGGGCTCCTCCATCGGCTTCGGCGCCGAGGTGCGGGCGCCCGACGAGCGGACGACCGGCCAGATCCTGGCCGACGTGGAGCCCGAGGATCTGCTGAAGTTCGGCCTGATCCCCGAGTTCATCGGCCGCCTGCCGGTGATCGCCACGCTCTCCGACCTGGACGCCAAGGCCCTGGTCGCCATCCTGACCGAGCCGAAGAACGCCCTGGTCAAGCAGTACCAGCGCCTGTTCGAGATGGAGAACATCTCGCTGCAGTTCACCGAGGACGCGATGACCGCGGTGGCGCAGAAGGCGATCCAGCGCAAGACCGGCGCGCGCGGCCTGCGCTCCATCATGGAGGATATCCTGCTGGAGCCCATGTTCGACCTGCCGGGCATGACCGGGGTCGAGGAGATCGTCATCAACCGCGAGGTCGTCGAAGGGCGCGCCAGCCCGCTGATGATCTACGCCGACCGGCGCGAGGACGTGGGCCAGAGCGCCTAGGTCCCGCGCAGGACGAAACGGCGACATGGGCGGCGCGACCTTCGCGCCGCCCTTTTCGCTCCCGCCGCCGCGGCACTGCTCTCGTGCCAGGCTCTGCTAGGCTGGTTGGACACGTCGCACGGGCGGTTGGGATGCTGCGGGCAGCATGACGGCGAACCAGGCAGAGGGCAGCAGGGTCGGCCGGGCGCTCGGTTGGTGGCTGGCGGCTTTGGCCTCGGGCGTCGGCGTGGCGGTGCTGGCCGGCGCCTGGCGGGTCTTCGATCCGACCAATCTCGACTGGATCATCGGCGACCGCGGCACCGCCTTCCTGGGGTGGGGCTATCTGCGGATCGAGCGGGGCTGGCACTTTCCGCCCACCTGGGTCACCGGCCTCGGCTATCCAACCGGCGTCTCGGTCGCCCAGACCGATCTGGTGCCGCTGCTGGCGCTGCCGCTGTCCCTGTTGGATCCCCTCCTGCCGCGCGGCTTTCAGTACTTCGGCCTGCTGCTCGCCGTGAACTGTGTCCTGCAGGCCTGGTTCGGCTTCCGTCTGGCCGAGGTTCTGGCCGGGCCGTCGCGGCCCTTCGCGGCCTTCGCCGGCGGCTGCCTGTTCCTGCTTGCGCCGCCGCTGTGGATCCGCTTTTCCGGGCACTTCGCGCTTTCGTCCCATTGGCTGCTGCTGGCTGCGCTGCTGCTCTACCTGCGGGCCGGCGAGGCGGCGGGACGCCGTCAGGCGCTGCTGTCGCTGCTGCTCCTGTGGCTTGCCGGCGGCATCAACCCCTACCTCCTGGCGATGACGGCGCTGATTCTGCTGGCGGCGCTGGCGAAAGTGCTGTTGCGGCGGGAAGTCGGGCTGCCTACCGCGGTTGGCCTGGCGGCGGCGGGACTTGCCGTCTGCCTGGCCTCGCCACTGGTGCATGGTTTCCTCGTCCTGCCGTTCGAACCGGGCGGCCTCACTAGCGGCGGCTATGCGAGCTTCGGCACGGGCCTGCTGGGACTGGTCGATCCGCTCGGCTTCAGCGGCCTGTTGACCGGGGTCGAGCTGTCCGCGGGAAGCTGGGAGGGCCTGGCCTGGCTCGGCCTCGGCGTGCTGGCGCTGCTGCCGCTGGCGCTGGCGGGCCTCGCGGGTTGCCGCCGGCCGTGGCAGGACTGGCTGCCGCTGGCCGCCGCGGCGCTTCTAGGCCTGCTTTTCGCCCTGACCAACGAGGTTCGGCTGGGCGACCGCGTGCTGCTGGCATTCGATCTGCCGCCGGGGTGGGACGGACTGGCCGGCGTGTTCCATGCCGCCGGCCGCTTTGTCTGGCCGCTGCACTATGCGGTGATACTGCTGGTCCTGGCCGGGTTGCTGCGGTGGCGGCGACGCGGCGTTGCCCTCGCGGCGCTGGCCGCCGCCGTCGCGCTGCAACTGGCGGATCTCGCGCCCCTGCGGGCGAGGATGGAGGCGAAGTTCCAGCCGACGCATCCTTCGGCCCTGCGGGCCGCGGCTTGGCGTACCCTGGCATCGGATCACGACCATCTGGTGGAACTGCCGGCCTGGCAATGCCAGAAGAAGAAACTAGGGGGGTTCTGGAATTTCGGCCGCCTGGCCTTGGAACAGGGGCTCACCATCAACTCCGTCTACCTCGCCCGCTATGCGCCTGACTTCTTGAGCGAGCATTGCCAGGTGCTGCCCCGTGCGCTGATCGACAGCGGTCTGGCCGCCCGCACGGCCTATGTCTTCACACCCGACAGCGTTCGCTTCCTGGCCCTGCTGCCGCGCTCACCGCAGTTCTGCGACCGGCAGGACGACTATGTCCTGTGCCGGGAAAGCAAGGACGCCGCGGGCCTTGCCCCGCCGCTCAGGCAGTCGCTCTTCGCGCCGCTGGCCCCGGGCGGGCCGCCGCAGGGGCAGGAGGCCGCGCCCTTTCTTGCCATCCTCGGGCCATTGCAGTGGGGCCTCGCCTTCCGCAGCGCCGAGGCGGGCAGCCAGGACTTGCGGCTGTTCTGCGCCGAGGCGGACTGGCCCTTTCCCGGCGGCACGCTGCGGCTGGTGGTGGACGGCGTCGCTCGCGCCGAACTGCCGGTCGTGGCGGAGGCGCCGCATCGCTGGCGGACGGCACTCGGCACGCTGCCGGCCGACGCGCTGGTCGGCCTCGTCCTGCCGTCGCCCTGGCGCTTCCTTTCGACCTGCCGCCTCTCCCTGGAGCGTGCCGGTTCCTAGCGAGCGCTGGCCCGGCGGCCCAGAGGCCGTCCGCTTTAAGGCTTGATTTGCCGGGCCAGGACGCCAACCTTCATGCAGCGGGCTGCCCATAGAGTCTCACAGTGGGGCGACGGGGGCCCGGCCTCTGGGTGCCCAGTCTTGGGGCCCTGGCAACGGAAAACGAGGTACCATGCTCGACCTATCCAAGGGAAACCTGTTCCCGGTCCTGCCCCTCCGGGACATCGTCGTCTTCCCGCACATGATCGTCCCGCTCTTCGTCGGACGCGAGAAGTCCGTCAAGGCGCTCGAGGACGTCATGAAGGACGACAAGCAGATCCTGCTGGTGACGCAGAAGAACGCGGCGCAGGACGACCCGCAGCCCGGCGACATCTTCTCGGTCGGCACCGTCGGCACGGTGCTGCAGCTCCTGAAGCTGCCTGACGGCACGGTCAAGGTGCTGGTCGAGGGCAGCCAGCGCGCGCGTATCCTGAAGTTCGCCGAGAACGAGAATTTCTTCCAGGCCTATGCCGAACTGCTCGAGGACGGCTCCACCGAGGAGCGCGAGCTCGATGCGCTGATGCGCACCGTGGTCTCGCAGTTCGAGCAGTACATCAAGCTCAACAAGAAGATCCCGCCCGAGGTGCTGGTGTCGGTGAACCAGATCGACGATCCGTCGAAGCTGGTCGACACGGTCGCCTCGCACCTCTCGCTGAAGATCCCGGAGAAGCAGGAACTGCTGGAGACCGACTCCATCGCCGAGCGCCTGGAGAAGGTCTACGGCTTCATGGAGGGCGAGATCGGCGTCCTGCAGGTGGAGAAGCGCATCCGCAACCGCGTCAAGCGGCAGATGGAGAAGACGCAGCGCGAGTACTACCTGAACGAACAGCTCAAGGCGATCCAGAAGGAGCTGGGCGAGGGCGAGGACGGCAAGGACGAGGTGGCCGAGATCGAGGAGCGCATCAAGAAGACGCGCCTCTCGAAGGAGGCCCGCGACAAGGCGCGCGGCGAGGTGAAGAAGCTGCGCACCATGAGCCCCATGTCGGCCGAGGCGACGGTGGTGCGCAACTACCTCGACTGGCTGCTGTCGATCCCCTGGAAGAAGCGCACCAAGGTCAAGAACGACCTGCGCGCCGCCCAGGCGGTGCTCGACGCCGACCACTATGGCCTGGAGAAGGTGAAGGACCGCATCGTCGAGTACCTGGCGGTGCAACTGCGCCAGCAGAAGATCAAGGGGCCGATTCTCTGCCTCGTCGGCCCTCCGGGCGTCGGCAAGACCTCGCTCGGCAAGTCCATCGCCAAGGCGACGGGCCGCAACTTCGTGCGCATGTCGCTGGGCGGCGTGCGGGACGAGGCCGAGGTCCGCGGCCACCGGCGCACCTATATCGGCTCCATGCCGGGCAAGGTGATCCAGGGCATGAAGAAGGCGAAGAGCTCCAACCCGCTCTTCCTGCTGGACGAGATCGACAAGCTGGGCGCCGACTGGCGCGGCGATCCGAGCTCGGCCCTGCTGGAGGTGCTGGACCCGGAGCAGAACTCGACCTTCAACGACCACTACCTCGAGGTCGACTACGACCTGTCGGACGTGATGTTCGTGACCACGGCGAACTCGCTGCGCATGCCGCAGCCGCTGCTCGACCGCATGGAGATCATCCGGCTGCCCGGCTACACCGAGGACGAGAAGGTGGAGATCGCCAAGCGCCACCTGCTGCCCAAGGTGACGAAGGACAACGCGCTGAAGGAGGGCGAGTGGCAGATCACCGACGAGGCGATCCGCGACCTGATCCGCTACTACACGCGCGAGGCCGGCGTCCGTAACCTCGAGCGCGAGCTGGCGACGCTGGCCCGCAAGGCGGTGAAGGAGATCGCGCTCGGCGAAGCTAAGACCGTCAAGGTCACGCCCAAGCTGCTGGACAAGTACGCCGGCGTCCGCAAGTTCCGCTTCGGCGAGGCCGAGGCGGAGGACCTGGTGGGCGTATCCACGGGCCTGGCCTGGACCGAGGTCGGCGGCGAGCTGCTGCAGATCGAGGCCGTGCCGGTGCGCGGCAAGGGCAAGGTCTCGGCCACCGGCAAGCTGGGCGACGTGATGAAGGAGTCGATCCAGGCGGCCGAGTCCTACGTGAAGAGCAAGGCCGTCGCCTACGGCATCAAGCCGACGCTGTTCGAGAAGAAGGACATCCACGTGCACGTGCCGGAAGGCGCGACGCCGAAGGACGGTCCCTCCGCGGGCATCGCGATGGTTACCGCCATCGTCTCCGCGCTGACCGGCATCGCGGTGAAGCGCGATGTCGCGATGACTGGCGAGGTCACGCTGCGTGGCCGTGTGCTGCCGATCGGCGGCCTGAAGGAGAAGCTGCTTGCCGCCCTGCGCGGTGGCCTGAAGACGGTCATCATCCCGCAGGAGAACGAGAAGGACCTGGCCGACATCCCCGACAACGTGAAGAAGGGGCTGAAGATCATCCCCGTCTCCACGGCCGACCAGGTGCTGGAGATCGCCCTGGCCGACAAGCTGACGGCGATCGACTGGACCGACGAGGCCGAGGCGCCGCCGCCGGCCAAGTCGGACGGCGAGGCGGGCGTGGTCACGCACTGACCCCGGTCGGCAAGCTGAGATTGCGAGAGGCCGGTCCCGCGAGGGGCCGGCCTTCTTCTTTTCCGACTGCCGGCCGCTGAGCTACGCGATGCGGTTCGGCACCGGCTTGCCGGCGAAGAAGGCGTCGAGGTTGTCGAGGCAGCAGAAGCCCATGGCGTTGCGCGTCTCGACCGTGGCGCTGCCGAGGTGCGGCAGCAGGTAGGCGTTCTTCAGCGGCAGGTAGCCGGGATGCAGCTTCGGCTCGCCGCGATAGACGTCGAGGCCGGCGGCGGCCAGCTTGCCGGAGGTGAGGGCGGCGATCAGCGCCTCGTCGTCGACCAGGGTGCCGCGCGCCGTGTTCACCACGATGGCGCCGTCGGGCAGCAGGGCGATGCGCCGCGCATCGAGGAAGTTGTCGGTCTCCGGGCTGGCGGGCGCGTTGATCGAGAAGACGTCGCTGTCGCGCAGCAGCGCCTCGGGATCGGCGTAGTAGGTCGCGCCCTTCTCCAGCTCGGGCGAGAGGCGGCTGCGGTTGTGGTAGAGGATCCGCATGCCGAAGGCCCGTGCGCGGTCGGCCACGGCGCGGCCGATGCGGCCCATGCCGTAGATGCCGAGGCGCTTGCCGCCGAGGCTCCAGCCCATGAGCTGGCGCGGGTTCCAGCCGACCCACGCCTGCTTGCGCAGCATCTCCTGGCCCTCCCAGGCACGGCGCGAGGCGCCGAGCAGGCAGAGCAGGGTGATGTCGGCCGTGGCGTCGGTCAGCACGTCCGGCGTGTTGCTGACCACCAGGCCCTTGGCCTTGGCGGCGTCGAGGTCGAGGTGGTCGAAGCCGACCGAGAAGGTGGCGACCATCTTCACCCGCGCCGGCAGCCTGGCGATCAGGTCGGCCTTCAGCGGGGCGCCGGGCGCGGTGATGATGGCGTCGGCCGCGGCCGCGCCGGCCAGGATGGCGTCCTGCGGCAGCGGGTCGTCCTGCTGGTGCAGGCGCACGTCGTAGTCGCGCTGGGCGCGCTCCACCACGGCATCGGGCAGGCAGCGGGTGACGAGCAGCGACGGCTTGGACATGGGCGGGCATCCCCCTGGCGGATCGGAGGCGCCAGTCTAGGGACTGGGGCCGGGCCGACCTGCCTCGGAGCGACAGTGGCCCGCCCAACTGCGCTACCGAGGCAAGCGCCATAGCGCCGCATGCCCCCGCGGCCTGCCTTGCCGCAACCCTTGCGGCGGCCTAGCGTTCCCGGCAGGACCCCAGCGGCGGCGGTGCAGGTGCGATGCGGACCTTTTTCCTGACAACGATCCTTGCTGCCACCTGCCTGGCCGCGATCCCGGCCCAGGCGGCGCAGCTCGTGCCGCACCGCGCGGTCTATAGCCTCAGCCTCACCACCACGGACCCCGGCAGCAAGATCGGCAACGCGGTCGGCGACCTGGTCTTCGAGGTCGACGACCTCTGCGACGCCTGGTCCAGCCTGACCGAGATGCGTTTCCAGGTGCTCTACGACGACGGCACGGAAGTCCGCTTCGGCACCTCCATAAAGGCCTGGGAGTCAAAGGACGGACTGGACTATCGATTCTTCGTCAAGCGCCGCTCGACCTTCGAGGATCCCGAGGACGTGGAGGGAGAGGCGAAACTGGAGGGCCCCGGCAAGGGCGGCACGGCGACCTTCAAGGGCGACAATCCTCACACCCTGACCCTGCCGGCCGACACGCTCTTTCCGACGCGGCACGGTCTCGTGCTGGCCGATGCCGCGGCGGCCGGGCAGGAACGGGTCTACGCCACGGTGTTCGACGGCACCGAGGACGAGGCGCTGTATCAGGTGAATGCGCTGCTGGCCGGGCAGGTGCCGGACGGCGTGGCGCCGACCCTGGCCTCGCCGCTGCTGGAGGGAGAGGCCTCCTGGCGCCTGGTGCTGGCCTACTTCGAGGACGGCGACGATACCGGCGTGGCGCAGCACGAGGCGACCTTGCGTCTCTTCGCCAACGGCGTGGTCGACGACCAGCTCTTCGATTTCGGCGACTTCGCCCTCAAGGCCCGCCTGGTGAAGCTGGAAGAGCGGCCGAAGGGCGGTTGCTAGCCCTCACTCCTTCTTCAGCCCGATGCCCTTGCCGATGGCCTCGTTGCCGAGCTTGCCGCGCACCGCGTCGATGGCGCGCTCGACGCGGGCGGCGCGGTCGCGGGCGGGATCGACCAGGTCAGGCGGGTCGGCCTTGCCGCCATCTACCAGGTCGTCGGTCCCGATGCCGATCAGGCGGAAGGCGCGGCCGTCGACCTCGCGCTCCAGCAGGGCCATGCCGGCCTGGAAGATCAGCGCCGCGAGCTGCGTCGGATCGGCCAGACGGCGGTGGCGCGTAATGGTGCGGAAGTCGCGGGTCTTCAGCTTCAGCACCACGGACTCGCCCGCCAGGTTCGCGCGCTTCAGGCGCCGCGCCACCTTCTCCGACAGCGACCAGAGCTCGACTTTCAGCTCCTCCAGCCCGGTCAGGTCGCGGTTGAAGGTGGTCTCGGCAGAGATCGACTTGGCCGGCGACGAAGGATCGACCCGGCGGTCGTCCTCGCCACGGGCGAAGCGGTAGAGCCGCTTGCCCATCGCGCCATAGCGCAGCAGCAGGGACTGCTCGTCGAAGGCCAGCAGGTCGCCGATCAGGCGGATGCCGTCGCCCTCCAGCCGCGCCTGCAGCGCCTTGCCGACGCCCCAGATCAGGCCGACCGACTGGCTGGCCAGGAAGCCCGGCGCGTCGGTACGGCCCAGCACGGCGAAGCCGCGTGGCTTGTCGAGGTCCGAGGCGATCTTGGCCAGCGACTTGTTGTAGCTGAGGCCGATCGAGACGGTGACGCGCTGCTGGCGTTCCACCTTCAGCGCCAGCGCCGCCAGGGTGCGCGCCGGCGGGCCGCCATGCAGGGCCTCGGTCCCGGTGAGGTCGAGGAAGGCCTCGTCGATCGACAGCGGCTCGACCAGCGGAGTCGTCTCCAGCATGAGTTGCCGGACCTCGCGCCCGACGGCGCTGTATTTCGTCATGTCGGGCTTGATGACCACCGCGTGCGGACAGGCCGCCAGTGCCTTGAACATCGGCATGGCCGAGCGCACGCCGTAGAGCCGGGCGACGTAGCAGGCGGCGGAGACCACGCCGCGCTGGCCGCCGCCGACGATGACCGGCTGGTCCTTCAGCTCCGGCCGGTCGCGCTTCTCCACCGAGGCGTAGAAGGCGTCGCAGTCGAGATGCGCAATGGAGAGCTTGCCGAGCTCCGGATGGTTCACCACGCGCCGGCTGCCGCAGGCCGGACAGCGTCGCGTCGGCTCGGTGTAGAGCGCCAGGCAATCGCGACAGAGCGCGGTCGCGGCTTCGGTCATGGCGCCGTGGCGGCAGCCTCCGCTTCCTCGGGCGACCAGAGCCAGGCGGCGCCGCGCACGCCGCTGGCGTCGCCGTGCCTGGGCGGCAGGATCGGTGTGGTGCAGACGTCGGAGAAGACCCAGCGCGGCAGCAGCGGCGGCAGGTCGCGGTAGAGCCGTTCGACCTTCGACAGTCCGCCGCCCAGCACGATGACGTCGGGGTCGACCACGTTGATGATCGAGGCGAGGGCCCGCGACAGGCGGTCCAGCAGTCGGCCCATGCTGGCCTCGGCCGCCGCGTCGCCGGCCTCGGCGGCGGCGACGATCTGCTCGCCGTTCAGTGCCTGGCCGGTGACGGCGCGGTGGTCGCGGGCGAGGCCGGTGCCGGAGATGAAGGTCTCCAGGCAGCCGTGCTGGCCGCAGTAGCAGAGCGCGCCCGGGCGCTCGTCGTCGCGCGGCCAGGGCAGGGGGTTGTGGCCCCACTCGCCGGCGATGGCATTGCGCCCGGTGAGGACCCGACCGTCCACCACGAAGCCGCCGCCCGCCCCGGTACCCAGGATGGCACCGAAGACGACCCCCTGGCCGGCCGCGGCGCCGTCGGCTGCCTCGGACAGGGCGAAGCAGTTGGCATCGTTCTGCAGTCGCACCGGCCGGCCCAGCCGGGCGGCCAGGTCGCGGTCCAGCGGGTGGCCGATCAGCCAGACGGAGTTGGCGTTCTTGATCAGGCCGGTGATGGGAGAGACCGCGCCGGGGATGCCGATGCCGACGGTGCCGCGCCGGCCCAGGTCCGAATCGGCGGCCTCGACCAGGCCGGCCAGGGCCTCCAACGTGCGGCCATAGTCGCCTTGTGGCGAGGGGATGCGTCGGCGCCACGCCTCGCGGCCATCGGGGGCGAGGGCCAGCAGCTCGATCTTGGTGCCGCCGAGGTCGATTCCATAGCGCATGGGACCAACAGTGTAAGGGGCCGGCGCGGGCTTGAAACCCCCGGCCGCGCAGCCGCCTCCCCAAACGCCGACGGCCGCCCGGAGGCGGCCGTCGAAACCGGTTCAAGTGGCTGGAAAGCCTACTTGATCTTGGCTTCCTTGAAGAGCACGTGCTTGCGCGCGACCGGGTCGTACTTCTTCAGCTGAAGCTTCTCGGTCTTGGTGCGCGGGTTCTTCTTGGCAACGTAGAAGAAGCCGGTGTCGGCGGAGCTGACCAGACGGATCAGCGTGGTTGCGGGCTTGGCCATGACTGGAACTCGCGAAAGGCTGGAATTCGGAGGGCCGGACCATAGCGGGAAGCCCAGCCAAGTCAAGCCCCGCCAAGGCAAACCCCGCCGGGCGCTAGGCCACGCCGCGGGGCCCCAGGCTGGCCATGGTGGCCTTGAGGTCCGGGCGCACCTCGTCGCCGCGGTAGCTGAAGAGCGGGGCCACCGGCTGGGCACCCTTGAGGGCGCGCGACAGCACGAACTCGGTCACGTCCACCATCTCCAGCGACGGCGTCTCGCGCAGCGGCACCCAGGCGACTTCTTCCAACTCGTCGTCGCGCGGCTCGCCATGGGCGATACCGGTCGCCTCGGCCAGGAAGAAGCGGGTGTGGAAGCGGATCGGCGACATGGTCGGCGTGATGGCGCGGGCCAGCAGGCGCGGTGCCTCGAAGGCTGGGGTCAATCCCGCTGCGTGGTAGGCCTGCCAGATCGGATCGGCGCGTTCTTCCGAGCGGCGTCCCGGCCGGCCCAGCAGCACGCCGGTTTCCTCGAAGGTCTCGCGCACGGCCGCCCGCAGCAGGGCCCGGGCCTTGCCGCGCGTGGCGGCATCCAGCCCCTCGGGCAGCGCAGCGAAGCGTTCCTCGAAGCCCGAGGGGAGGGCGTCGGCCGCTTCCAGCCGTCCGCCGGGGAAGACCCAGATGCCGGGCAGGAAACGGGCGGTGCGCCGGCGGCGGCCCAGCAGCACCTCGCGCTCGCGCCGGCCCTGGCGCACCAGCACGAGGCCGGCGGCGTCGCGCGGCTGGACCGGCCGGCCGGCGTGGGGTGTCAGGGCGTCGCCTCGGCGGCCTGGCTGCCGCTGGCGCGGGCGTAGAGCTGTTTGTCGTTCAGCAGGTCGAGTGCGATCAGCAGGTCGAGGCCGCTCTCGGTCTCGCTGGCCGGGCAGTTGGCGCGGAACGCCGCCACGGCGGAGTCGCTGGCGTCGTCGACGACGCTCTGGCGCAGCGCCGCCGGCAGCGGCAACTGGCCGCGGCGCAGCTTGCGCAGCACGGCGTCCTCGTTGCCGGCGCCCGCGGTGCAGATGTCCGGCATGATGCCGCGCTTGTGGATCGGATAGCCCGAGGGCGCGTGGAAACGCGCCCAGGTCAGCGTCAGCTCGCCGTCGTTCGGCAGGCTCAGCACCGTCTGCACGGTGCCCTTGCCATAGCTGCCGGAGCCCACGACCACGGCGCGGCCATTGTCCTGCAGCGCGGCGGCGACGATCTCGGAGGCCGAGGCCGAGTGGCCGTCGACCAGGACGATCATCGGCACGCCGGCGAGGATCTCGTCCGAATCGGCATTGAAGTACTGGTGGCTGTCGGGGTGGCGACCGTGGGTGGTGACGATCTTGCCGTGGTTCAGGAAGAGATCGGAGACGGCGACCGACTGGTCGAGCAGCCCGCCCGGATTGCCACGCAGGTCCAGGACCAGCCCCTGCACGCCACCCGGCAAGCCGGAATCCAGCAGTTCGATCTTGTCGCGCAGCACGTCGGCGGTGGAGTGGTTGAAGCCCGAGAGACGAACCACGGCGATGTTGCCGTTCAGTTCGCCGCTGACGGTCTGCGGCACGATATGGGCGCGCTGCACCTTGATCAGCAACTGCTTGCCGCCACGATCCACGCCGAGGGCAACCACCGTGCCGATCGGACCGCGCAGCCGCTGGATCACCTCGCGCTGGTCCAGTTTCGTGGCATCCTGCCCGTCGATGGTCAGGATCACGTCGTTCGCCTTGAGGCCCGAGGCCTCGGCCGGCGTTTCTTCCATGACCGAGAGGACCTTCACCCCCTCGCTCACCACGTCGATCCGCACGCCGATGCCGCCGAAGCCATCGCGGCTGGCGCGGTTGTCGCGCGCTTCGTCCCGACTGGAGTAGCGCGAGAAGGGATCGAGCGAATGCACGATCGCATCGAACATGGTCTCGTAGATCTTCTCGACATCGGTCGCGCCCAGCGAGGCCGACTGATGCTTCAGGGCCTCGACCGCCTCGCCTGCCACGCGGCCCCAGCCGGCCGCGTCGCCGTCGGCCGGCGCCGGATACTTGAAGCTGGGGCTGCCGGCGAGCCCGACGGTCAGGTCGGCACCGTCGCGTTCGACCTGCACGCGGGAATCGATCTCGCTGAGGCTGGCGACGCTGCGCAGCGCCAGATCGGCCGGACTGAGCTGGCGGATATAGATCTCGTCTAGATCGACGAAGCCGACGCTGAGAACCCGCTCCGGCGGGGCCGAGGCACCGCCACTGCTGACGCCGCCATTGGGCTGTGCGCAGGAGGCAAGGGCCAGGAGGGCCGTCCCTGCCAGGACACGACAGGACCGTGACTTCAAGGATACAGTCTGTGGCTTGTGGGCCGCAGCTACCGGACCGCGCATGGACTCGAGGCCTCCGAAGACACCCGCAGCGCAATAATAGGACGGGTGGCCCGAAGCGCCAGGGGATTCGCGGCCTTTTTCGTGCCATAACCACGCCAGTTCAGGCGCTTGTCAGCGCCGGCGCTGCCCTCGGGCCGATCGCCCCTTGCGCGGTGGGGGCTTGTGGCGGCCTGGTTTCGCCCCGGGGTCGCGGGGCTTCGCCGCTGTTCCCCCAGGGCGGGAGAGCGGCGAGGGCGTGGCCGCTGCCTCGCCCTCGACCAGGTCGAGAGTCAGCGAGCCGGTCAGGGCATCGGCCTCGCGGATCCGCACCAGGTAGCCCTCGCCCAGACGAAACTCTCGCCCCCAGCGTCGGCCGACCAGGGCGTGCCGCTTCTCGTCGTGGACGTAGTAGTCCTCGGGCAGGCGCGAGATCGGTACGAGGCCGTCGGCGCCGCTCTCCGCCAGGCGTACGAAGAGTCCGAAGCGGGTGACCGAGACGATTCGGCCGGGCTGCAGCGCGCCGACCTCGCCCGCCAGGAAGAGGGCGGTGAAGCGGTCCACGGCGTCGCGTTCCGCCGTCGCCGCGCGCCGTTCGGTCATCGAGATGGCCTGGCCCCACTCCTCGAAGCGCGCCACCTCGCCTGCCTCCAGCCCGCCGTCGCCGAGATGCCAGGCGCGGATCAGGGAGCGGTGCACCAGCAGGTCGGCGTAGCGCCGGATCGGCGAGGTAAAATGGGCATAGCGCGACAGTGCGAGGCCGAAATGGCCCAGGTTCTCGGGCGCATAGCGCGCCTGGCTCTGGCAGCGCAGTACCAGCTCGCTGACCATCGGCGCGGCCTCGGTCCCGGCGACCTTCTCCAGCACGCCCTGGAACAGGCTGGGCCGCAGCGGTGCGCCGCGCGGGAAGGCGAGGTCCAGTCCCTGCAGCACCTCGCGCAGCGCCTCGACCTTCACCGGGTCCGGCGGCTCGTGCACGCGGTACATGCAGGGCGCGTGCCTGGCCTCCAGTGCCTCGGCCGCGGCGACGTTGGCGGTGATCATGTAGGCCTCGATCAGCCGGTGACTGTCGAGGCGTGGGCGCGGCAGGATCGCCCGCACCGAGCCGTCTGCGTTGAGGTGCACGCGCCGCTCGGGCAGGTCGAGGTCCAGCGTGCCGCGCGCCACGCGGGCGATCTCCAGCGCGGCGAAACCGGCATAGAGCGGCCTGATGACGCTCTCCACCAGCGGGCGGGTCAGCTCGTCAGGCTCGCCGTTGGCCGCGGCCTGCACCTGTTCGTAGGTGAGGCGCGCGACCGAGCGCATCAGGGCGCGGTGGAAGCGGTGGCGCAGCAGCTTGCCCTGTCGGTCGATCCAGAGCTCGGCCGCCAGGCAGCCGCGGTCCTCGCGTGGCTTCAGCGAGCACCAGCCGTTCGACAGCGCCTCGGGCAGCATGGGCACGACACGGTCGGGGAAGTAGGCAGAGTTGCCGCGCTTGCGCGCCTCTCGGTCAAGCGCCGAGCCGGGTCGCACGTAGTGCGCCACGTCGGCGATGGCGACCACCAGGCGGAACCCGCCGGGATTCTTCGGGTCAGGGTCCGGCTGGGCGAAGACCGCGTCGTCGAAATCGCGCGCGTCCTCGCCGTCGATGGTGACCAGCGGCAGCTCGCGCAGGTCCAGTCGCTCGCCCAGGGTCACGCCCTTGGCATGCTCGGCCTCGCGCACCGCCTCGGCCGGGAAGACGTCGGGCAGGCCGTGCTCGGCGATGGCGATGAGGCTGAGCGCCTTGGGGTTGGTCGCGTCGCCCAGCCGCTCGATCACCCGGCCCTCGGCGCCGCCGCGCGCACGGGCATGGCGCGCCTTCGGCTCCAGCAGCACCAATTCGCCGTCCTGCGCACCGGCGGCGTCCTCGCCGCGCACCTCGAAGGTCTCCTTGACCTGGCGGTTGGTCGGCTCGACACGGCCGCCGCGACCGCTGCGCCGGAAGACGCCGACCACGCGCCGCGCCGCCGCGCCGAGGTAGCGGATCGGCTGTCCCTCGTAGCGCTGGCCTTCCAGATAGGTCAGACGGGTCAGCACGCGCTCGCCCACCGCCGGGCGATGGCCGCGCTTGTCGGGCGCCATGAAGACCATCGGCGTCGCCGGGTCCTCGGGATCGGCGCCGGTCGGACGGGCCAGCAGTTCGCCGTCCTCGTCGTAGCCGGCGATCTCCAGCACCGTCACTTCGGGCAGGCGGTCGGGCGCGCTGACCCGCCGGCCGCGCTGACCCTCCAGCTGGCCCGCGTCCTTCAGCTCGGCCAGCATCTGCTTGAGCCACACGCGATCACCGGCCTGCAGTTGGAAAGCGCGCATGAGCTCTCGCTTGCCGAGCGGTGTCTCGCTCGATCGCAGGTAGTCCAGGAGTTCTTCCTTGGTCGGTCGCGGGCCCGCCTTGGCCGGCCGTCGGCTCAAGCGCCAGCCGCCTTCTTTGCCCGCGCCGCGCTGGTGGCGGCTGCCTTGGGCTTGGCCTTGGAGGTCTTGGCCTTGGCCGGCTTCTTCGTCTTGGCCGCCGGTTCCTTGGCCGTGGCGGCCTTCTTGCCCTTGGCCGCGCCCTTCGCCGGCGTGCGGGCCGCCAGCAGGGGCAGCGCGATCTCCAGCGTGGCGTCGTCCAGATCGCTGCCGCGCGGCAGGTTGGCCAACACCTTGCCCCATTGCACGTAGGGCCCGAAGCGGCCCTTCTTGGCCACCACCGGCTTGCCGTCGGCGGGGTGCGCACCGAGCTGGCGCTGGTTCTTCGCCTTCTTCTCGCGGCCTTCCTGCACCAGGGTGACGGCACGGTTGAGGCCGATGGTCAGCACATCCTCGCCGCGCGGCAGCGAGATGAAGTCGCTGCCGGCCTTGAGGTAGGGCCCGAAGCGGCCGATGCCGGCCTGGATCGTATCGCCGCTCTCCGGATCGACGCCGACCTCGCGCGGCAGGGCCAGCAGACCCAGCGCCTGATCAAGCGAGAAGCTGGAGGAATCGGCGCCCTTGGGCAGCGACGCGCGCTTCGGCTTCTCCTCGCCGTTGCCCTCGCCGAGCTGCACGTAGACGCCGTAGGGGCCCTTCTTGATCTGCACCTGCTGGCCCGTCGCCGGGTCGGTGCCGAGGATGCGCGGTCCGGCCGCGAGGTCGCCGCCCTCGTCGCCCTCGCCGCCGCCGGGCAGGGCGAGGGGGCGGGTATAGCGGCACTCGGGATAGTTCGAGCAGCCGATGAAACCGCCGGTCTTGCCCAGGCGCAGGCCGAGCCGGCCGTTGCCGCAGACCGGACAGGCGCGCGGATTCTTGCTCGGGTCGTTCGGGTCGCCCGGGAAGAAGTGCGGGCCCAGCGCCTCGTCCAGCGCGTCGATCACCTCGGCGATGCGCAGGCCCTGCGCCTCATCGACCGCCGCCTTGAAGGCCTTCCAGAACTCGTCCAGCACCTTGAGGTAGGCGATGCGCCCACCGGAGATGTCGTCGAGCTGCTCTTCAAGATTGGCAGTGAAGTCGTATTCGACGTAGCGCGGGAAGAAATTGGAGAGGAAGGCGGTGACGATGCGGCCGCGGTCTTCGGGAATGAAGCGGCGCTTGTCCAGCCGGACATAGTTGCGATCCTGCAGCACCTGCAGGATCGAGGTATAGGTCGAGGGCCGGCCGATGCCCAGCTCCTCCAGCTTCTTGATCAGGCTGGCCTCGCTGTAGCGCGGCGGCGGCTGGGTGAAGTGCTGCTCTGGCAGCACGGCCTCGCGCGCCAGCAGGTCGCCTTCGCTGACCTTGGGCAGGCGCTTCTCGGCGTCCTCGTCGTCGCTGTCGTCGCGCGTCTCCTGATAGAGCTTCAGGAAGCCGTCGAAGGTCACGACCGAGCCGCTGGCATGCAGCAGCGCGGCCTTGCCGTCCACCGCGATGTCGACGCCGACCTGGTCGAGCTCCGCGCTCGCCATCTGCGAGGCGACGGTCCGCGTCCAGATCAGCTCGTAGAGCGCCCGCTCGTCGGGCTGCAGTGAACGCGCCACGGCGCGCGGGCGGCGGAAGAGGTCGGTCGGGCGGATCGCTTCGTGCGCTTCCTGGGCGTTCTTGGCGCGGGTCTTGTACTGGCGCGGGGCCGGCGGCAGGTAGCGGTCGCCGTGCTCCTCCCCGATCAGCCGGCGGGCGGCGCCCAGCGCTTCGCCGGCGAGCGTCACGCCGTCGGTACGCATGTAGGTGATGAGGCCGACGGTCTCGCCGCCGATGTCGACGCCCTCGTAGAGCTTCTGCGCGATGCGCATGGTGCGGGAGGCCGAGAAGCCGAGCTTGCGCGAGGCTTCCTGCTGCAGCGTCGAGGTGGTGAAGGGCGGCAGCGGGTTGCGCTTGACCTGCTTGCGCTCGACGCCGACGACGCGGAACTCGCGCGCGCCCTCCAGCAGGCGCACGGCTTCCATCGCCCTGGCTTCGTTGCCCAGGTCGAACTTGTCGAGCTTGCGGCCGGCGAGCTGCGTCAGGCGAGCGCGGAAGCGGCCTTCGTCGCGGTTCGCCAGGTCGACGTCGACGGTCCAGTACTCCTGCGGGCGGAAGACCTCGATCTCGGCCTCGCGCTCGCAGATGAGGCGGAGCGCCACCGACTGCACGCGCCCGGCCGAACGACTGCCTGGCAGCTTGCGCCACAGCACGGGCGAGAGCGTGAAGCCGACCAGGTAGTCCAGCGCGCGGCGCGCCAGGTAGGCCTCGATCAGGCTCTGGTCCAGGTCGCGCGGGTGGCGGAAAGCCTCGTTGACCGCGGACTTGGTGATCTCGTTGAAGACGACGCGCTCGACCGGGATCTGGCCCAGGGCGCGGCGCCGTTTCATCTCCTCGCGGATGTGCCACGAGATGGCCTCGCCCTCGCGGTCCGGGTCGGTGGCGAGAATCAGCTTGGAGGCACCGCGCACGGCGTCGGCGATCTCGCGCAGTCGCTTGTCGGCCTTGCCATCGACCTCCCACTGCATCTCGAACTCGTTCTCGGGATCGACCGAGCCGTCCTTGGGCGGCAGGTCGCGCACGTGGCCGAACGAGGCAAGGACCTTGTAGTCCTTGCCCAGATACTTGTTGATGGTCTTCGCCTTCGCCGGTGATTCGACGATGACGACGTTGCGTTCAGCCACGTCCAACAGGTCCTTCATTTCCGCCACGTCGCCGGCGGCGGGAAGCCGGCAGACCGGGCCTTGTGGGGCTCAGACCACCAGCGCGACGCGATGACCGGCTTGACGTTCCAGACGTCCGCCCAGTTCCAGCTCGAGCAGTACCGTCTGCACGAGAGAGGGTGACAATTGGCATCGACGTATCACTTCGTCAACCGCGAGCGGCACCGGCGACAGCAGCTCCAGCACCGCGCGGCGGGCCGGTTCGCTCTCTGCGTCGCCCGCGTCCCCGGTCTTCGCGGCCCCCTGAAAGGGGGCCGCGGGTTCGCCCAGCGGCAGGCGATCGACCGGACCCAGGGCCTCGAGAATGTCCTCGACCGATTGGACCAGGGTCGCGCCCTCGCGGATCAGCTGGTTGCTGCCCTGGGCGCGTGGATCGAGCGGCGAGCCCGGCACCGCCAGCACCTCGCGCCCTTGCTCGGCAGCGAAGCGCGCCGTGATGAGCGAGCCCGAACGAGGCGCCGCTTCGACCACTACGACGGCACGCGCGAGGCCCGAGATCAGCCGGTTGCGCCGCGGGAAGTGCCGCGCCTGCGGCACGGTGCCCAAGGGCATCTCGGCCAGGATCGCGCCCATCTCGGCGATCCGGCCGGTAAGCGCCGCGTTCTCGGGCGGATAGACCACGTCCGCGCCGCCGGCCACCACGGCGACGGTGCCGCCGCCGGCAGCCAGGGCGCCCTCGTGCGCCGCGGCGTCGATGCCGCGTGCCAGCCCGGAAACGACGACGAGCCCCTCGCGCGCCAGACCCTGTGCCAGCTGCGCGGCGAAGCGCCGCCCGTTGCCGGACGCGTTGCGCGCGCCCACCAGGGCAACGGCATGGGTCTGGAGGAACCCGCCTTGGCCGCGCAGGAACAATACCGGCGGCGAATCCTCCAGCGCCGCCAGCGTCGGCGGGTAGGCGGCCTCGCCTAGGCAAATCACTGCGACGCCCAGGCGCGCTGCTGCTGCCAGCTCCGCCTCGGCCTGTTGCTGGCTGGCCAGACGCGGTGGCTTCCCGCCGCCGCGCCTGGCCAGTTCCGGCAAAGCCTCCAGGGCTCGGCGCGCGCCGCCGAAGCGGGCAAGCAGCTGGCGATAGGTTACCGGTCCGACGTGTTCGCTGCGGATCAGCCGGATGGCCCCTATCCGCTCGCCCTGCGTGAATTCGCCGCCCGCCAGCTCCCCCATGGGTGGCAGCCTGTCGGCTGCCTAGCTGACCTGTCAAGCGGCCCCCTTGCGCGGGCGCGGGCACGATGCCCTATAAGGCTGCGTTCCAGCGAGGGCGACAGACAGCATGATGATCGATATCCGGAACTTCCTGGCGAAGGACCTGTTGGCCGGGCGCGAGTTCTCCATCGAGGCCAAGGTCATGCTCTGGCTGAACGCGGGCAGCGGCACGGTCCTCGCCGTTTCGCCGACCCACTTTGCCATCGAGGGCAAGATCCAGGTGGTCGGCGTCGAGCGCCCACTGTCGGTGCAGCTTTCCCTGGGCGAGCCGGCGCTGGACGAGAAGGGCGTGGTGACCGGGCCCTGTACGCTGCGCCTCGGTCCCGAGGCCGACGGCCAGGCGGTCTATCGCGTCGAGGGCGAGGAACTGGTGCTGCTGGGCGAGGTCGACGGCAAGGCGGTGCGGGTGGCCTTGAAGCCCGATGGCAAGCGCACGCTCATCAACCTCGACGGCGAGCGCAAGGCGCAGCTCAGGCTGACGGCGGGCTAGGCCCGCTTCTTCTGGCCGATCTTCGTTTCCTCGCCGGCGATCAGGCGGGCGATGTTCTGGTGGTGGCGCATCCAGATCAGCGCCGCCAGCAGCGTCGCGGCGCCGACCAGGTGCCAGTCGCCGAGAAACAGGGTGCTGCCCGGAATCTCGTCCAGCCGTGCGCCCCACGGCAGCATCCAGGCATAGAGCGGTGCCAGGGCCAGGCTCACCAGCGCGGCGAGCGAGGAGTAGCGGAACAGCAGGGCGACGACGAGCCAGGTAAGGCAGCAGAGCAGGCCGACGCCAGGCGACAGCGCCAGCAGCGTACCCAGAGTGGTCGCCACGCCCTTGCCACCCTTGAAGCGCAGCCAGACCGGATAGAGATGCCCGAGCACGGCGCAGACGCCGGCGACCAGCGCGACCTTGGGCCCTGCGCTCCACCAGGCGACCAGCACCGCGACGCCCCCCTTGCCGCTGTCGAGCAGCAGGGTGGCCAGCGCCAAGTCCTTGCGCCCGGTGCGCAGCACGTTGGTCGCACCGATATTGCCTGAGCCGATCTTGCGCACATCGCCGAGGCCCGCGGCCCTGGTCAGCAGCAGGCCGAAGGGAAGGGAGCCCAGCAGGTAGGCAAAGAGGGCGACGGCGGCGACCCAGGGCCAGGAAACCATGTCCAACATGCGTGCCCCTCCCCCCTGCCGCGGCGGTGCGTCACGCGCCCCGCAGCAGCGCCCGCACCAGTCCGGGATCGAACTGCCGCTGGCCCGGCGGGCCATCTGCCAGCCCGAAGCCCTCGGCATAGTCCCACCAGCACCAGGGCAAGGCAAACCGCTCGAACAGCCGGACGCAGTCTGCGGCCCAGGCCTCGCGCTCGATGGCCGGCGCGGTGCCGTAGCGAAAGGCGCCGAACTCGGCGATGTAGAGCGGCACGGCGAGGCGCTGTGCCCAGGCCGCGACCTCCGCCAGCTCTGCCTCCAGGCGCCAGCCCTGCCAGTCGGAGCCGCGGTAGCGCTCGCCGCTGTGGTCGCTGACCTCTGCCAGTTCCGCGGCATTGAGCCAGGGCGCGCCGGCGTGGGTCAGCCAGAAGGGCTCGTACCAGTGCAGGGCCATGGCGAGGTTGGGATCCTTGGGGGGCGTCACCTGCATCAGCGCGCGATGCGCGCCCCAGGACGGGGTCGCCGGGTCGGGCGCCACGGGCGCGGAGGCGATCAGCAGGTGCCGGGGCAGGCGCGCCCGGACGAGCTGCGCCAGCTCGGCCTGCATTCCGGTCCAGTCCGACGGCGTAACGCCAATGGGTTCATTGACGATCGAAAACACGACATGCCAGGGATCGCGCCCCGCCAGCCGGGACGCCAGGCGGTCGAGCAGCGATGCGTTCAGCAGGCGGCGGTCAGGCGTTGCGATGTTGTAGTCGCCGAAGGGCGAGACCAGGGCCAGCAGGCCGATGCGCGCGATCAGGTCGAGCGCGAGGTCGAGGCGGGCAAGCAGGGCCTCGTCCGGCTGGCCGTCCGGAAAGAGCCTGTAGAGATCGACGGGCAGGCGCACATGGCCGAAGCCCAGCTCGAACAGGGCCAGCAGATCGTTCTGGTCGAGGTAGTCGGGATCGCCCGCCGCATGACCTTCCCGCGGCAGCCAGAACCAGTGCGACAGGCTGACTCCGCGCCGCAGCTTGTGCGCCACCACCGGGTCGACGCGGTCCCAGGGCGCCCCGGCGGCCGCCGGCTGCCCTGCCGGAGTGAGGCCGAGGGCCGCGGCGAGCGCGAGGAACCGCCGGCGTTCCAGGCGATTCGATGTGACGCGGTTTGCCATTGTGCGGCTGTCGCGATCCTTTACCCTCGTATGCAAGATAGAGCGACCGGAGCGCGAAGAACATCGACCAGCAGAGCTACGAGCATATCTACGGCGGGGCGAATGGCAGCGGGACGGATCGGCAAGGCGCCCTTCGGGGCGCTGGGCGCGCTGGACGCCGTGCTGCCCGACTGCGGCCGCCGACGCTCGCCGTACGACGACATGGTTGCCATCCCGATCGAGCGGCTGTGAGTGAAATGACCTGCCGCAAGGGCCCGCCTGGACTCGGTCGGTTGTTGCAATGCGGCGTCGTCCATCCAAAACTGTAACTGCGTGAAGTCTTGCACACGGGCATGGTTCTCGATCATCAATTCGTCGGCAGTCGCCGTCTCAGCGTCCAGGAATCCTGGGCTGAGGATGAGCGGCTTCTGGCCCTGCAGAGCCTGCACATCCTCGATACGCCGCCGGAACCGGCCTTCGAGCAGATCGTCGGCATCACCCGGCGGCTCTTCAAGGTGCCGATGGTGGCGGTCAGCCTGATCGACCGCGACCGGCAGTGGTTCAAGGCGCGCTGCGGCATCGAGGTGTCCGAGACCGAGCGGTCGGTGTCCTTCTGCACCCATGCCATTGCTTCCTCGGACGCCGTGTTCTGCGTGCCCGATGCCACACGCGACGCGCTCTTCGCCGACAACCCGCTGGTCACCGGGGCACCGCATATCCGCTTCTATGCCGGAGCGGTGCTGCGCGCCCCCGAGGGGGCACCGATCGGCACGCTCTGCATCATCGATTCCAGACCGCGCCCCGCGCTGGGCGAGGAGGATCGCCAGGCGCTGCAGGACCTGGCGGCGCTTGCCAGCGACGAACTGGCGCTGCGCGCGACCGCGCGGGCGCTCGAAGTCGAACTGAAGAAGATCGAGCGGACCCGCCTGCAGCTTGAGACCGCCAACGCCGCGCTGAAGCGCATGAACGACCGGCATCGCCGCGACCTGGAGGCGGCCGCCGCGATCCAGCGCGGCAACCTGCCGCCTGCGCTGCTGACTCTGCCGGGGCTGACGATCGCGGGCCTGCATGTGCCGTCGCAGGAGCTGTCGGGCGACATGTTCGGCTATGGCCGCTTCGACGAGACGAGCAGTTTCTTCTGGATCGGCGACATCGCGGGTCATGGAACCGAAGCCGCGCTGCGTTCGATGACACTGAGCAAGATCATCGCCAACAACATGAAGCCGGGTGGCGGCTACAGTCCGCCAAAGGACCCCGTGGCCTTCCTTGATCAGATCAACCGCATGATGCTGTGGCCGGACGAGAGCAGCAGCTACTTCACGCTGCTCTATGGCCTGATCGAGGACGACGCCGAGGCCGTGCGGCTCGCATTCGCCGGCGCGCCGGCGCCGCTGGTGCTGCGCGCGGGCGCGGAACCCGAGCTGATCGAGGGCAGCGGCCTGCCGCTGGGCCTCTTCGCCGAGGTGACGCACGAAGAGGTGGTCGTCCCGCTGTCACGGGGCGCGCGCCTGCTGGTCTATTCCGACGGGCTGGTGGACAACCGGGACGAGGCCGGTCGGCCCTTCGGCGAGCAGCGGCTGGCCGATTGGCTGGTGGCGACACGCAATCGGCCGGCGGCGCGGGCACTTGGTGCCCTGGACGGACTGCTTCTGGACTGGAGCGGCGGACGCTCGCCCGACGACGACATGGCGGCGATCCTGATCGAGCGAAACTGAGAAACCGGCAGGGGGGGACGCGGCATGGATCTGACGACGCGGCGGATGGGCAGGGCGCTCGTGCTGCGCCCGGAACTGGCCCGGCTGGATGCCAGCGTGGCCATCACCTTCAAGGAGAAGGTCGGCAAGGTGATTGCCGAGGGTGAGAAGCGCCTGATCCTTGACCTCGGTCGGATCGAGTTCGTCGATTCCAGCGGGCTGGGTGCATTGGTTGCGCTGCTCAAGCGGCTTGGCAACGAAGGTACCCTGGCACTTGCGGGGCTTCGCCCGCCGGTCCAGCGTCTGCTGGCGCTGACCCGCCTCGATCGCGTGTTTCGTGTTGCCGACACGGTGGAAAACGCCGAACTTGCTTTGGCAGGGGACCGCCCGACTTGACGGGCGGAGCAGGAAACGCGATGGGCGAAACGCCAGGTGGAGAGTCAGGGCCTTTGTCCCTGTCGTTGAGCATCAGCAGCAGCCTGTTTCTTGCTTCGGCGACGATGGCGGCAATCGGCCGCCTGCTGGTCGAGCTTCTGGGTGACGACCGTGGCGAGCGCTTTGCGCTCGCCTGTACCGAAGCGCTCAACAACGCCATCATCCACGCGCACGCCCGCGACGAGAAGCAGTCGGTCAGCGTCGCAGTATCGCTGTCCGAGACCGAGGTTAAGGCCAGCATCCGTGACCACGGCGAAGGCCTGGCCCTGGCGGAGAAGCTGGCGAAGCTGCCGGAGAACCCCTACGAGGAGGCCGACGAGCTGCCGGAATCGGGACTGGGCCTGTGGCTGATCCGCCGCGGCGCCGATCGGGTGGAGTACCTGCGCGAGCCGGACGGCAACAGACTGGTGCTGACGCTGCGGCTCGACAGCCACTAGGGCGGCATCGCTTCCGGTCGAATTGAACCGCTCTGGCTAGCCTTTGATCTTGCGCATTGTCTTGATGCGAGCCGGTGCCCGCGTCGCCCGAGAATGCCCTGGGGCGCTAGCGGCCTTCCAGCAGCGGGCCCTGTTCCAGCGCCGTCAAGGTCAGCAGCACGATGGCGGCATCCAGGGGCGAGAGCGATTTCAGGTCGGGCTCGACCAGGCGGGCAGCCAGCGGGCGGCTCAGCTCCGGCGCGGCGAAGTTGCTCCAGCACAGTACTGCGACAGGAATCGGGGACTCCGCCAGGTCGCCCGGCCAGGTCGTGCAGACCTGCCACAGCAGGATCTTGGCCAGGGGCGTGCGCGGAAACACCACGGTCAGCAGTCCCAGGCCGCGGGCCAGCTCGGCGGTTCGCGCGGTGCCCAGGCGGGTCAGGCCGTCGGCCGCCTCGAGCACTTCCCGCAGCGAGGCGTAGCTGCGAAAGCTGGCGTACTCGTTGCCGGTCAGCGCGGCGGCGCGTGAGACGAACTGGGCCGTGCCGAAGCGCCCGCCCAGCGCCCAGTCATCGAAGCCGTCGAGCCATAGGGCGACGGTCCGCCAGGCCGCGCGCGGGTCCGGTGCACCCCGGTCGCGCTGCAGCGACGCCAGCGCCACCAGCGTCAGGCTTGGCAGCAGTGGATCCTCCCAGCGGACTCCGGTCGCGACCTCTTGAATGGCCTCGCGCGCCGGCTGTGTCAGCCGCGCGGCGCAAGGATCGAGGGCCTTGAGGCAACTGGCATAGCCGAGCAGGACCGGCACCGGATCGAGCGCCGGATCGGCGGCCACGATATGGGCCACCAGCTCGGGCCGCCACTGTTCGATCAGGGTTCGAGCGCCTGCGTCGAGGACCCTCGGCGCCGGCGGCTCGCGCTGTTCGATCCAGAAGCTGCCGAGCGGGTCGTCGCTGGTCTCAAAGCGCACCTTCTCGAGCCAGAAGATCACGCCGGCGGCGATCACCAGTCCGACGAGGAAGGTGATCTGGCTGCGCCCGGTGATCCAGCCGGAGGCGGGTTTGTCGCTCATGTCCTGGCCTTCGCTTCCGATGCCGGCCGCCAGACCGCCGCCCGCACGTAGCTCGCGAGCAGGATCAACGTGTAGAGGCCCCAGAGCAGGTTGACGGTGTAGCCGGCCTCGTCGCTGCGCGTGCCGGTGACAAAGAGTTCGTAGGTGGCCCAGATGATCGACAGCACGACGGCGACCATCACCAGGATCTGCCAGCGCACGAGGCGCAGGAAGATGCCCGACTGCCGCTCCTTGGGCGTGACCGGAAAGCGCACCGGCTTGCCGCGCAGCACCGTCCAGAGTGCTCGCAGCCCGTAGGGGAAGAAACCCATGTAGATGGCCCGTCCCTTGGAGTTCGGCACGCCCCAGCTGCCGACGAGAAGCGCCAGCTCGGTGGCGATGACGAAGGGCAGGAAGTGCTTGAAGAACTCCAGCGAGAAGGCGGTGATCGGCGGAATGGCGGTGAAGAGGTAGATCGCCGGCGAGACCAGGAACAGCCAGGTCCAGAGGCACGAGAGGTAGGACCAGATCGTCGCCAGGTACATGAGGCGCTGGGACAGTGTCAGCTTGTGCCGATAGAGCGGGCTGTCGTGCACGGCGATATCGAGCGTGCCGGCGGCATACTTGAAGCGCTGCACGACCCAGGCCGCCATGTCCTGCGGCGAGAGCATCTTGGACAGCACCTCGGGGTGATAGACCGAGCGCCAGGGCCGGTCCGGGTCGCCGTGCAGCGCGATCGAGGTATAGATGTCCTCGGAGACATGGAACTTGTAGGGCGTGACGTTCTCGTCGAGCGCGAACTGGTGGCGCAGTGCTTCGTCAAGCGCCTCGCGGCTCTCCGGGTCGCTGACCTCGTCGACGAAGTTGTCCACCTTGCGGTCGATCGCCGTGGCGTAGGCGCGCAGGGCCGACTGCCAGATCGCCTCGCGCCGATGGATCGAGCTGGCGCCGCAGCAGAAGGAGGCGTTGGCGCCGTTGCGCCGGCGCTGGATGACGTCGAAGAAGAACTGCGGGTTGTTGTCGAAGGGATCGCTGCCGGTGCGGATCGGCCCGGCGATCTTCTGCAGGCCGCGCGCCAGAATGCGGCCAAGGCCGCCGAGCCTACGTCCCCAGGCGAGCTCGAGCGGCTGGCCGTCCGGCAGGTCGAAGAACCATTGCGGGGTCTGCACCCAGGCGACGTGCTCGTCGCGGAAATAGCCCATGGTCCGCTCGAGGAACTCGGGAAACAGCCGCGTGTCGGCGTCGCAGATCACCACGAAGTCGCCGTCGGTCAGCTCCAGCGCGTTGCGCAGGTTGCCGGCCTTGTAGCCCTCGTTGGTCGAGCGCGTGATGTAGTTGACGCCGCACTCCTCGGCCACCTTCTGCATCGCCGGCCGCCGGCCGTCGTCCAGGCAATGAACCTTGATCTCCGCCGGTCCGGAGTAGGTGACGCGCTTCGCCGCCATCAGGCTGAGGCGCACCAGCTCCGGATCCTCGGAATAGGTGGTGATGAAGAGGTCGATGCGCAGCGGCCGCGGGTCCGCGGTGCCCTCGCAATCGCCGATGCAGCCCGGCACCGGCTTGGGCGGCGTATCCGAGACCTGCCAGAGATTGAAGAACATCAGCACCAGGCCGATGTAGGACAGGGTCTCGGCCAGGGCCAGCGGAATGGCGAACCAGAGCGCATCCATGTTGAGCGACTGGAACCAGCGCCACTGCAGGTACCAGAGGCCGACGCCGAGCGCGACGGTCGCCAACAGTTGCCACAGGGTCTCGCGCCAGGCCACGACGCTGCTCGGCGCTGGCGGCCGACGTGCTTCGAATGCGTCGAAGTACCAACTGGTCTCGCCGGCCAAGTTCTCCCCCTTGACGCGCGCTACTCGAAGCCGAACAGCAGCGTGACGTTTACGCCGCCATAGACCCCATTGCCGGTATCGGTGTGCTCCCAGCCGCCGCCGACGCCGAGCCGTGCCCAGTCCGTGACCTCGATTTCCTGTACCGTCAGGCCGACGCGCAGCGACTTGTAGTCCTGCCCCTGCTGCCAGGTCGCGCTGGGCCCCACCCGGAAGTCGGTGAAGCCGTAGAGCCAATCGCCGCGGGCGAAGACCTCGGTCTCCGGGATGCTCACGCTCCAGAAGAGGTTCAGGTGGTTGTTCTCCAGCGGCTCGCCGAAGTAGTCGCCCTGGACGCGGAAGCGCACGTAACCGCCCTCGTCGTCCTGGGTGGTCTCGCGGTCGTACTGCCGGTTGCCGTAGACCACGCCGACGCCGATCGAGGCCGTGCCGGCCGGCACCGGGAAGCTGCGCGAGATGCCGACGTTGCCGCCATACACGCGCGCCTTGAGGTCACCGTAGGCGTCGTCGGTGTCATAGGTCAGGTAGTCGAGCCAGCCGCGCAGCACCCAGTCGTTCCCCGTGAACTGCCCCGACAGCGGGGTCAGCACGCCGAGATAGGAATAGCTTGAGTTGGAGCCCTGGTCGGTGCCGCCGAGGCCGATGAACTGCCGGGGTTTGTCGGCTTCGTCCGCCTGGACGGCGGCCAGGGGCGAAAGCCCGCAAAGGCTCCCGACGAGCCCGGCGAGTAGCGATCGAATCCGCAGCATGAGAGTCTTGCTAGTCCCTGTCGCCCGGCATGCATCCGGCCAATCCAAGACCCGTCCGCCAACGGGCATACCACCTGATGGTTGGGGCGAGCGCGGCCCCTGTCAACGATTGAACGGCGGCCGGCGGGAGAATTCAGTCGGTGGCGGCAAAAATGCTTCGGCCATCGACCACGGTTCGCAGCACCTTGCCCTGCACCAGATGGCCCTCGAAGGGCGAGTTCTTCGACTTGGAACGGAAGCCCGCCGGATCCAGCCGCCAGGGCGATTCCAGATCGAAAAGCACGAGGTCGGCGGGAGCGCCTGGCTGCAGCCGGCCGGCAGCCAGGCCCAGGATCTCCGCCGGCCTGCAGGTGAGCCTGGAAAGCAGGTCCAGCAGTCCGACCTCGCCTTTGTGCACCAGCGCCAGGGACAGCGGCAGCAGGGTCTCCAGCCCGATGATGCCGAACTCGGCCTGGGCGAAGGGCAGGCGCTTTGAATCCTGGTCGTGCGGGCTGTGGTCGCTGGCGATGGCGTCGATCGTGCCGTCGGCGAGGCCGGCGGCGATGGCGGCCCGGTCCTCCTCGCTGCGCAGCGGCGGCATCACCTTGGCAAAGGTGCGATAGTCGCCGACCGCAAGCTCGTTCAGGGTGAAGTAGTGCGGGGCGGTATCGCAGGTGACCTTGAGGCCCTTGGCCTTGGCGCGGCGCACCACCTCGAGCGACTCGGCGGTGGAGAGCAGGGCGGCGTGATAGCGCCCGTCGGTCATCTCCACCAGGCGCAGGTCGCGCTCCAGCAGGATCACCTCGGCCATGGCCGAAATGCCGGCGAGGCCCAGGCGCGTCGCCAGCTCGCCGTTGTTCATCACGCCCCCGGCCAGGCTCGGCTCGCGCGGCGCCTGCAGGATGGTGGCGTCGAAGGCCCGGGCATAGGACAGCGCCCGGCGCATGACGTTGGCATTGGCCACCACGTTGCTGCCGTCGGTGAAGCCGACCGCGCCGTACTCCTTCAGCAGGCCGAACTCGGTCAGCTCGTTGCCCTCGGCGCCGCGGGTCAGGCTGCCGTAACTGTAGATCTTGACCAGCTTCACTTCGCGCGCGCGGCGGGCGACGAACTCGAGGCCGGCGGTGTCGTCGGCGACCGGGTCGCTGTTCGGCAGCGCCGCCATGGCGGTGACCCCGCCGGCCGCGGCGGCGCGGCTGGCGGTCTCGATGGTCTCCTTGTGCTCCTCGCCCGGCTCGCGCAGGTTGACCCTGAGGTCGATCAGGCCCGGCGCCAGGCAGTGCCCGCCGCAGTCGACGGTCTGGATGCCGGGCGGCACGCCCTGGGCGAAGAGATGCGGCCCCAGGTCGGCGATCCGCCCTTCGACCGTCAGCAGCGCGCCGCGCGCGTCCAGCCGTGTCGCCGGATCCAGCAGGCGGGCGTTGACGTAGGCGGTCGGCGGCGCGCTGAGGCTGGTCGGCATGCGGCTCACCTCAGGAGTTCCAGCGCAGGTGGCGGGTCAGGGTATCCAGCACCGCCATGCGCACGGCGACGCCCATCTCCACCTGTTCGCGGATGGCCGAGCGGCCGATGTCGTCGGCCACCTCGCTGTCGATCTCCACGCCCCGGTTCATCGGCCCGGGGTGCATGATCAGCGCGTCGGGCTTGGCCACCGACAGCTTGTCGTAGTCGAGGCCGAAGAAGCGGAAATACTCGCGGATCGAAGGCACGTAGCTGCCCTGCATGCGTTCGGTCTGCAGGCGCAGCATCATCACGATGTCGGCGTCCGCCAGCCCCTCGCGCATGTCGATGTAGCTGCTGACGCCCAGGCGCTCCACCTTGGCCGGCAGCAGGGTGGGGGGCGCGATCACCCGGACCTCGGCGCCCATGATGGTCAGCAGGTGGATGTTGGAGCGCGCCACGCGGCTGTGCAGCACGTCGCCGCAGATCGCGACCTTGAGCCCGGCCAGGCGCCCCTTGCGGCGCCGGATGGTCAGCGCGTCGAGCAGCGCCTGCGTCGGGTGCTCGTGGCTGCCGTCGCCGCCGTTGATGACGGCGCAGTTGACCTTCTCGGACAGCAGCTTGACGGCGCCTGACTGGTCGTGGCGCACGGTCAGCACGTCGGGATGCATGGCGTTCAGCGTGACCGCCGTGTCGATCAGCGTCTCGCCTTTCTTCACCGAGGAGACGCCGACCGCCATGTTGATCACGTCGGCACCGAGGCGCTTGGCCGCCAGCTCGAACGAAGTGAGGGTGCGGGTCGAGTTCTCGAAGAAGAGGTTGATGACCGTGCGGCCGGCCAGCAGCCCACGGCGGCCGCGGTCGCCCTTGTGGAAGTCGACGTAGCTTTCCGACAGGTCCAGCAGGAATTCGATCTCGCCCGCGGTCAGGCCCTCGATGCCGAGGAGATGCCTGTGCGGGTAGCCCATCGCGTCCGACTGGTCGGCCGCGCGCGTCTCGTCCTGCGGTGTCATCGAAGCCGTCTTATTGCACCGGGTGACGCCCGACGCAAGCGACGGGGAGACACCCGGGCCAAAGGGCGACCCCGGTGCTCAGCGGTTGCGCGAGGCGGAAGTCATGCGCGCGATCGGTCCGAGTCCCCTGCAGGACTGATCCGCCGCGCGCACAGCCTCAAGTGGCGGACCAACCACCAGTCCATTGTTATCGCAGGCGCAAGCAGGCCTGCATAGAGGTGCCGCGCGGATCGGCATCCTCCGCGCCGCAAGGTCCTTGGGGGGAAGGCATGGCGACGTCGAAGTTGGGCTCCGCGCGGCAACTTCTGCTGGCAGGCGCCGGTATCGCTGTCCTGGCGTTGGCGCCGGCGACGAAAGCCGAGAACTGGAATCCTACCCTGGACGCCTATGGCCGGGCCGGCAGCGGGCAGGGCGGCGGCGCGCTCGACCTGATGGTGCCGCTGTACCAGGACGGCTCGACGCTGCTGCTCGCCAATGCGCTGGGCGGCCTCGACAGCGACTCGGCCAAGGCTGCGTCCTTTGGCCTGGTGTTGCGCCATCGCTTCGAGGCCGGCTTCATCCTGGGCGGCTATGCCTATGGCGATTTCCAGCGCTCGTCCGAGGGCACGACTTTTCCCCAGGTCGTCGCCGGTCTGGAGTTCAAGACCGCCGACTGGGACCTTCACGTCACCGGCTACCTTCCGTTCCAGGACGTCGAGACGCTGCAGTACGTCGCGCCGCAGGCCGGCACGGGCATGCTGGGACCAGGCCAACTGGTGATCGACGGCAACCAGCTTCTGCTGCGCCACGACACCATCGGCGCTTCGCCCGGCATCGACGGCTACCAGCTGCAGGAGGCCGCGCTCTATGGCGGCGAGGGAGCCATCGGCTGGCGTCTGCCGGTCGACAAGGCCCTTGGCCACGACATCGACGCCAACCTCTACCTGGGCGGCTACGCCTTCGGGCGCGACGGCTTCGACACCCATGCCGGGCCGGAGGCGCGGTTCGAGGTCCAGGTGCACGACCTGGCCTTCCTGGGCGACGGCAGCCGGCTGACCGCCAGCCTGGAGACGAGCTGGGACGACCCGCGCGGCCTGCAGGGCGCGGGACTGCTGCGCGTGCGGGTGCCGTTGGGCACGGTCTTCGGCGGCAACGAGCGGCACGAGACCGACCGCCTGGATCGCCGCATGGTGGACCCGGTGCAGCGCAACCTCATCGCGCTGACCGACCAGCAGCGCAACGTGCTGGCAGCGCCTGACAGCCTGTCCGTCGCGCCCTTCGACGAGACGGTGCGCGACGCCGAGACGAACCGCACCATCGCCCTGGTCTACTTCGCCGATGGCGGGGCGGCGGTGAGCAGCGGCAGCGCCGCCGACCCCACCTCGCTGGCCGACGCGGTCGGCAGCAAGGGCATCACCGGCAACAACGCGACCGATGCCCTGATCGTGGTGTCGGGCGAGGCTGGCCCGATCGCCGGCAACGTCACCCTGGCCGGCAACCAGATCCTGCTGGGCGGCGGCTCGGCCTTGGCGGTGCTGGGCAACACGACCAACGAGATGGCGACCTTCACGCCGACGGCCTTCGATGCCTCGGCCAGCCGGCCGACCATCACGCACGATGGAACCCAGGACAGCGCTGCGATCGGCGCCGGCGGCGTCGATCACGTCAAGCTGGTCGGCCTCGACATCGACATCGCGTCCAAGGCGCCGCCCGGCTTCCTCTACTACTACGGCGTCGGGCTGACCGATTCCTCGCACGACATCGTGCGCGACGTGGCGGTCACCGGCGGCGACATCGGCTTCCTGCTGGACGCCGAGATGGCGGCGGTGGACGACACGCTGTTCGAGGACATCTCCGCCAGCGGCGCCGGCTTTGGCATGTACATCTTCAGCGGCGGCGCCGGCAGCAGCCGAGTCGGCAACATGACGGTGAACACCGCCAGCTTCGACTCGCTGGTGCTGAACGGCGGCGCCGCGGCCCGCGCCATCGCCAGCGACGCGGCGATGGGGCAGACCAGCAACAACCTGGCGTTCAACGATATCACGGTAACCAACACCGAGTTCGGCGGCGCCTTCGACCAGGTGGCCGGCCTGACCATCGACGGCTGGACCGGGACCGGCGTCAACACCTCGGGCAGCGGCAGCGTCGGCCTATTGGTCAGCGGCGGCAGCGGCCTTTCGCTCAGCGACTTCTCCTTCACCGGCTATCGCGCCGGCGTGCAGGTGATGAACAACGGCACGGGGAACTCGATCGACGGCAGCACGCGCGGTGTCATTGCCGACATCGGCACGAACGCGGCCTTGGGAACGACGGGCCTCTTCCTGTCCAAGAGCGACGTGACCGTCGACAGCGTCGGCATCTCCGGCGTCGGCAGCCTGGGCAGCAACATGGACTTCGCCCTGCAGGTGAACGGCGCGGCGACTGTGCGCATCAGCAACGTCACGATCGACGGCCAGAACAGCGGCGGCGGCAACGTAACGGACAATGCCGTCTTCCTCAGCGGCTCGCTGGCCAGCGACGATATCGACATCCAGGCCGGCAGCACCGGGAATAGCGCGGCGAACGTCGGCGCGCTCTGCGGCCAGGCCCTGGGCGCGGCCAGCGTCACCGGCAGCATCGCCTTCACCAGCCCCGCCGCCACCTGTCCCTAGCGCTGCGGCCTGCCGCCGCAGGGTGCTGGCGATCCTGGCGAGAATTTCTTAAATTTCTGTCAGGAGAGAAATCATGATCCTGACACCGCCGCTCGAACGCTATGTCCTGCACTGGGGCGAGATGGGGACGCGCTGGGGGGTCAACCGCTCCCAGGCGCAGATCCACGCGCTGCTCTACCTCGCCGGCAAGCCCATCACCGCCGAGGAGATCGCCGAGACCTTGTCGATCGCCCGCTCGAACGTCTCCACGTCGCTGAAGGAACTGCAGGGCTGGGGGCTGATCAAGCTGACCCACGTGTTGGGCGACCGGCGCGATCACTTCGAGGCGCTGACCGACGTCTGGGAGATGTTCCTCATCATCGTCGAGGAGCGGAAGAAGCGCGAGATCGACCCGACCCTGACCACACTGCGCCAGTGCGTGATGGAAGCATCGGACGACCGGCAGACACCGGACGAGGCCAAGGCCCGCATGGCCGAGATGCTGAAGTTCATGGAGTCGCTGAGCGGCTGGTACGGCGAGGTGCGCAAGCTGCCGCGCGGCACCCTGATGGGGCTGATGCGGCTTGGCGGCAAGATCGCGCGCCTGGTCGGCAAGCTGCGCTGAGGCTGGGCCACGCGAACCCGGAAGGGAGGGAGTGTGACCATGAATTTCAGTCTTGACAGAAATTTCCGAAATTTAGCTTGCGAACGTCCCCTGTCCGACGCCGGGGAGGGACCGTTCCGCGCCCTGCTGGGCGAGGAGGCCTGGGGCCGGCTGGCCGGCGCGGTACGCCGCCGCTTCGGGGAACTGCCCGCGCCCGGCAGGCCGGCCCGCTATGCCGGCAGCTACAGCGTGATCCGGCGCTCCGCCGTCGGCTGGGTCTTCGCCCAGGCCTGCCGGCTGATCGGCACGCCGCTGCCGTCCGCGGCGGGGCGCAACGTACCGGCGCTCGTCACCGTGGCCCGCGAGACGACGGGCGAGGGCGTCGTCTGGCGCCGGGCCTACCGCTTCCGGCGCGGCGAGCGGGTCTGCACCACGGTGAAGCGCCATGACGCGAAGGCCGGGCTGCTGGAATGCGTCGGCCGCCGCTTCGGCATGGTGCTGCGCCTCAGCGAGGAGCAGGGCGCGCTGCACTTCCGCTCGCTTCGCTTCTTCTGGCGCCTGGGGCGCCGGCGGCTCACCTGGCCGCTCTGGCTGTCGCCTGGGGCCATGCATGTCACCCACGCCGACCTCGGGCGTGGCCGCTTCCGCTTCCTGCTGAGCGTGCGTCACCCCTGGTTCGGCGAGACCTTTCACCAGGACGGCGTCTTCCAGGCCCTGGAGGGCTAGAAGCCATGACACCCTTCACCACCGCGGTCGAGATCCTGCTGTCGCTGCAGCTCGCCATGGGACTCTTCGACATCCTCTGGCACCACGAGATGACCGAGCGCCTGACCTGGCGCGCGACGGCAAGGCGGGAACTGCTGCTGCATGGGCTGCGCAATGCCTTCTACGGCGTGATCTTCTTCAGCCTCGCCTGGCTCGAATGGCGCGGGCTGCTCGCCTGGGGCCTGCTGGCAATCCTGGCGGCCGAGGCGGTCATCACGCTGGCCGACTTCGTCGAGGAGGACCGCAGC
>JAKOWB010000338.1 GCA_029781795.1 Pseudomonadota bacterium | reverse complement strand
CAGGTGAAGGCGTTGAACGGCGCCGTGGCGCTCGTGTTCGTCAGGTACGGCGGCACGCGCTTGCCGCCGCCGACGTCGCAGTAGGACATCGGCCCGGCGGCGGCCGGATCGGTCGGGCAGCGGCCCGCCTTGTCCACCGGCTGGACGACGCCGACATCGACGCCGCCGCTGACCACGTAGCAGGCGCTCAGGCAGCGGCCGGTGTCGCACAGCGGCGCGCCGTACACGTCGGTGGTGACTTCGCCGAGGTAGTCGACGATGTGGCCCTGGAAGCCGGCCAGGCCGTGCTCGGCGGGCAGGTCGGGCGCGCTGTTGACGGGCGAGATGTCCTCGAAGACGGCGGCCTGGATCTGCGCGTCGGGCAGCGGCCAGGGCTGCAGCTCGACCATCACTTCGTTGGCCGGGTCGGTGCTCTTCTTGCCTTCCCAGGTGACGACCGGCGTCTTGGTCGAGTCGACGGTGAAGTGGCGGCCGTCGAGCTTGTAGTTGTCGGCCAGCACCGAGATCAGGTAGCGGCCGTCGGGGATGTCCATGCCGGCGGCGAAGTCGGCCTGGTCACCCTGCGTGAAGATCGGCGAATGGCCCTGGGCGCCGGCGATCGAGGTCCAGAAGCAGCTGTCGGGGTAGCCCGGGTCGGCCGTGTTGCAGCCCGTGCCCAGCGCCGGCGAGCGCTGCGTGGTGGTGCCGGTGTTGTCGATGTTGATGATGTACTTGTACGCGGGAACCGGCGCGCCCTTCGCGACCGGAACGGGAGCCCCGCCGGTGCCTCCCGGCCAGTTGGGCTCGCTGCGCGCGCTGACGACCTTCAGCGCCACCGTCGCGGCCTGCGCCGGTGCTGCCAGCAGGAAGGCAGCGAGCAACAGCAGCGTGCCGGTCAGAACCGCCTGCCAGGCACCGCGCGACGACCGCTCGACATGCCTGGTCTTCGAAGCCGCAACTGATTCCATGACGTCCCCCAAGAGACCGTTGTCCGGTGGCGGCTCGGCACGGATGCCAAGCCGCATGGGGGCCAAGTTACGGCGCGCGACAAGGAGCGTGGCTGGGGCCCTGGCCCGCTCCGCGCGGTAGGGTCCACCCCCATTCCCCCGTGATCGCGGGGGCTGGCAAGGTGGTCGGAAGCCGCAGCCTTAGGCAACCTTAATCACCAGGCTCCGGGGGGTCCGGGTCTGAACCGCTTGCCATAGCTCCGCCAAAGTCGCATTGTCGGAACTCAAACAAGTGGTGATCCCCATGCGCATCCTGATGGTCGAGGACGACACCTTGTTCGGCAGCGCGATCCAGAAGTCGCTGCTGCGCGCCGGCTACGCGGTGGACTGGATCGAGTCGGGGCAGGACTTGGTCGGCGCGATGCGCGCTGCCGAGTATGAATGCGTGCTGCTCGACCTGAACCTGCCGGGCGTCGGCGGCGAGAAATGCCTGGAGACGATCCGCCAGCGCAGCCCCGGGCTGTCGGTGATCGTCATCACCGCGCGCGGCGGCCTGATGGACCGCATCCGGCTGCTGGAGATCGGCGCCGACGATTACCTCGTCAAGCCGGTCGACTTGGACGAGGTCAACGCGCGCGTGCGCGCGATCACGCGCCGCGCCCAGCAGGCCCAGGGCGGCGGCTCGGCGGTGCTGACCCACGGCGAGCTGCGCTTGCAGCCGGCGCGCCGCACCG
>JAKOWB010000334.1 GCA_029781795.1 Pseudomonadota bacterium | reverse complement strand
CCCGAGGCCGCCATCCTGTCCACCTGCAACCGCACCGAGGTGTATTGCGCGTCCGAGCAGGTGCAGACCGACCACACCCTGGGCTGGCTGGCGCAGGCCGGCCACGTGCCGGTCGACGCGCTGCGCCAGCACACCTACACCCTGCAAGGCGACCAGACGGCGCGCCACGCCTTTCGCGTTGCCAGCGGGCTGGACAGCATGGTGCTGGGCGAGCCGCAAATCCTGGGTCAGCTGAAGGACGCCGTGCGCGCCGCCGACGACGCCGGCGCCCTGGGCAGCACGCTCAGCCAGCTGTTTCAGCGCAGCTTTGCCGTCGCCAAGCAGGTGCGCAGCTCGACCGAGATCGGCGCCCACTCCATCAGCATGGCCGCCGCCGCCGTGCGCCTGGCGGGCAACCTGTTCGAGGACCTGGGCCGCACGCGCGTGCTGTTCGTCGGCGCCGGCGAAATGATCGAGCTGGCCGCCACCCACTTTGCCGCGCGCCAGCCGCTGTCCATCGCCATCGCCAACCGCACGCTCGAGCGCGGCGAAAAGCTGGCCAGCCGCTTTGGCGCCCAGGTCATGCGCCTGGCCGAGCTGCCCGAGCGCCTGCACGAGTTCGACATCGTCGTCAGCTGCACCGCCAGCCAACTGCCCATCCTCGGCCTGGGCGCCGTCGAGCGCACCCTCAAACGGCGCCGCCACCGCCCCATGTTCATGGTCGACCTGGCCGTGCCGCGCGACATCGAGCCCGAGATCAAGCAGCTGCCCGACGTCTACCTGTACACCGTCGACGACCTGGCCCAGGTGGTGCAAACCGGCCAGGCCAGCCGCCAGGCCGCCGTGGCGCAAGCCGAGGTCATCATCGACGCCGGCGTGCAAAGCTTCATGCACTGGCTGGACCAGCGCGACCCCGCCCGCGGCACGGTGCCCCTCATCCGCCAGCTCAACGCCCAGGCCGACCAATGGCGCGCGCTGGAACTGGCCCGCGCCCGCAAGCGCCTGGCCAAGGGCGAGGACGTCGAGGCCGTGCTGGAAGCCCTGTCGCGCGGGCTGACGCAAAAGATGCTGCACGGCGCCATGGCCGAGCTGCACGCCGCCGCGCCCGAGGCGCGCGACGACACGGCGCAGGCCATCGAGCGGTTGTTCTTGCGGGGTGACCGCTTGCCCAACCAGGGCAAGAACTAACAGGCGTCGGCGCCCTGGCCGCAAATACGGGTGCGGCCGATCTTGTCGAACACCACGCACCGATCTCGGCTGGTTACCGTGGACTTCAGCGGGATACCGCCATTGCCATACACACCGCCAACGTAGAGAAACCCGTCCGCGCCGTAGGCGAACTTCGTCTTGTTGGTGCAATTGCTGGAGGGGCTGGCGTTGATCCCCACCGAATCAGGCAGCGGCGTACCGGTGGCGATCAGTTCGTCGTCTGCGGCAACGTAACTGAAGTCTCCATTCTTGTCGATGTAGATGCGCCAGCCGCTGAGCCAATCCGAACCCGATGCGGGCTCCAGCACCACCCTGGCGTTGCGGCTGATGGC
>JAKOWB010000330.1 GCA_029781795.1 Pseudomonadota bacterium | reverse complement strand
GACCAGCTGCGCCAGGCCGGCCTGGTGATCTCGGCGCTGACCCAGCGCGAGCACCTGACCGAAATCGTCGAGCTGCCGCAGGCCGTGCACCCCTGGTTCATCGGCGTGCAGTTCCACCCCGAGTTCAAGAGCACGCCCTGGGACGGCCACCCGCTGTTCAACGCCTTCGTCAAGGCCGCGCTGGCGCACCAGGACCTGCGCGCGCCCGCGGCCAAGACCAACCCGCCAAAGGTGGCGGCATGAAACTCTGCGGCTTCGAGGCCGGCCTGGACAAGCCCTTCTTCCTGATCGCCGGCCCCTGCGTGATCGAGTCCGAGCAGCTGCAGATGGACGTGGCCGGACAGCTGAAGGAAATGACCGCCAGCCTGGGCGTGCCCTTCATCTTCAAGAGCAGCTTCGACAAGGCCAATCGCTCCAGCGGCACCAGCTTTCGCGGTCCGGGCCGCGACAAAGGCCTGGCCATCCTCGCCAAGATCAAGAAGGAGCTGGGCGTGCCGGTGCTGACCGACGTGCACACCGAGGACGACATCGCCGCCGCGGCCCAGGTCTGCGACGTGCTGCAAACCCCCGCCTTCCTGTGCCGCCAGACCGACTTCATCCGCGCCGTGGCGCAGTCGGGCAAGCCGGTCAACATCAAGAAGGGGCAGTTCCTGGCGCCGCACGACATGAAGAACGTGATCGACAAGGCGCGCGCGGCGGCGGCCGAAAAAGGCCTGCCAACGGACAATTTCATGGCCTGCGAGCGCGGCGCCAGCTTTGGCTACAACAACCTGGTGAGCGACATGCGCAGCCTGGCCATCATGCGCGAGACCGGCGCGCCGGTGGTGTTCGACGCCACGCACTCGGTGCAGCTGCCCGGCGGGCAAGGCACCAGCAGCGGCGGCCAGCGCGAGTTCGTGCCGGTGCTGGCCCGCGCCGCCGTGGCCGTGGGCGTGGCCGGCCTGTTCATGGAAACCCACCCCGACCCGGCGCACGCCCTGTCGGACGGCCCCAACGCCGTGCCGCTGGGCCGCATGAAGGCGCTGCTGGAGACCCTGGTCGCGCTCGACGGCGTGACCAAACGCCAGCCCTTGCTCGAAAACGACTTTTCCGCCTGAAGGATCATCCATGCCCAGCGGCTAGGGCGTGTTAACACAAACCACGAAGACCGTCAGCAACCAGGACGAAGCTGAGGAAGCCCAGGATCATCGCGTCGAGTTTTTCGAACCGAGAGAAGATTCGGCGATAGCCCTTCAGGCGTCGGAACAACCTCTCGACCTCATTTCTGCGCTTGTACATGGCCCTGTCGTATTCCCAGGGGTCAAGGCGGGTTCGTGTCGGGGGAACAACCGGAACGAACCCCAGGTCCAGCGCCAACTGGCGCGTCTCGTTCCCCTCATAGGCGC
>JAKOWB010000302.1 GCA_029781795.1 Pseudomonadota bacterium | reverse complement strand
GAGCGCGCCAGGCTGGTCTCGGTCGGGCGCTACGCGCTGCGCGGCGTCGGCCGCGCCCAGGACCTCTACACCCTCGACCCCGCCCTGCTGTGAGGAGCGCCCCGTGAGCTATGCCATCTACATCGGCCGCCAGCACGGCGCCACGGGCCATGCCTGGCTGGCCGGCTACGGCGACGAGCCCTCGAGCCACTGGCTGGAGGTGGTGCCGCGCCGCGCGCACCCCGCCGGCGCCACGGTCACGGTCGGCGTCACGCCGGAGGCCAGGATGCCGGGCCGCCTGTCGACGATCCCACAGGCGGCCGAGACCTTCCGCCACCTGCGCGTCAGCTACAGCCACTACCGCGGCGTCCCGGCGCCACTGACCAATGGCGGCCTCAACGAGCATGGCGTGGCGGTGCGCGACGTCTGGTCGACCTCGCGCGCCGAGCTGATCGCCATGACACCGACGGACCAGACCGGCCCGAACTACAGCGACCTGGCGCGGATGGTGCTGGAGCGGGTGCGGAGCGCGCGCGAGGGCGTGGAGCTGATCGGCCGCCTGATCGCCGAGCACGGCTACTCGACCTATGGCGGCAACTCGCACCTCGTCGCCGATGCGGACGAGGCCTTCGTGGTGATCGAGTACGCCGGCGGCCGGAAGCTCTGGGCGGCCGAGCGCCTGGAGCCCGACGCGATCCGCGTCTCGCGCCCCGGCTGGATCGGCCTGCTGCCGCCGGAGGACGTCGGCGGGCGCTTCCTCTGCCCGCCGCACTTCCACGACTTCGCCGCCGAGCAGGGCTGGTGGCGCCCCGGCACGCCCTTCGACGCCAACGTCGTCTATGGCGACGGCAAGGGGCGCTGGGCCGGCCAGGCCTGGATGGAGGCGGAACTGGCGGCGCGCGCGGCGCGGCCGGAGAAGATCGGCTTCGCCGACCTCGCCTGGGCGCTGCGCACGCCGCGCATCACCGGCGACACCGCCGGCTATGGCCAGATCGTGCCGCTGGTGCATCCCGCCGACCCGGCGCTGCGCCTGCTGTGGCACGCGCAGATCGGCGCCATCGCCGCGCCGCTGGTGCCGCTGTTCCTCGGCATCTCGGGCGTGCCGGAGGAGTACAGCAAGCACCGCTACCTGACGAGCGGCGAGGACGCGCGCTTCGAGGACGAGCGCCATGAAGAAGCCGTGTCCGGCGTGGCGCAGGGCATCGAATCGACACGCTCGGCCACGGCGGTGCACAAGCGCCTGCTCTACCTGCTGGCGCAGCAACAGCGCTTCCTGCCCGAGGTGACCGAGGCCTTCGAGGCGCTGGAGCGCCGCCTCCAGCCGGCGCAGGCCAAGGCCGCGCGCGCCACCGAGCTGCTGCTGGCCGGCGGCGAGACGGCGCTTGCGGCTGAGGTCCTGACCTACTTCTGCGACACCGAGCTGCGCCGCGCCCTGGAGCTGACGGAAGTCCTGGCCGCCAGCCTGGAGGCGCGGACCCGCCTGCTGGACGGCATCGGCGACGATCCGTGTCCCAAGGCCTTCGAGCAGCTCTGGTAAATGACCCTCGCCCGTAGGGAGAGGGTGGTGAGCAAAGCGAACCGGGTGAGGGGAAGCGGCAACCCGAGACGCGCCGCCGCTTCGATGGCGACGTAGAGCCCGGCCTCTTCGCTTCCCCTCACCCGCTCGCTCCGCTCGCACCCTCTCCCGGCGGGAGAGGGTTCATTGCGTCAGCCAGGCCACCAGCTTCGGGATGACGAAGCCCGGCG
>JAKOWB010000293.1 GCA_029781795.1 Pseudomonadota bacterium | reverse complement strand
TATTGCAGGAGGCAGATTGTGGACATCGAGAAGATCATCGCCAGAATTCCATCGATGACCCCGGCCGAGCGCCAGGAGATGCGCCACAACAGCGAGCGACGCCTCAAGGACCCGAAGCTGGCGGGCCAGGCCCAGGCCGTGCTCGACGCCCTGGAGCGGCAGGCCGCCGCGGAGGCGGCGGCGCTGGCCGAGCGCGTCGCCGGCCTGCCGATGGCGCGGCGAGTCGCCGAGGCCTTCACCGCCAAGCCGATGACGGAGAAGGAGCGCGACCTCGTCCAGGTGCTGCTCGACCATCCCGGCTCGACCTCGAAGGAGTTGAGCCGCGCCCTGGGGTGGGAGGCGCAAAGCTGGCACCTGCACTTTGGCACGATGTGCCAGCAGCGCCAGGGCAGGCTCTGGCCGGCGGCGCGCGCCGAAAAGCGCGACGCCAATTTCTACAGCGGCATCCTGGCCGAGCTTTCGCCGGACAACCGCTTTACGCTCCGACCCGAGGTCGCCGAGGGCTTCGCCGCCCTCGGACTGAAGCCGGCGGACAAGGCATGAACCTGCACAAGGAGATCAGCTTCGAGACCGAGATCTGCGCGCATCTCGCGGCTCACGGCTGGCTCCACGCGGCCGACGACGCCCAGCGCCATGACCGGGCGCGGGCGCTCTTCCCTGCCGATCTGGTCGCCTGGGTGCAGGAGAGCCAGCCCAAGGCCTGGGAGACGCTGGCCAAGTCGCACGGGGCCGGCGCCGAGGCGGCCCTGCTCGACCGCGTTCGCAAGCACCTCGACGAGCGCGGCACGCTGGAGGCGCTGCGCCACGGCGTCGAGCTGCTGGGGCTGAAGACACCGCTGCAGTTGGCGCAGTTCCGGCCCTTAGCACATAATCCCGAGACCCTGGCGAAGTACCAGGCCAACCGGCTGCGCGTGGTGCGTCAGGTCCGCTACTCCACGCGCAACGAGAATTGCCTCGACCTGGTGCTCTTCCTCAACGGCCTGCCGGTGGCCACGGTCGAGCTCAAGACCGACTTCACGCAGT
>JAKOWB010000290.1 GCA_029781795.1 Pseudomonadota bacterium | reverse complement strand
CACCGTCTGGCACTGGCTGGAAGACGCCTGCCTGCCGTTCGGGTTTGAGGTTCACTGACCTCTCCCGGGGGGAGAGGTCGCGCGCGCAGCGCGCGGGTGAGGGGCAGCGGAGCGGGATGCGCGGCGCCGCGAAGGTCGCCCGGCTTCCCCTCACCCTCGCTTCGCTCGACCTCTCCCGATGGGGATTTCTCTGCGTAAGAGGTGGCGGATCTGTTCGTTGACTGATTCACTGAAGGCCGGTTGCTCGTTACCGGAGGCAGTGATGACGGCTCAGCGTTCGCTGGTTGAGGCCCTGATTGATCCTCGCCTTGGGACGAACGAGCGCCTGTCCCGGATCGACGCGCTGATCGCCTGGGATCGGCTGGAGGGTCCGCTGTCCGGCCTTCGCAGTGGCGAGACCGGTCGGCCCCCCTATCCGGCGCTGATGATGCTCAAGGCGCTCTATCTGCAGGCGCTCTACGACCTGTCGGACCCTGGGCTGGAGGAGGCCCTGCTGGACCGGCTGTCGTTCCGCCGCTTCTGTGGCCTTGGCATGGATGGCGGCACGCCGGACGAGACGACGATCTGCCGGTTCCGGGCGGCGGCGGCGAGTGGCGGGGTGTTGGAAGCCTGCTTTGGCGAGATCAACCGGCAGCTCGATGCCAAGGGCCTGATGCTGCGGAAGGGGACCTTGCTGGACGCCTCGATCGTGACCGCGACCCACAAGCCGCCGGCACGCCCGAAGGGCATGGGCGCGGCCAATCCCAAGGAGCCTGGCGCGGACTGGACCAACAAGGCCGGCAAGTCCTACTTCGGCTACAAGATGCATGTCGCGGTGGATCAGGGCTCCGGGCTGATCCGCAAAGTGGCCTTCACGCCCGCCCGCCTGCTCGACGGCCAGCTCGCCGAGGCCCTGATCTGCGGCGACGAGGCGGCGGTCTATGCCGACCGGGCCTACGAAAGCGCCAAGCGCCGCGCCGCTTTGAAGGCCGCCGGCATCAAGGACCGCATCATGCATCGCCGCCACAGATACATGCCCGTCCTGCCGCGCTGGATGGCCCGCCGCAACCACCTGATCGCCCGCCGACGCGCTCCCGTCGAGGCCGTGTTCAGCGCCATGAAGCGCCTCTACGGCAAGGCTCGAACCCGATGTCACTCCCTGGCCCGCAACGCCGCCGACTATCTCGCCTTTGCCACCGTCTACAACCTCACCAGAAGCCTCAGGCTCATCCAGCCCTGAACGCGCTACGGACGAGCCAGCCAACGCTCATAGGCGACAACAATCCAATCGCGCAGCCGCCGAGCCATCGCGGCCAGACTGCCAAATCAAACACAAACCCTCTTTCGCAGAGGAATCCCCAAGGGAGAGGGTCAGTCACACCGCCACCCGCAGCACGCCGGTCGGATGCACGGTGAGGGTCTGACCGGCCAGCACGACCGTGGTGGAATCGCGCTGCGTGACGATGGCCGGGCCCTCGAGGGTCTGCCCCGGCACCAAGTCCTCCCGGCGCCAGACGGCGGTCGCCTCGAAGCCGCGCGCGCGTTCGAGCAGCACCGGGCGGGTGGCCGCCGGCCGGCCGGGCGCACCGCCGCTCGCCGGCGCCGGGATCGCCGGGCGCGGCAGCCGGCCGAGGCCATAGGCGCGGAGGTTGACGAACTCCACCGGCGCAGTGGGATCGGCATGGCCATAGGCGCGCTCGTGCGCGGCGTGGAAGGCTTCCGCCAGCGTCTCGGCCGACCACCAGCCGTCACCATCGGGCGCCGGCAGCGGCACCTGGAGCTGGTGGAACTGCCCCAGGGCACGCAGGTCGGCCTCGAAGAGCAGGCGGCGATCGGCGGCCGGATTGCCGTCGCTCGCCAGCGCCTCGGTCCGTTCGGCGGCCAGCGGGGCCAGGGCCTCGCCCAGCGCCACAGCGTCGACCCGGGCGAGCGGCCGGCGCCAGGCGCGCTGCGTGGCGTGGCGCAGGTCGCTCTGCAGCAGGCCGAGGGCGCAGAACAGGCCGGGATAGGGCGGCACCAGCACCTCGGCCATCCCGAGCTCGCGGGCCATCAGCCCGGCGTAGAGGGGCCCGGCGCCGCCGGCCGCGACCAGGCCGAAGCGGCGGATGTCGTGGCCGCGCTCGACCGAGAGCTTGCGGATCGCCTGCACCATGTTGGCGCCGGCGACGGCGAGGATGCCGGCCGCCGCCTCGGGCGGCGCCAGGCCCAGCGGCTCGGCCACCGTGCGGCGCACCGCTTCCTCCGCCAGGGCGGGGTCCAGCGGGATCTCGCCGCCCAGGAACTCGTCGGGCGCCAGCAGGCCCAGCACCACGGCGGCGTCGGTCACGGTGGCGGCGCTGCCGCCCTTGCCGTAGCAG
>JAKOWB010000288.1 GCA_029781795.1 Pseudomonadota bacterium | reverse complement strand
CCCTGACCGAGACCGGCGATGGTGGGATCAGCCACGCCGAGAACAGCGCCGGCAAGCTCGGGACCGGCGAGGCCGGCGATGCCACCCTGAGTGGCGATGCCGCGGCGTCGGAGGCCGGATGATCCGCCTGAGGCGCCTGACGGCGCGGCAGTTCAAGCAGCTGGACAAGGTGGACCTGGAGCTGCCCGAACGCGCCCGCATCCTGGTGAAAGGCCTCAACGAGGCCGGCAAGTCGACGCTCTTCGAGGCGGTCTTCTTCGGCCTCTTCGGCCAGCCTCTGGGCAGCCAGGGCGCGCGCAGCCTGGACGATCTCATCCGCTACGGCGCGGACAGCGCCCAGGTGGACCTGACAGTGGGGCTTCCCGGCGGCAAGGCCCTGGAGATCCGCCGCCAGCTGCGCCGCGGCAAACCGAACATCTGGGAGCTGGACCTGCTCCGCGCCGATGGCGCTGTGGAGGAGCAGATCCGCGGCAACCGCGAGGTCAACACCCGGGTGGCCCAGGAGCTGGGCTTCGACGCTGAATCCCTGCTCAACACCTGCTTCGTGGAGCAGAAGAAGCTCGACAAGCTGGAGGGCATGAACCGTGCCGAGCGCGAGCAGAGCCTGATGAAGCTGCTCAACCTGGACCAGCTCTTGGCCGTCGCCGATAGGCTCAAGGTGCGCCTGACCGATCGCCAGGCCCTGGCCCGCCTGACCGATCGCCGCGACCTGGCCCGGGCGCAGGCGGAGCTGCCGCGCGCGGCCGCCCGGGTGGCGGAGCTGGAGGCCACCGTCGCCCGTCTGGACGCTCTTGACGCCTTGGCCGCCACCCAAGCTCAGCTGCAAGGCCTGCGGGCCCTGGATGCCGAGATCGCCGCCGCCACACAGACGGAAGCCGAACTGGCTGAACAAGCGGCCAAGGCGCAGGCGCTGGCGGAGGCCCGGACGGCCTTGGAAAGGGCGCAGCAGGTGGCGGGGCAGGTGGCCGAGTCCACGGTCGTCGCGGCGCGGGCGCGGGATCTGGCGGAGCGTTGCCGGCGGGCCCGGGATGAGGAGATTCCCGCGGTCACGGCCCGCGGGCTGGCGCTGCGGCGCCTGGCGCGTCGGCGCGCCTGGCTGGAGCGTGGAGCGATGCGCGCGGAGGCGCTGCGGCAGGCGGTGGCGCGGCGCGAGGCCGAACTGGAGGCCTTGGCCGCGGACCTGGCCGCCCTCAACCAGACCCGCCATGACCTGGTGGAGGCGCGGGCCGCCGCCCGCGAGGCCCACGATGCCCTGCGCGGATTGGAGCAGGACCGGCGGGCCTTCGACGTGCGCACGGCCTTGGGCGAGTGGCTGGCGGCCGGTGCGCGTGGGGCGGAGGATGACGCCGGAGCGGCGGCGGCGGCCGCGGGCGTGCAGCTCGAGCGCCGGCGCTTGGGGGCCCGGCAGGCCGCGCTTCGCTGGGGGTTGCTGGCGGCGCTGGCCGCCGCGGCCGGCGGGCTGGCCGGCGCCCGACTGGGTCTGCCCGGGGCGCTGTCGACCGCCCTGACCGCCGTCGGACTGCTCGCCATGGGGCTGCTGAGCTTGCTGCTGGTGCGGGGCCAGCAGCGCGCATCCGCGATCGACCTGCGGCTGGGCCGCCTGGAGGGCGAGGCCGCGGCCCGCGAGCGCGATGCGGCCCTGCGCCAGGCGGCCACCGCGGCGGCCGAGGCGCGGCTGCAGGACCTCATGGCCCTGCGTCCGGCCAGCTTCGAGCGCGGCCGGCTGGCCATGGCGGAGATCGATGCCCGTCTGGCCGGACGGGACCGCGAGGGCGTCCAAAGCGAGATCGCGGCCACCCAGCTGCACCAGGTCCGCGCCCAGGAGGCGACGTAGCGGCTCGGCGCCCGCGAGGCGGAGCTGCGGGCGGCCACAGCGGGCCGGGATGGC
>JAKOWB010000266.1 GCA_029781795.1 Pseudomonadota bacterium | reverse complement strand
CACGTGCAGGTGCCGAGGCGATGGCCGGCCGGCGTTCCACCAGCGGTGCGCTGGTCGGCGGCGCCGGCGCCGGCTCCGCCGCCTCGTCCGGCTCGGCTGCCCGACCCGCCGGGGGAGGAGCGGCAAAGGTCGGCGCGGCGCGCTCCGTCCGCGCCGCCGGCATGCCGATGATCAGCGACGGGGTCAGCCGGGGTGGCGGTTCGGCCGGAGGACGCCGCAGCCGCTCCGTGACTCTGAGCGAGAAGGTATGGGCCGCGCGCCCCACCGCCGGCGCGGCATGCCGCACTGCCCAGGCCGTACCCCGCCAGCTCTGCCGTCCGAGCCAAGCCAGCACCCGACCGACGACCCGCCACACACCCGGGCTGAGGCCGAGGGCGACGATCAGCGCCAGCCCGGCCATCGCACCGCACAGCAGCATCAGGCCAGCGCGATCGAGCGCCCCACCCCAGGGGATCACCGCTGCGGTCAAGTAGGAGAGCAGCAGCGTTCCGAAGGCGCCGCCCATGCTGGTCTGGCTCGACCACACCGGAAAGGCCGGCAGTGGCGCCAACGCGACCGCGGCGAGCGGCACAGCCAGCGCTAGACCCGCCAGCCTGATCACCCGCCGACGGCGTGCGGAGCCGGCGGGCGCCTTGCGCCGCACCATCATCCAGCCCCAGACCATCGGTACCAGGGCGCACAGGAAGGCCGCGGCCCCGAGCGTCTGGATCAACAGGTCGGCGACATGGGCGCCGGTCGCGCCCATCAGGTTGAAGGGTTCAGCATTGCCCCCCGCGGTGTTCCACGACGGGTCGGCCGGGTCGTAACTGAATAATGCCAGCAGCAGCGCCCCTGCCGTGGCGAACAAGGCCAGCCCGGTCAATTCACGGCCGCGGCGCCGGATCGCCACCACGGCGCTGGCCGGCAGGAAGCCGGCTCCGGTCGCCTCGCTGCGGTCGCGCGAGGTCTCGCCGACAATGCTCACCATGGGTTCGGCCTTTCGGCGAGAGCGGGGCATGGCGCAGTCATGGCCAATTCTGCCGGTTCGGGCGCGGCGCCGGCGGAAGCCAGGGTGGCGGCAAGACGGGCCATCGCCCCGGCCACGATTGCGGCGTCGTGGACCAGCGCGACGCGAATGTACGGGGCGCCATGGTTGCTGCCCCCGACCCGCGTGGAGTCCGCCCCCGGCCGGGTCAGATAGGCGCCGGGCAGCACCCGGAGCCCCTGTCCGGCCCAGAGGCGGCGCGCCGCGGCCTCGCCGTCGCCAACCCGCAACCACAAGAAGAAGCCGCCCCCTGGTCGGACAAAGCCGAGCCGCTGGTCCGGCGGATATTCGGCCAGCGCCCGCTCGGCGGCAACGAACTTGGCGCGGTAGAGTGCCCGGTTGGCCTCGACATGCGCCTCGTCACCCCACAGCGCTGCGGCGGCGGCCTGAATTGGCAGCGGCATGCCCGCCGCCGCGTAGGCGCGCAGCCGCCGGAACGCCGCGATCAGCACCGGGTCGCCGGCAACGAAACCGGCACGCAGTCCGGCGGCACTCGAACGCTTCGATAGCGAATGAAATACCAGCAGCCGGTCGAGTGCGCCCTCGGCCACTTCGAGGACGCTCGGCGGCGGCACAGCGTCATAGATCTCCGAATAGCATTCATCGACCGCCAGCACAAAGCCATGGCGCCGCGCCAGCCCAACCAGCCGGCGCAAATAGGCGCGATCGGCCACCGCGCCCTGCGGATTGCCCGGGCTGCACAGATAGACCAGCGCCGTGCGGTCGAGCAGGCCGTCCGCAGCCTGGCGCGCCTCCAGCGCGTCGAGGTCGGGCAGGAAGCCGGTGGCCGCGGTGGCGTCGAGGAACACCGGCTCGGCGCCGGCAATGACCGCGGCGCCTTCATAGACCGCGTAGAACGGGTTGGGCAGGCACACCGCCGGGACCTGACCG
>JAKOWB010000077.1 GCA_029781795.1 Pseudomonadota bacterium | reverse complement strand
GTCTCGCCCAGCGGCTGGCCGTAGAGCAGCAGGCAGGTGGACTTGGCCGCCCCGCGGCCGATGCGGCCGCGGAGCTGGTGGAGCTGCGCCAGGCCGAAGCGCTCGGCATGCTCGATCACCATGACCGTGGCGGCGGGCACGTCGACGCCGACCTCGATGACGGTGGTGGCGACCAGCACGTCGATGCCCGTGCCGGCCGGCGTCTCGGCGAAGGCGGCCATGACGGCGTCCTTCTCCTTGCCCTTCAGGCGGCCGTGCACCAGGCCGACGCGATGCGGGCCGAAGCGCTCCGCCAGGGCGGCGTGGCGCTGCTCGGCGGCGGCGAGGTCGACCTCGTCCGATTCCTCGACCAGCGGGCAGACCCAGTAGACCTTGCGGCCCTGCTCCAGCGCGCGGCCGATGCCGGCGGTCACTTCCTCCAGCCGATCGAGCGAGACCAGGCGGGTGTCGACCGGCTGGCGGCCTGGCGGCTTCTCGTCCAGCTTCGAGACGTCCATGTCGCCATAGAGCGTCAGGGTCAGGGTGCGGGGGATCGGCGTCGCGGTCATCACCAGGATGTCGACTGCCTGGCCCTTCTCGGCCAGGGCCAGGCGCTGGTGCACGCCGAAGCGGTGCTGCTCGTCCACCACCGCCAGCAGCAGGTTGCGGAACTGCACGTCCTCCTGGAAGACCGCGTGGGTGCCCACGGCCAGCAGCGACTCGCCCGAGGCCAGGCGCTGCAGGATCGCCTCGCGTGCCTTGCCCTTGTCCCGGCCGGTCAGCAGCTCGACGCGCAGGCCGGCGGCGGCGGCCAGCGGCTCGATGGTCTTGAGGTGCTGGCGCGCCAGGATCTCGGTCGGCGCCAGCAGGGCGGCCTGGCCGCCGGCCTCGGCCGCGGTCAGCATGGCCATCAGCGCCACCACGGTCTTGCCGCTGCCGACGTCGCCCTGCAGCAGGCGCAGCATGCGGCTTTCGCTCGCCATGTCGGCCAGGATCTCGTCCAGCGCGCGGCGCTGCGCGCCGGTCAGGCGCCAGGGCAGGGCCTGCAGCACCAGGGAGCGCAGGCGCCCGTCGCCGCGCAGGCTGCGGCCGCGCGTCCGCTTCTGCCGGGCGCGCACCAGGGCGAGGGCGAGCTGGTTGGCCAGCAGCTCGTCGAAGGCCAGGCGCTGGCGCGGCGGCGCGGCCGGCAGCAGGTCTGCCTCGGCCTGCGGGCGATGCGCCGCCAGCAGCGCCTCGTGCCAAGCCGGCCAGCCCTGGCGGCGGCGCAGCGCCGGGTCCTGCCACTCCGGCAGGACGGGCAGGCGGGCAAGGGCGGCACCCGCCGCCTTCTGCACCACCTTGGGCGTGAGGCCGGCGGTCAGGGGATAGACCGGCTCCAGCAGCGGCAGTTTCTCGGCCTCCTCCGGCGCGACGATGTAGTCGGGGTGGGTGATCTGCCGGCCGCCGGCATAGTCCTCCAGCTTGCCGCTGACCACGCGGCGCGCGCCGACGGGAAGCTGCGCTTCCAGCCAGGCGCGCTGGGCGTGGAAGAAGACCAGGTCGACGAAGCCGGTGCGGTCGGAACAGCGCACGCGCCAGGGCTGGCGCTGGCTGCGCGGCTCGCTGAACTGCTCCACCGTCACCTCGACCGTGACGATGCGGCCCGGCTGCGCCACCGCCAGGGTCGGGCGGTAGCTGCGGTCGATCAGGCCGCTCGGCAGGTGCCAGCAGAGGTCGACCACCTTGCCGCCGCCGTCGCCGTGGTCGGTCAGGCGCGCCAGCAGCTTGCCGAAGCGCGGGCCGACGCCCGGTAAGGTCGTGGCCTCGGCATAGAGCGGGAAGAGAATCTCGGGACGCACGCGCGTTCTCGGGGTCTCGTTTTTTTCCCTCTCCCTCAGGGAGAGGGCAGGGTGAGGGTGTCGGTCGGTCGGTGCGACCGCTGGGAGCCGCACCGACACCCTCACCCCAACCCCTCTCCCTGAGGGAGAGGGGCTAGTCGGGGGAGGGGCATTCAGTGTCATGGTCGCCGGGGGGCCTGACAACCCCGGCCTGTGGCCCTATATCCTTTCCGCTCCATGACGACCGACGACCGCAGCATCCGCGAGAAGCGGCTGATCTACCGCTCCTGGCATCGCGGCACCAAGGAGCTTGATTTGCTGCTGGGCCCTTTCGCCCAGGCGGAACTGGCGGCCTGCACGCCGGAGGAACTGGCGGACTACGAGGCCCTGATGGAGCTGCCCGAGCCCTTGCTTTACGACCTCCTGACCGGTAAGGCCTCGGCCCCGTCCTTCGACACCCCGGTGTTGCGCCGGATTCATGCCTTTCTCCAGCGGCCCAGGGCCTAGTATCGCCTCCCGTGTCTCTCGACCCGCAAACCCTGTTCCGCCCCGGCCGCCATGCCCTGTCGGGCCTGCCCGAGGGCGCCGAGGCGCGCCTGGCGCCGCTGCTGCTGGCCGCCCGGCCCGGCGCCACGCTGGCGCTGGTGGCGCGCGACGACGCGCACCTGGCGCGGGCGGCGGCCGGCCTGCGCTTCTTCAATCCGGGTCTGCAGGTGCTGGAGGTCCCGGCCTGGGACTGCCTGCCCTATGACCGCGTGTCGCCGCATCGCGACATCCTGGCCCGGCGCATCGACGCGCTGACCCGCCTGAAGGAGCCGGCAGGGCCGGCCGGCCGCGTCGTCGTCACCACCGTCAATGCCCTGCTGCAGCGCCTGCCGCCGCGTGCGCAGCTCTGGCCGCGCGTGCTGCTGGCCAAGGCCGGGGCCACCCTGGCGCCCGAGGCGCTGATCGAGGCGCTGGGCAAGAGCGGCTACCAGCGCGCCGACACCGCGAGCGAGCCCGGCGAGTACGCCGTGCGCGGCGGCCTGATCGACGTCTTCCCGGCCGGCGCCGAGGCGCCGCTGCGCCTCGACTTCTTCGGCGATTCGCTGGAGAGCCTGCGCGTCTTCGACCCGCTGACCCAGCGCACCACCGGCAAGGGCGAGGCCCTGGTGCTGAAACCGGTCAGCGAGGTGCAGCTCGATCCCGACTCGATCGAGCGCTTCCGCGGCGGCTATCGCGACCGCTTCGGCAGCGGCCGCGACGATCCGCTCTATGAAGCGGTGAGCGAGGGGCGCTTCTACGGCGGGCTGGAACACTGGCTGCCGCTCTACTACGAGCGGCTGGAGACGCTGTTCGACTATCTGCCGGCGGAGACGCTGTGGCTGCTGGACCACCAGGCCGAGGCGCTGCGTGACCAGCGCCTGGCGCAGGTGCGGGAGTTCCACCAGGCCCGCGTCGCGGCGCAGAAGACGCGGGAGGAGGGCGGCGCCCCCTATCGCCCGCTGCCGCCCGAGCTGCTCTACCTGCCGGAGGTCGAGTGGGAGGCGCTGCTCGCCACCCGGCCGAGCGCGCTGCTCAATCCCTTCCAGGCACCGGACGGGCAGGACCTCGGCGTCCGGCCCGCGCCGGACTTCGCCCACGCGCGCGCCGCCGCCAGCGGCCTGTATCAGGCCGTGCAGGCGGCCTTCGCCGCCGCCGCGGCGGCCGGCCAGCGGGTCGTCGTCGCCGGCCTCAGCGAAGGTTCGCGCGACCGCCTGGGCCACCTGCTGGCCGAGCATGCCATAGGCCCGCTGGCGCCGGCCGCCGACTGGCGCGCTGCCGAGGCGCTGCCGCCCGGCGCCGTGGCGCTGGCGACCCTGCCGGCCGAGCACGGCTTTCTCGGCCTCGGCGTCGCCCTCTTCACCGAGCAGGACATCCTGGGCGAGCGCCTGGCGCGCGCCGCGGTCCGCCGCCGCAAGGCGGAGAACTTCCTCACTGAAGTGGCTGCCCTCGCCACCGGCGACCTGGTGGTGCACGTCGAGCACGGCATCGGCCGCTACGCTGGGCTGGAGACGTTGGACGTCGGCGGCGCGCCGCACGACTGCCTGAAGGTCACCTATGCCGGCAACGACCGCCTCTACGTGCCGGTCGAGAACATCGACGTGCTGTCGCGCTATGGCAGCGAGGACACGCCGGCGGAGCTCGACAAGCTGGGCGGCATCGCCTGGCAGGCGCGCAAGGCCAAGGCGCGCGAGCGCATCCGCGAGATCGCCAAGAAGCTGATCAAGATCGCGGCGCAGCGGAAGACCAAGCAGGTGCCGCCGGTGCTGGCGCCCGAGGGGCTCTACGAGGAGTTCTGCGCCCGCTTCCGCTATGCCGAGACCGACGACCAGCTCCGCGCCATCGAGGAGACGCTGGAGGATCTCTCGGCCGGCCGGCCGATGGACCGCCTGATCTGCGGCGACGTCGGCTTCGGCAAGACCGAGGTGGCGCTGCGCGCCGCCTTCGTCATGGCCATGAGCGGCCGCCAGGTCGCCGTGGTGGTGCCGACCACGCTGCTGGCGCGGCAGCACTTCAAGACCATCACCGAGCGCTTCGAGGGCCTGCCGCTGCGTGTCGCCCAGCTCTCGCGCCTGGTGACGGCGAAGGAGGCGGCGGAGACCAAGAAGGGCCTGGCCGACGGCTCGATCGAGATCGTGGTCGGGACCCACGCCGTGCTGGCCAAGTCCATCGCCTTCAAGGACCTGGGCCTGCTGGTGGTGGACGAGGAGCAGCACTTCGGCGTGAAGCAGAAGGAGCGGCTGAAGGAGCTCTCGGCCGACATCCACGTGCTGACGCTCTCCGCCACGCCGATCCCGCGCACGCTGCAGCTCGCCATGTCCGGCGTGCGCGAGATGAGCCTGATCGCGACGCCCCCGGTGGACCGCCTGGCGGTGCGCACCTTCGTGCTGCCCTACGACCCGGTGGTGATTCGCGAGGCCATCCTGCGCGAGCGCATGCGCGGCGGGCAGACCTTCTACGTCGCGCCGCGCATCGAGGACCTGGCCGGCGTCGAGGAGCGGCTGCGCAACCTGATCCCCGAGGCGCGCCTCGCGGTGGCCCACGGCCAGCTGCCGGCGGCGCAGCTGGAAGAGGTGATGAGCGCCTTCCTCGACCGGCGCTACGACATCCTGCTCTCGACCAATATCGTCGAATCCGGCCTCGACATCCCGACCGCCAACACCCTGATCATCCACCGCGCCGACATGTTCGGCCTGTCGCAGCTCTACCAGCTGCGCGGCCGCATCGGGCGCAGCAAGACGCGCGGCTATGCCTACCTGACGCTGCCGCCGGGGCGCCTGCTGACGCCGACGGCGCTGAAGCGGCTGGAGGTGATGCAGACGCTCGACACGCTGGGCGCCGGCTTCATGGTGGCGAGCCACGACATGGACATCCGCGGCGCCGGCAACCTGCTGGGCGAGGAGCAGTCGGGCCACATCCGCGAGGTCGGCATCGAGCTCTACCAGCAGATGCTGGAGGAAGCCGTGGCCGCGCTGAAGAACCGCCGCGGCGAGGAGCTGCCCGAGGGCGCCGCCGCGGCCGAGCAGGGTTGGACGCCGCAGATCAACCTCGGCATGCCGGTGCTGATCCCGGAAGCCTACGTCGCCGACCTGGACGTGCGCCTGGGGCTCTATCGCCGCCTGGCGCGCCTGGTGCACGGCGACGAGATCGAGGCCTTCGCGGCCGAGCTGATCGACCGCTTCGGTGCGCTGCCGGCCGAGGTCGAGAACTTGCTGCAGGTCATGACCATCAAGCGCCTCTGCAAGCTGGCGGCGGTGGAGAAGATCGACGCCGGGCCGAAGGGCGCGGTCGTCGCCTTCCATGCCAACCGCCCGGCCGACGCCGACCGCCTGATCGCCTTCATCCAGAAGAGCGGCGGCCAGGTGAAGCTGCGCCCCGACCAGCGGGTCGTGGTGCCGGGCTCCTGGGGCACGCCCGAGGCCAAGCTGGCCGGCGTCAAGGCACTGCTGCAGAAACTGGTGCCGGCGGAGAAGAAGGCGGCCTGACGCCGCCGGGCCGGGGAAGAGGAAGCCATGACCGTCACCCTCGACTCCCTGGCCGACTTCTCGCTGGAGACCGTGCGACGCGTCGCCTGGGACGGCGAGGCCGTGGCCATCGGCCCGGCTGCCCGAGCGCGCATCCTGAAGGCCCGGGCGGAGTTCCTGGCGTTGATCGAGCAGGCGCCGGACAAACCGGTCTATGGCGTGACCTCCGGCTTCGGCGACCGCGCCTCGGTGATCCTCTCGCCGGCCGAGCGCGAGGCGCAGGCCAAGCGCCCGCCGCTGGTGACGGCCATGGGCTTCGGCCCGGCGCTGCCGCCGCGCGTCGTGCGCGCCATGATCCTCACCCGGCTGCTGAACTACGTCTCCGGCTACGCGGCGATCAGCCTGGAGACCACCCAGGCCATCGCGGCCATGCTGGACGGCCGGCCGCTGCCGGTCGTTCGGCTCTATGCCCAGGACAGCGAGGGCGAGCTGCACCAGCTCTTCAACCTCTATCACCACCTGATGGGCGAGCCGAGCCAGCTGCGCGACCAGAACGCGCTGCGCAACGGCACCGGCTGCGCACCCGGGCTGATGGCCGACACGGCGCTGCTGGCGCGCCGCCGCTCCACCCTGGCGCTGCGCGTGCTGGCGCTGTCGCTGGATGCCGCCAACATGGGTCTCGCGCCCCTGGACCCGGCGCTGAAACCGCTGTTGAAGGACGCCTTCGAGGGCGAGGCCATCGACCGGCTGCAGGCCGACCTGGCCGGGGTGGGCGCCGAGGGGCGGCGCGAGCACCAGGCGCCGATCTCGTGGCGCATCGTCACCCGCATGGCGGGGCAGCTGCTGCGCGTGGTGGCCGAGGCCGAGGGCGCGGCGGAGCATCTGCTGGCGGCGGTGAACGACAACCCGGTCTTCCTGCCGCCGGAGGAGGCGCCGCCCAACGGGCGCTGCGTCACCAGCGGCGGCTTCCACGTGCCGCGCGCCTATCAGACGCTTAACTGGCTGGCACAGGGCTGGGCCGACCTGGCGGCGATCCTGGCCAAGCAGGTGGAGCAGATGCACCGCGGCAGCGTCACCGGCCTGCCCGACCGCCTGCAGATCGCCGGGCGGCTGCAGAGCACCTTCTTCCTTGGCACGGCGGCCTACGAGGTGGCGACGCGAGCGCAGGAGGCGGCGCGTCCAGCGCTGACGCCGCTCTATCCGGGGCACGACATCCAGACCGACACCGTCATGCCGCTGTTCCGCGCCTGGGAGCGCGAGGCCGAGGCGGCGCGCCACACCGAGGCGCTGCTGGCCATGCTGGCGGCCAGCGCCAGCCAGGCCCTGGCAGTGGCCGGGCGGGAACCGGCGCCGCCGCTGCGTGGCTTCCTGGCCGGGGTGCGGGAGCAGTTCCCGCCGGTGACGGAGGCGCGCGACCTGGGCGCCGACGTGCAGCGCCTGGCCGCGGCCTTCGCGGCGCCCGACGGGGGGCTGTCCTGAAGGCCTACTCCGCCGCCTTGTCCTCGTTGTTCGCCAGGTCGAAGAGCTGGTGCAGCACCTCGGGCGGGTGCGCGCCGGAGAGCACGTACTTCTGCTCGAAGATGTAGGTCGGCACGCCCTGGATGCCGATCTCGCGGGCCCGCGCGTCCTCGGACAGGACCTCCAGCAGGCCCTCGGTCCCTTCCAGGAAGTCGGCAAGGGCCTGGCGGTCGAGGCCGATGCCAGCGCCGACTTCCAGCAGCACGCCGGGATCGCCGATGTCGCGCGCGTCGAGGAAGTAGGCGCGGAAGACCGCCTCCATCGCCTCGTCGCCCAGACTGCGCGCCGTGGCGTAGCGGATGAGGCGATGCGACAGCGCCGTGTTCGGAGTCTGCGTCATGCGGTCGAAGGCGAAGTCGATGCCCTCGGCCGCGCCGGCCGCCATCACCGGCTCATAGACCTGCTTCGCGCGGTCGGCGCCGCCGAACTTCAGCGCCATGTAGCGCTCGCGCGGCATGCCTTCGCTCGGCATGTTGGGGTTGAGCTGGAAGGCCCGCCAGGTGATGGCGAGGCCGGCCTGCGGCCGCTCGGCCAGGGCGCGTTCCAGACGGCGCTTGCCGATCAGGCACCAGGGGCAGATCGTGTCGGCGTAGATGTCGATGCGCATGGTCGGCGTCCTTGGCTGATGCCGGGGCCGGTCCACTTGACCGAAGCCGGCCGCTTCCAGACCATACCGCGCCCCGCGGGGCTGTCCCAAGCGCTTCCCGAGTAGCAGCATCCATGACCGAGCCGGCACGCCACAGCATCTTCGACCAGGGCCTCGAGCAGAATCCGGCCAACCATGTGCCGCTCAGCCCCATCGTCTTCCTGCGCCGCGCCGCCGAGGTCTATCCCGAGCGCCTGGCGATCGTGCACGGCGAGCAGCGCATCACCTATGCCGAGTTTCATGCCCGCTGCCAGCGCTTCGCCTCGGCACTGGAAGCGCGGGGCATCGGCTACGGCGACTGCGTGGCGATCATGGCGCCCAATGTTCCCGCGCTGCTGGAAGCGCATTTCGCCGTCCCCATGGTGGGGGCGGTGCTGAATCCCATCAACACGCGCCTGGACGCCGCCACCATCGCCTTCATCCTGGAGCATGGCGAGGCCAAGCTGCTGATCACCGACCGCGAGCTTTCGCCGGCGGTTAAGCCGGCCCTGGCGCAGCTCGGCCGCAACCTGCCGGTGGTCGACATCGACGACCCGCTCGGGCTCGGCGGCGAGCTGCTGGGCGAAATGGACTACGAAGCCTTTCTCGAGGAGGGCGAGGCCGGCTACGTCAGCATCGAGCCGCGCGACGAGTGGCAGAGCCTCTGCCTGCTCTATACCTCCGGCACCACGGGCAATCCCAAGGGCGTGGTCTACCACCACCGCGGCGCCTACCTGAACGCGCTGGGCAACGTGATCCAGTTCGGCCTGACGCCGAACTCGGTCTATCTCTGGACCCTGCCGATGTTCCACTGCTCGGGCTGGAGCTACACCTGGGCCGCGACGGCGGCGGCGGCGACCCACGTCTGCCTGCGCCGGGTCGATCCGGCGCTGGTCTTCCAGCTCATCGAGCGGGAGAAGGTGACCCACCTCTGCGGTGCGCCGGTGGTGCTCAACATGCTGGCGCACGCGCCCGACGCGGTGAAGCGCCCGCTGCCGAACGCCGTGCGGGTGATGACCGGCGGCGCGGCGCCGCCCTCTGCCATCATCGAGAACATGGAGAAGCAGGGCTTCTCGATCATTCATGCCTATGGGCTGACCGAGACCTATGGCCCCGCCACCGCCTGCCTGTGGCAGGAGGACTGGAACGAGCTCGACCTCACCGCCAAGTCCGAGATGATGGCGCGTCAGGGCGTTGCCAACCTGACGCTTGAAGCGGCGAGCGTGCGCGATCCCGAGAGCCTGGCCGAGGTGCCGTGGGACGGCCAGACGCTGGGCGAGATCATGATGCGCGGCAACACGGTGATGAAGGGCTACCTGAAGAACCCCAGCGCGACGGCGCAGGCCTTCGCCGGCGGCTGGTTCCATTCCGGCGACCTCGCGGTGCGCCATCCCGATGGTTACATCGAGGTCAAGGACCGCTCCAAGGACATCATCATCTCCGGCGGCGAGAACATCTCCTCGCTGGAGGTGGAGGAGGCGCTCTATCGCCACCCGAAAGTCTTGGAGGCGGCGGTGGTGGCCCGGCCCGACGAGAGGTGGGGCGAGACGCCCTGCGCCTTCGTCACGCTGAAGACCGGCGCCGAGGCGACGGCGGAGGAGATCATCGAGCACTGCCGCCGCGCCATGGCGCGCTTCAAGGTGCCGCGCACCGTGGTCTTCGGTCCGCTGCCCAAGACCTCCACCGGCAAGATCCAGAAATTCCTCCTGCGCCTGCAGGCCAGGGAACTCTAGGGAGAGCGCATGGCCACGCAGCCCTTCGACCTGGCCGGCAGGGTCGCGCTGGTGACCGGCGCCTCGTCCGGTCTCGGCCGGCACTTCGCCCTGACCCTGGCACGCGCCGGCGCCAAGGTGGCGGTCACGGCGCGGCGCGAGGCGCCCTTGCGGGACCTGGCGGTCGAGATCGCCGGCTTCGACGGGCGTGCCCTGCCGCTGGCGCTGGACGTGACCGATCAGGCCGCCATCGAGGCCGCGATCGCCGCGGCGGAGACCGAGCTGGGGCCGCTCGACATCGTGGTGAATAACGCCGGCATAGCCGCCACGGCGCCGGCGCTGGAGGTGACGGCCGCGGACTGGCAGCGCGTCATCGCGACCGACCTCAGCGGCGTGTTCCATGTCGCCCAGGCGGCGGCGCGCCGCATGGTGGCCGAGAAGCGCGGCGGCTCGATCATCAACATCGCCTCGATGCTTGGCCTGGGCGGCGCCTCGCTGCTGGCGGCCTACAGCGCGGCCAAGGCCGGCGTCATCAACCTGACCCGGACGCTCGCCGTCGAGTGGGCGCGCCACGGCATCCGCGTGAATGCCATCGCGCCGGGCTACATCGAGACCGACATGAACCGCGACACGCTGAACTCGCCGATCGGCGAGATCATGCGCAAGAAGATCCCGCAGCGCCGCTTCGGCCAGCCGGCCGACCTGGACGGCCCGCTGCTGCTGCTGGCCAGCCCGGCCTCCGCCTTCATGACCGGCGCCTGCCTGGTCGTCGACGGCGGCCAGTCCGTCGTCATGTGAGGGGATGCGTCATGTACATCGACCACCGCACCTATACGGTGAAGCCGGGAAGGGTGAAGGACTTCCTGGAGCACTACGAGCGCCACGGCCTGCCGATCCAGCGCGAGCACCTGGGCGAGCCGCTGGGCTGGTACACGACCGAGGTCGGTAACGTGAACCAGGTGGTGCATCTCTGGGCCTACAAGGATCTGGAGGACCGGGCGAAGCGCCGCGCCGCCATGATGGGCGACCCGCGCTGGCCGACCTATTTCGCCCGGGTCAGCGAACTGATCGACCTGATGGAGAACAAGCTGCTCCGGCCGGCGAGCTTTGCGCCGGTCAAGCCGCGCTGAGGGGGCGGGGCATGGACTTCACCCTGTCGCCGGCCGTCGCCGACTACTGCCGCAAGGTTCGCGCCTTCGTCGAGCAGGAGATCCTGCCGGTCGAGGCCGACCCGGCGAACTATGACGCGCACGAGTACATCGCCCTGCCGGTGCTGGACAAGCTGCGCGCCAAGGTGAAGGCCGCCGGCCTCTGGCTGCCGCAGCTCCCGGTCGCCGACGGTGGCCTCGGCTTCGACGTGGTCGGCCGCGCCGCCGCCTTCGAGGAGATGGCCCGCTCGATCTTCGGGCCGGTCGCCTTCCACGCCGCCGCGCCGGACGACGGCAACATGACGGTGATCTCAAAGGTCGGCACGCCGGCGCAGAAGGCCTGGTGGCTGAAGCCGGTGACCGACGGCAAGGTGCGCAGTTCCTTCGTCATGACCGAGCCCATGCCGGGCGGCGGCAGCGACCCGACGCAGATGAAGACCCGGGCCGAGCGCCGGGGCGACCGCTATGTCGTCCACGGCCACAAGTGGTTCATCACCGGCGCGGACGAGGCGGCGCACTTCATCCTTATCGCCCGCACCAGCGACGACGAGCGCAGGGGCCTCTCGGCCTTCCTGTTCCACAAGGACCAGCCGGGCTGGCACATCATCCGCCGCATCCCGATCATGGGGCCCGAGGAGCACGGCGGGCACTGCGAGCTGGCGTTCGAGGGCCTGGAGATCCCGGCCGAGAACCTGCTGCTGAAGGAAGGCGACGGGCTGAAGATCACCCAGATCCGCCTGGGCACCGCGCGCCTGACGCACTGCATGCGCTGGCTCGGCATGGCCAAGCGCGCGCTGGAGATCTGCCAGCCCTATATCCGCGAGCGCGTCGCCTTCGGCCAGACCCTGGCCGAGCACGAGTCGGTGCAGGGCCTGCTGGGCCGCGCCGCCATGGGCATCGAGATCGGCCGCCTGCTGACCATGCGGGCGGCGGCCAAGCTCGACAGCGGCGACTTCGCCCGCAAGGAGGTCTCCATGGCCAAGGTGCAGGTGGCCGACACGCTGCACCTCGCCATCGACACGGCCATGCAGCTCATGGGCGCCAAGGGCTATTCCAAGGACACGCCGCTGGAGTGGATGTACCGCTATGCCCGCCAGGCGCGCCTGGTCGACGGCGCCAGCGAGGTGCACATGATGGTCCTGGCCCGCGCGCTGATGGCCGAGGGCCAGGACTTCTGGTCCTGGGACTGACGCCGTGACGGCGGGGCAGGGGGCACCGCCGCTGCCCTGGCGCCGCCTGGGCAGCCTGCGCTTCCTGCTCGCCCTGCTGGTCCTGGCCTGGCACTCAGACACCATCGCCGGCAGCCAGGAGGGCTGGCTCGGCGGCAGTGCCTATGGCCCGCTCGCCGTGCTGGTCTTCTTCGCCATCTCCGGCTTCGTCATCACCGAAGCGATCCTCGGCAGCTACCAGGGACGGCCGGGTGCCTTCCTGGCGAACCGCCTGTTGCGGCTCTGGCCCGGCTGGCTCGCGGCCGTCGCCCTGATGGCGCTGGTGCTCTGGCTGACCGGTGCCGGCCAGCCCTGGCAGTTGCATCCGCGCGTGCTGCTGGCGAACGGCGTCGCGCTCTTCCCCAGCGTGCCGCTGACCGACTGGCTGCTTGGCGTGCCGAAGGGCTGGCCGCTGCTGGCCATCGCCTGGGCGCTGAGGGCCGAGTTCTGCTTCTACCTGGCCGCCGCTGCCTGCGTGCTCGCTGGGCGTTGGGTCGGACGGGGCTGGCTGGCGCCGCTGCTCGCCGCCGTGCTGCTGGCCAGCCTGGTCGGCCATCACCTTGTCGCCATCACGCCGCGGCTGACCTTCTATCTGGGCACCGTGCCGCACTTCGTGCTGGGCGTCGTCGCGGCGCTCTGGCTGAACGGCCTCTTGTCCCGCCGCTGGGTCTTGCTTCTGGCGCCGGCCGCTCTGCTGCTGGCGGCCGGCCATGCCTGGACCTTCGATCCGGCTGCGCCGGGGCTCCTGGCTTGGCAGCAGCCGATCATCGAGTCGCGCTGGAGCGGCCTGCTGCTTTGGCTGGCGCTGCTGGCCTTGGGCTGGCGGGGCGTCACCGGCGCCGACGAGGCGCGGCGCCTGCCGCTGGACCGGCTGCTGGGCGACCTCACCTACAACCTCTACCTCTTCCACCTGCCGGTGATCGCCGTGGTGGCGTCGGTCTGGCCGCGCGCCGACTGGAGCAACCTCCTGCCGGCCGTCGCGCTGTCGCTGCTGCTGGCGGTACTCTTCGGCTGGGCGACGGAGGGAGCGCTGCGGCGCTGGCGGACCCGGCTGCGCGGCCACCCCTTGGCTGGCTCGGCGCCGGCGCGGGCAGGGGAAATGTGAAATCTTTCGGGCGGGACTGATTTTCCCTTGCAGCGGGCCGCGGATGATTTATATCACCGCTTCAGACGCCTAACGCACGTGCCGCTGGCCCCTGGTAGGTTACGCAACGACGGATCGCGTCCTTCTGGCAACTGCCGTCCGCAAGGGCGGGTTTCTGAGAGGGATCTCGATAATGGTCTTTGCGCCTCGGGGCAGCAGCGCTGCCCGTGTCTCCGACTCTTCTGTCGATCTCTTCGCCGAGCAGCCGGCCGTCGTGCCGGTCGAGACGCCGTCGCAGCCGGCCCGCCGCCAGCGACGACGCGGCCAGGAGCCCGCGCTGGGCGTGGTGCCCGCGCTGCCGCGCGAGCGTGGCGCGGTGACCGACAGGATTGCCGAGTTCCTGGACCGCGTGCAGCCGCAGACGCCTTGCCTGGTGGTCGACCTCGACGTGGTCGAGGGCAACTACCTGGGCCTGGCGCAGTCGCTGCAGCCGGCCGAGATCTACTATGCCGTGAAGGCCAACCCGGCGCCGGAGGTCCTGCGCCTGCTGGCCCGGCGCGGCAGCAACTTCGACGTCGCCAGCCGCGGCGAGATCGAGCTCTGCCTCGAGGCCGGCATCCCGGCGTCGCGCCTCTCCTTCGGCAACACCATCAAGAAGCAGTCGGACATCGCCTTCGCCTATGCGCGCGGCGTGCGCCTCTTCGCCTTCGATTCCGAGGGCGAGCTGGCCAAGCTGGCGCAGGTGGCGCCGGGCGCGCAGGTCTTCTGCCGCGTGCTGGTGGACGGCGAGGGCGCCGAGTGGCCGCTGTCGAAGAAGTTCGGCTGCTCCTTCGCCATGGCCAGGCAGCTGTTGCTGCGCGCCCAGGCGCTGGGCCTGCAGGCGGTCGGCGTGTCCTTCCACATCGGCTCGCAGCAGTGCGACCTGACGCAGTGGGGCAAGGTGCTGGCGAAGATCGCGGCGCTCTATGGCGAGCTGCGCGCGGCTGGCCTGACGCCCAGCCTGCTGAACCTCGGCGGCGGCTTCCCGGCGCGCTACCAGAAGGACGTGCCTTCGATCCAGGCCTACGGCCGGGCGGTGATCGATGCCGTGCGCGCCCACTTCGGCCCGATCCTGCCTCGCCTGATCGTCGAGCCCGGCCGCGGCATGGTCGGCGAGGCCGGCGTGATCGAGAGCGAGGTGGTCCTGGTTTCCACCAAGGAACTGGGCGAGGCCACGCGCTGGGTCTATCTGGACATCGGCAAGTTCTCGGGCCTGGCCGAGACCATGGACGAGGCGATCAAGTACCGGCTGCAGACGCCGCACGACGGCACGGCCACGGGTCCCGTGGTGCTGGCCGGCCCGAGCTGCGATTCGGCCGACGTCCTGTACGAGAAGACGGCCTACGAGCTGCCGCTGGCCCTGAAGCCCGGCGACAAGGTGCGGATCCTCGCCTGCGGCGCCTACACGACGACCTATTCGTCGGTCGGCTTCAACGGCTTCGCCCCGCTCAAGGCCTACTGCATCTGAGACGGTTGGGGCCTTTCGGCGACGGAGGGCCCCACACCGGCTTCGTTGACGCAGTGCAGAAACCCCCTTTCGCGAAGCCGCGCGCAGAGGCCATAGTTTCCCTGGCGTAACCAGGGGGACCGGGTGGCGGCAGGACAGGGTCAGCGGCAGACGCAGAGTCAGGGACCGGCAGGCGGTCTGCTGGCCAACTACGATCCCGGCGGCTACTGGTGCGAGCTCTTCGGCAAGGGCAAGGAGCCGCTGCCGGCCGGTGCCGAACTCGCCCGGCGCCTCAACGCCTTCTCCTTCGCCGAGATCATCCGCCGCTCGCAGCAGGCGACGCGCGAGTTCATGTCGCTCGGCGTGACCTTCACGGTCTACAGCGACAAGGACGCGATCGACCGGATCCTGCCCTTCGACGTGATCCCCAGGATCATCGCCAGGGACGAGTGGGAACTGCTGGAGAAGGGCGTGATCCAGCGCGTCGCCGCGATGAATGCCTTCCTGGCCGACATCTACGGCAGGCAGAAGGTCATCAAGGACGGCATCATCCCGGCCGAGCTGGTGCTGGGCAACGCCAACTACCGCCCTGAGATGGTGGGCCTCAAGGTGCCGCACGGCACCTACATCCACATCTGCGGCACCGACATCGTGCGCGGCGGCGACGGCAAGTTCCGCGTGCTGGAGGACAACGGCCGCACGCCGTCCGGCGTCTCCTACGTAGTGGAGAACCGCCACCTCATGCAGCGCACCTTCCCCGACCTGGTGCGCGACCTGCCGATCCGGCCGGTCAGCAACTACGGTCAGAAGCTGGCCGAGGCGCTGACCGACATCGCGCCGGCGGCGGTGCAGGACCCGCAGATCGTGCTGCTCTCGCCGGGCACCTACAACTCGGCCTACTTCGAGCACATCTTCCTGGCGCGCGAGATGGGCGTGCCGCTGGTCGAGGGGCGCGACCTGACGATCGAGGACGACAAGGTCTTCATGAAGACCATCAGCGGCCTCGCCCCGGTGCATGTGATCTATCGCCGGCTGAACGACGACTTCCTGGACCCCGAGGTCTTCAACGCCGATTCCATGCTGGGCGTGCCGGGGCTGATGCGGGCCTACAAGAAGGGCACGGTGGCGCTGGCGAACTCCGTCGGTACCGGCGTTTCGGACGACAAGGCCGTCTATGCCTACATGCCGCGCCTCATCAGGTACTACCTCTCCGAGGACGCGATCATCGACAACGTCGAGACCCACATCTGCCGCGAGGGAGAGGGCCTCAAGTACACGCTTTCCAACCTCGCCAAGATGGTGGTCAAGCCGGTCGGCGAGTCCGGCGGCTATGGCATCACCATCGGTCCGCGCGCGACCAAGCAGGAGATCGCCGACTGCCGCGCCAAGCTGAAGGCCGACCCGGCCAACTTCATCAGCCAGCCGATGGTCGAGCTCTCGGTCTGCCCGACCCTGATCAATCGCGCGATCGAGCCGCGGCACGTCGACCTCAGGCCCTTCATCGTCACCGGCAAGTCGAGCTGGGTGCTGCCCGGCGGCCTCACCCGCGTGGCGCTGCGCAAGGGCTCGCTGGTGGTGAATTCCTCTCAGGGTGGCGGCTCGAAGGATACCTGGGTCCTTGACTAAGCTTCTCGCCCGCTTCGCCGACTGCGTCTTCTGGCTCGCCCGCTATGTCGAGCGCGCCAACTCGCTGGCCCGCGTGCTCGACGTCAACCAGACCTACAGCTACGACGCCAAGGGCGGCCGCAACTGGGAGGTCGTGCTGCGGCTCTATACCGACGAGGAGGAGTTCAAGCAGCTCTACGAGCAGATCAGCCCGGAGAACGTGCTGGCCTTCTACATCACCGATGTCCGCAATCCCTCGTCGATCCGCTCCTGCATCCGCTGGGCGCGCGAGAACGCGCGCACCATCCGCCCGCTGATCTCGACCGAGATGTGGACCCACCTCAACGTGCTCTACGAGCACCTGAAGGGCATCGATCCCAGCGAGATCACGCCGCAGTCGCTGAGCGAGTTCAGCGCCGGCATCAAGGAGGGCTGCCAGACCCACGTCGGCATCACGCGCGAGACCTTCTATCGCGACGAGGCCTGGGCCTTCTACCTGATGGGCCAGCAGCTCGAGCGCGCCGACCAGACCACGCGCCTGCTCGACGTGAAGTTCCAGCAGCTGCTGCCCAAGGCGGTCGAGGCGGGCTCCGCCCTCGACGTGTCGCAGTGGCACGCGCTGCTGCGCGCGGCCGCCGGCTTCCACGCCTTCCGCCGCGAGCATCCGAACCGCACCACGCCGGAAGCGGTAGCCGCCTTCCTGCTGTTCAATCCGCGCTTCCCGCGCTCGCTGCTCTGCGCGGTGAACGAGGCCTCGGAAGCGCTGGACAACCTGCGCCGTGAGTTCGGGCTGCGCAACGGCACGGCCTCGCAAAAGCAGCTCCGCGGCCTGCAGTCGCGCCTGATCGACATGCGGATCGACGACGTCATGGCCCAGGGCATGCACGAGACCCTGGACTGGGCGCAGCGCGAGCTGATGCAGATCACCAGCCTGGTGCGCCGCGAGTTCTGCGGCGCGGAGTAGCGGGCCGTCAGGGCTTCTTCGGCTTCGGCTTCGCCGGCGCGGCCTTCGGGGCCGTCCCGGCGACCGGCGCCGGACCAGGCGCGGCGGGCGCGGTCGGCGGTGGCTGCAGCGCCCGCACCTGCACGCTGACCTCGAGGCCGAGGAAATCGCCGGTCAGGCCCTGGAAGGTGCCGGCCAGCGGGATGGCCTGCGAGGGGTCGCGCGCCACGGCGATGCGGATCAGGTTGTGGCCGCCGACGATGCCGTTGGTCGGGTCGAACTCCACCCAGCCGGTGAGGGGCAGGAAGACCTGGACCCAGGCATGGGTCTCGCCGGCGCCGCGCAGGCCGCCGGCCTGGTCGGCAGCCGGGTCGTAGAGATAGCCGGTGACGAAGCGTGCCGCGAAGCCCAGCGCCCGGGCGGCCTCCATCATGAAGAGCGCGAAGTCGCGGCAGGTGCCGGACATGGCGTTCAGCGTGTTGATCGGCGTCTGCGTGCCGGCCTCGTAGCGCGCGTTGTAGCTGAACTCCGCCTTCACCGCCTGGGTCATGGCGGTCAGCAGCGCCAGCGAATCGCGCCCCGGGTCGGCGAAGCGCTGCGCCCAGGCCAGCACCCGCCCGTCGTCTGGATAGTGGCGCTGGTGCGTCCAGCCGAGATCGGCGACGAGTTCGGGCGGGTAGCTGAAGGGATAGGTCGCCATCTGCTGGCCCAGCGGCGCGTCGCCGAGGGGCACGGCCTCCGGGAAGTGCTCCATCACCAGGCGGCTCTCGACCAGCAGCTCGTTGCCGGGCGCCGTGAAGTCGATGAAGCAGACGGAGTTGGAGAAGACGTCGTGCTGCCAGCGCACGTTGGCCGGTGGCGAGAGCGTCAAGGTTGCCTCGAGCAGGCGCAGGTCGTGGCTGTCGCGCGGCCGCAGCATGGCGCGGTGCTGCCCGAAGGTGACCGGATTGGCATAGCGATAGCGCGAGGTATGAACGACTTCGAAACGGGGCAAGGACGGGAAACCTCCTGGGGAGCAGGCTAGCCGGTAACGCGCCGGCCGGCGAAAAGTGGCAGAGGGACGTCAGGCCTGCCGGAGATACCAGGCGTAGTCGAGGGCCGTCGGCTGGCTCATGAAGCGGTCGATTTCGGCCCGCTTGATGGCGCTGTAGATCTCTAGCGTGCGTTGGCCCAGGTAGTCCTTCAGGAAGGCGGAGTTCGCCGTGGTCTCGGTCGCCGCGTACCAGTTGGTCGGCAAAAGGCCCCTGGGCGCCGTGGCATAGCCGTTGCCTTCCACCATCGGGCCGGGGTCCAGCTTCTCGACGATGCCCTTGTGCATGCCGGCCAGCACGGCGGCCAGCGCCAGGTAGGGGTTGGCGTCGGCGCCGGCGATGCGGTGCTCGACGTGGCGCGTCTCGGGCGCGCCGGCCGGGATGCGCAGCGAGACCGTGCGGTTGTTGACGCCCCAGGTCGGTGCCAGCGGCGCGTAGGAATTGAGGCGGAAGCGGCGGTAGGAGTTGGCGTTGGGCGCGAAGATGCCGACGCCCTCGGCCATGGTGGCCTTGAGGCCGGCGATGGCCTGCTTCAGCAGCGGGCCGCCGGTCGGGTCCTCGCTGGCGAAGGCGTTGTTGCCGGCGGCGTCGTTGGCACTGACGTGCAGGTGCATGCCGCAGCCGGAGAGCGCGGCATAGGGCTTGGCCATGAAGCTGGCGACATAGCCGTGCCGTGCCGCCACGCCCTTGACCAGGCGCTTGAAGAGGATGGCATCGTCGGCGGCCTTGAGCGCGTCGGCCTGGTGCTGCAGTACGACCTCGAGCTGCCCCGGCGCGTACTCCGAGATGAGGGTGCGGACCGGCAGGCCGACGGCCCGGCCGGCGGCGTAGATCGCCTCGATCACCGGGGCGAAGTCCTCCAGGTCCTGCATCAGATAGGCCTGGAGCTGCTCCGGCCGCCAGCCCTCCTTGGACACGGCCGGGCGCGGCTTGCCGGCCAGCGCCGCCTCGCGGTCCATCAGGTAGAACTCCAGCTCCACCGCGGCGACGGGGGTAAGGCCGAGCGGCTTGAAGCGCTCGACGACGCGCGCCAGGGCGTGGCGCGGATCGCCGGGCGAACCGCTGCCGTCGGCCTCGTGCATGGTCAGGATGAACTGCGCGCTCGGCACCTCGCCATAGGGCAGGGGGCGCAGGGAGCCGGCGACGGGCCAGCAGACGCGGTCGGCGTCGCCGTCCTCCCACACCAGGCCGGTCTCCTCCACGTCGGCGCCGGTGATGTCGAGGCCGAGGATGGAACCGGGCAGGGGGCGGCCGTCGCGGAAGGCACGGGCCAGCTCTTCCGGCCGCAGTACCTTGCCGCGCTGCACGCCGGAAAGGTCGGTGAGGAAGCAGTGATAGGCCTCGACCTCGGGATGGGCCTTCAGGAAGGCCTCGGCCTCGGCGGGGGAGCGGGTCTCGGTCATGGGACGTATCCTCTAGTCGGCCAGCGCGGCCAGGCAGGCCTCGAAGCCCTCCACCAGCCGCGCCACATCGGCGGCGGTGGTGGCGGGCGAGACCAGCAGCATGTTGTGGAATGGGGTGACCAGCAGGCCGCGGTTCAGCAGGAAGAGGTGCACCGCCTGCTCCAGGGCGCCATGCGGCAGGGCCATGGCCTCGCTGCCGTTGCTGAGCGGCTTGGGCGCGAAGACGAACTCGGCGCGGGCGCCCAGGTGCACCACGTGCCACGGCAGTCCGTGGCGCTGGATGGCGAAGGCGAGTTGCGCCGCCAGATGCTCCGCCAATCCCAGCATGTGCTGGTAGTTGGCGTGGGTCATGACCTGCGAGAGGTTGGCGCGCAGCGCCGACAGGGCCAGCGGGTTGCCGGAGAGGGTGGTGCCCATGCCGCTGTGGCCCGGCGGGCGGCGGCGGTTCAGCGCCGCCATGCGCTCGGCGACCTCGGCGGTGAAGCCATAGACGCCGCAGGGCAGGCCGCCGGCCACCGCCTTGCCGACGACGAAGAAGTCGGGCTCCAGCCCGTGCGCGCGGCTGTAGCCGCCGAGGGCGGTGGAGACGCTGTGGGTCTCGTCGATCGCCAGCAGCGTGCCGTGGCGGCGGGTCAGGTCGCGCAGCGCGGTGTGGAAGCCGGGCGCGGGCAGCACCATGGAGCAGTTGGTCAGCGCCGGCTCGGCCAGGACCACCGCGACATCCTGCTTCGCCAGCGCCGATTCCAGCGCCGGCAGGTCGTTGAACTCGACCACGACCGTGGAACTCTCCAGGTCGAGGATCTGGCCGACCAGGCTGGGCCGCGGCACGGTCTGCCCGTTGCCGCCCATGTCGGCAGAGGTCTCGTCCACCTGGCCGTGGTAGCAGCCCTGGAACACCAGCACCTTGGGCCGGCCGGTGATGCCCCGCGCCCAGCGCAGCACGGAGCGGTTGGCATCCGAGGCGGTGGCCGTCATCTGCCAGAAGGGCAGGGCGAAGATCTCGGCCAGCAGGCGCCCGGCCTCGGCCGCGTCGTCCGACGGCAGCATGGCGGTCAGCCCCTCGCCGGCCTGGCGGCGGATCGCCTCGGCCACGGCGGGCGGCGAGTGGCCGAACATGGCGCCGGTGTCGCCCAGGCAGAAGTCGGTATAGCGATGCCCGTCGACGTCGGTCAGCGTCACGCCCTCGGCCCGCGCGACGAAGAGCGGGAAGGGCGTGCCCCAGTCCAGCATCCAGTGCAGCGGCACGCCGTTCCACCAGTGCCGGCCGCTCTCGCCCGCCATGGCCCTGGATTTCGGCCGCGCGGCCTCGTAGGCGGCGCGCTCCTGGCGCAACAGGCTCTCGACGCGGGCGGTGGCGATACCGGCGAAGCGGCTGGCGGTCTGGACTGTCACGTTATGGATCCCCTTCCGGCTTCTGGCTTAGCCGAGCCGGCGCGGGCCGGCAATGGCACCCCCCGAAGGGAGGGGCGACAAGGCGGCGGCGCCGCGCTAAGGAATTCGCCATGCACAGCGTCTCCCAGGCCGATATCGCGGCCTTCGCCCGCGACGGGGCCCTCTGCCTGCGTGGCGTCTTCGCCGACTGGCTGCCGGTGATCGAGGCGGGGATCGAGCGCAACCTCAGCGAACCCGGCCCCTATGCCTCCGAGAACACCAAGGCCGGCGACACCGGACGCTTCTTCGACGACTACTGCAACTGGGAGCGCATCCCGGAGTACCGCGATCTGGTGCTGAATTCGCCGGCGGCGGAGATCGCCGCGGCGGTCATGGGCTCCCGCACCGCGCAGTTCTTCCACGACCATGTGCTGATCAAGGAGCCGGGCACCAGCAAGACCACGCCCTGGCATCAGGACATCCCCTACTACTTCGTCGAGGGGCGGCAGACCGTCAGCTTCTGGATTCCCGTCGATCCCGTGCGGGAGGCGACGCTGCGTTTCGTCGCCGGCTCGCACCGCTGGGAGAAGCGCGTGCTGCCGGTGCGCTGGCTGAACGACGACAGCTTCTATCCCGACCCCTCGGTCTACCGCCCGGTGCCCGATCCCGACCGCGAGGCGGGCTACCAGGTGCTGGAATGGCCGCTGGAGCCGGGCGACTGCGTGCTCTTCGACTATGGCACGCTGCACGGCGCGCGCGGCAACATGAGCGACCGGCGACGGCGTGCGCTCTCGATACGCTTCGTCGGCGACGATGCGCGTTACGTCGAGCGGCCGGGCCGCACCTCGCCGCCCTATCCGGGGCATGGCATGAGCGAGGGACAGCGCCTGCGCGAGGATTGGTTCCCGCAGGTCTGGCCGCGCCCGGGCGCGACGTGACCGATCGAGGCTAGGCCCGGGGCGCGGTTCTGCAATAGTCTGCTCCGATTGGACGATTATTGGAAAAGGGGCCGGGGCGTGGCCGACGACGATAGCTACGAAATCCGCCATATGACCGCGCAGGAGCTGGAGACGGCCATCGAGTGGGCCGCTCGCGAGGGCTGGAACCCGGGGCTCGCGGACGCCCGCTCGTTCCAGGCTGCCGACCGCAACGGCTTCCTGGTCGGCTTGCTGGGTGGCGAGCCCGTGGCCAGCATCTCGGCCGTCAGCTACGGCACCGAGTTCGCCTTCATCGGCATGTACATCGTGCGCCCCGAAATGCGCGGCCGCGGCTACGGCTGGCGCATCTGGCAGGCGGCGATGAGCCAGGTCGGCGGCATCCCCACCGGTCTGGACGGCGTGGTGGCGCAGCAAGACAACTACCGCAAGTCCGGTTTCGTGCTGGCACACCGTAACCTGCGATACGGCGGCGAGGTGGCCGTCGTCGGCGCGCCCGATCCCAACATCCAGCCGGTCAGCGGGCGGCTGCGCGCGGCGGTGGAACGCTACGACCGCGCGCATTTTCCGGCGGCGCGCCATGCCTTTCTCGACTCCTGGCTCGACCCGACTCTGCGGCAATGCCTGGCCTATGTGGAGCAGGGCGCGGTGAAGGGCTATGGCGTGATCCGGCCGTGCCGCGAGGGACGCAAGGTCGGACCGCTCTTCGCCGATCGCGCCGACATCGCCGAGGCCCTGTTCCAGGCGCTCTCCGCCTCCGGCGAGGGACCGGTCTTCCTCGACCCGCCGGAGCCGAACGCAGAGGCCCGCGCATTGGCCGAGCGACATGGCATGACGCCGATGTTCGAGACCGCGCGGATGTACCACGGACCGGCGCCGGAGCTGCCGCTGCAGCGCATTTTCGGCATCACGACCTTCGAACTGGGCTGATCGCCGGAACCCGGCCGCCGCCGCCGCGTTTTTCATAACACCGCGTGCCAAGACCGGAGACTGCCCATGCGCCGTTCCGCCGCTGCCGTGCTGTTGCTCCTTGGCGCCTGCGCCGCCGCGCCGCCGCGGCCGGGCAATCCACTCGCCGGACCGACCTGGGTGGCCAACGCGATCGGCGGCCAGCCCGTCCTGGACCGGCACCCGGCGACCTTGGACGTGAAGGCGGATGGCAGTCTGTCGGGCGAGTCTGGCTGCAACGGCTACGCCGGGGCCATGACCGTGGTGGGCGAAACCCTGTCGTTCGGCGATCTCATCGCCACCAAGAAGGCCTGTCCCGGGGCACAGATGGACCAGGAAGCGCGCTACTTCCAGGCACTGGGCGCCACGCGGCGCTACCTGCTGGACGGGGTCGAGCTGCGCCTGCTGGACGAGACCGGGGCGACCCTCGTGCTCTATCGCCGCTAGGCTTGGCCTAGATCAAGGCGATCCGCCGCCGCGTCCGGCAAGCTGCGCCTCCACGAGGGACGAGGAGGACAGGTGTGAGTCGACGCTGGTGGGCGGGGTTTGCGCTGTGGCTGCCGCCGCTCTTTGCCGCCGCGCTTCTGCTGCTGGTGGCGCCGCCCGCCGGCCTGAGCGCGCAAGGCTGGACCGTGGCCTGCCTCACCCTGCTGATGGCGATCTGGTGGATGACCGAGGCGCTGCCGCTGGCGGCGACCGCCCTGCTGCCGCCGCTGGTACTGCCGCTGCTGGGCGTCGAGCGGCTGGAGTCCGTCGCCGAACCCTATGCCGATCCCTTGATCTTCCTCTTCCTCGGCGGCTTCCTGTTGGCGCGGGCCCTGCAGCGCTGGTCGCTCGACCAGCGCCTGGCGGCGCGGGCGCTGAGCGGCAGCGGCGCGTCGCCGCGCCGGCTCATTGGCCTGGTCATGCTGGTGGCCGCGTTCCTCAGCCTCTGGATCAGCAATACGGCGACGGCGATGGTCATGCTGCCGCTGGGGCAGGCACTGGCGGCGCGGCTGGCCCTCCGGGCGCCAGCCGAAGGGGCTGCGGCGATCAGCGGCGCCCTGCTGCTGGGCATTGCCTATGCCGCGACGCTGGGCGGCATGGGCAGCCTGATCGGTACGCCGCCCAATGCCCTGTTCGCCGGCTACATGGCGGAGACCCAGGGGCAGGCCATCGGCTTCGCCGCCTGGATGGCAGTCGGTCTGCCCTGCGTCGTGCTGCTGCTGCCGCTGATCTGGCTGATCCTGACGCGCCTGGTCTTCCGGGTGCCGAGGCGGCTGGATGAACCTGCCGCCGCGGGCACGGAATCGGGCGGCGGCTGGACCGCCCCGCAGCGCCGCGTCGCCGCCGTGCTGGGCCTGGCCGCGCTGCTCTGGCTGACGCGGCCGCTGCTCTCTGGTTGGCTGCCGGCCCTGAGCGATGCCGGCATCGCGGTCGCCGCGGCGCTCGCGCTCTTCATCCTCCCGGGTGGCGGCGGGCAGCGCCGCGCCCTGCTGACCTGGGAGGAGGCGCAGGGCATCCGCTGGGACGTTCTGATCCTGTTCGGCGGCGGCCTGTCGCTGGCCAAGGCCATCGGCGGCAGCGACCTGGCGGCCTGGCTGGGGCAGGGAATGTCCGGCCTGTCCGAACTGCCGTTGCCGCTGCTGCTGCTGGCAGCGGGCGTGGTCATCGTGGCGCTGGGGGAACTGGCCAGCAACACCGCGGTGGCCGCGGTGCTGCTGCCGGTGGCGGGCGCTACCGCGCTGGCACTGGGACAGCCGCCGCTGCTGCTGGCGCTGCCGGTCGCGCTTTTCGCCTCGCTCGGCTTCATGCTGCCGGTGGCGACGCCGCCCAACGCCATCGTCTTCGGCACCGGCGCGGTGCCGGCTCGCGCCATGCTGCGCGCTGGGCTGCTGCTGAACCTGGCCGGCGTGCTGGTGGTGACCGGCGTGGTGCTGACGCTGGGCCGCTGGGTCTTCCTCTAGTTCGTTCTCATCTTGCTCACGCCAGAAGGCTGGCCGGCCGAGGGAAAACGGATGGTCTGCCTCTTCGCTGAAATGCCATAAGCTCGGGTATTCCACTCGGCTGACACCGGAAGGGACCGACATGCAGCAGGGCGAAGAGTTCTTCGGCAGCCCCGAAAGGATCAAGGTCGCCAGGCGCAGCGCGCACCTCTGGACGCTGCTGCGGCACAGCCCGCGCTATGCTTTCTACGGCCGGCTGGTCGCGCTGAGCGATCCGGGCGCCGACACCGCCGAGATCCTCACCTCGATGGCACGGCTCCAGGGGGCGGCGGTCTCCTACTACTTCCCAGCCAGCGGCTTCGGCGCGCTGTCCGACGAACTCGCCGCCCGGGGCTTGGCCGTCGACCGGCACGAGCACTACCGGGGCGCGTCCGCCGCGATGGAGGCCAGCCGCCGGATGCTCGCGGCGCACAGGCTTCCCGCGGACCTCCACCTGTCGGCAATCGACGCCGCCACGCCGGCCGCGCTGGTGGCCAGCGTCGCGGAGCTGTGCCAGGCCTGCGACGTGATGCCGGTGCCGGGCTCGATCATGCGCGGGCTGTCGGTCAAGGGTGTCTGCCTGGTCGCGCAGGATCGGGCCGGGCAGCCGGTGGCCACGGCGTCCTCCTACATGATGCACCATCCCGAGAGCCCGCATGCGACGGACGCCTTCTGGGGCATGCTGGCGACACGCAACGACAGGCGCGGCGAGAAGATCGCCCTGGTCCTCGGTGCGCAGGCGATCCTGCACATGTGGGAAAAGCATGGCGCACGCGGCTTCATGACCGGCGTCAAGGCTGACAACAGCTCGTCGCAGGCGCTCTGCAACCGGCTTGGTGTCGGCGCCACCGACTGGGTCTACGCGAGCTGCCTGGACAAGGAGCAGTACGGCGGGACCTCGTTGACGCGCTAGGGGCCGACAGCGAGTTTCAGCCAAGGGCCCCGGGGTACCAGCCGACCAGGCCGTGCGGTCGATAACCCATGAGGTCGCGGATCGGCTTCGGCAGAGTCTCGGCGAGTGCGCGCGGCACGGAGAGCGCCATGTTCTCTTCCTGACGCAGCCAGCCGAGCGAGTAGGTGTTGACCAGGGCCATGCGCGGGCGCTCGCTCCGATTGGCGCCGCCCCCGTGATAAGTCGTGCCGAGATAGAGCAGCGCCGAGCCCGCCGGCATGACCGCCTGCAGGGTCGGCTCGTCCGCCGCCGGCAGGCGGTCGAGCGGCCAGCCCTGGCTTCCCGGCACGACGTGCGTCGCACCGTTCTCGGCCGTGAAGTCGTCGAAGGCCCAGAGCGCCACCACCTCGAACTCGATGCCGGGGACGCGGTGCGAATAGCAGTTCTGGTCGCGGTGCAGCCGCTGACGCCCCTCGCCCGGCAGGATCTCGATGCCGGTCAGGCTGCCGAAGCGGTAGTTCAGGCAGTGCGGCAGCAGGAAGCGGTCGGCCATGGCCAGCACGAGGGGGTGGGTCAGGAGCGGCAGCACGGCGCGTGACTTCGCCAGCACGGCGCCGATGCGCAGGGTCCTGTAGCCGTTGAAGTCGCCGGCGCTTTCCAGGCCCTCGCGGTCGAGGTGCGGCCGGAACTCCGCCTTGATGGCATCGCAGAGGTCGCGCGGGATCAGTCCTTCGACGATCGCGGCACCGGTTTCGGCCAGGGCGTCCAGGACGGAACCCTGCGCCGCCGTCGCGGGAAAGCGCGGCAGCCCGGTCACGGCGCCGTCACTCGCTTCATGAAGGCGACCAGTTGCCGTAGCGCCTGCTGGCCGGCCTCGCCGTCGAGGTTCCACTGGTACTCGTGCCCTAGACGCGGCGCGTAGTCGGCCGCGAAGAAGAGGCTGTCGACGGCGGTGCCCTGCGCCGCGGCGAGTTCGGCCAGGCGATAGGACTGTGGCGCGAGGGGATCGGCGTTGCCGACGGAGATGAAGAGCGGCGGGAAGCCCGGGCTGAGATTCTCCAGCACCGAGAGTTCGCGCACGCGCGGGTCCTCCTGGAACTCGCGCTCGCCGAGATAGGACCAGAAGACAGTCCGCAGGAAACCGCCGAACTCGCCGTCGAGATCGATCATGCCGGCATCGAAGGCGCCGCAGTGCAGGGCGACGCCCTTGAGCTGCCCAGGATGGAGTCCGGGGGTGATGCCGAGCCTTGCCGCATAGTCCGGCTCGGTCACGAGGTTGGCGATCTGGCCGGCGATCTGCGCGCCCGCGGAATCCCCGCCCAGGACCAGGCGCGCCTCGTCGATGCCGATCTCGCCCGCGTTGCGCGAGATCCAGGCCAGGGCCTTGTTCACCTGCAGTACCGGCGTGGGGTACTGGGCGCCGGGGGCGATCGAGTAGTTCACCCCGATGGCGACGAACCCGTGGCCCGCCAGGATGCGCAGGAAGTTGGCGACATGCTCCTTGTCGCCGGAAATCCAGGCACCCCCGTGTACCCACACGATGGCCGGCAGGCGCAGGTCCTCGGTCTCGACCGTACTGGGCAGGAAGATGTCGAGCCGCGCGTCGCCGTCACCAGGGTCATAGACGAGGTCCAGCTGCGCGGTGACACCTTCGGGCAGGTGTTTTTCCATCGCCTCGGCGGCAGCGAGCGCGTCGCGATCGAAGCTCCAGCGTATCAGCAGCGCCGAGGGCCAGGGGCTGAAGCGGAAGGCAGCGTAGCCCGCCACGGCGAGCAACAGCAGCGCGGCGACGGTCCAGACCAGGAAACGTTTCATGCGATGGCTCCAGGCTCCACGACCAATGCTAGCATCTCGCCGGCGGTCGCGTCCGGGCCGGCGGCGGTGATCGAGCGTGGTAGGGTGCGGCCACGAAGGACCGGACGGAGGGTTGGACCATGTGGAGCGACCGGCGCCTCTGCGCATTGCTGGGACTGGAGCATCCCATCATCCAGGCGCCGATGGCCGGGTCGGCGACACCGGCGCTGGCCGCCGCGGTGTCGAACGCCGGTGCCCTCGGCTCCCTCGGCTGTGGCGAGATGCAGCTGGCGGCGCTGAACGAGGCCGTCGAAGCCCTGCGCGCGGCCAGCAACCGGCCGTTCAACCTCAACTTCTTCGTCTATCCCGCGCCGCGGACCCCGCCGGAGACCCTGGCGTCGTTGCGCCGCCGCCTCGCGCCCTGGTACGCCGCGCTCGGCCGCGGCTCGGTCCCCGACGCGTTGCCGACGCGCGCGTGCGGGTTCCCGGCCGAGAAGCTGGAAGCCCTGCTCGCGCTGCGGCCGGCGGTCGCCAGCTTCCATTTCGGTGTGCCGCCGGCGGCGGATCTGAGGCGCATCCAGGCGGCCGGCATTCGCGTGCTGAGCACGGCGACGACAGTGGCCGAGGCGCGCGAACTGGAAGCTGCCGGGGTCGATGCCATCATCGCCCAGGGCTGGGAGGCGGGCGGTCATCGCGGTTCCCACAGCCCGCGCGAACCCAGCGACGGGATCGGCACCCTGGCGCTGGTCCCCCAGGTGGTGGACGCGGTGCGGGTGCCGGTGATCGCCGCCGGCGGCATCGCCGATGGGCGGGGCGTGGCTGCCTGTCTGGCCCTCGGCGCCAGCGGGGTGCAGCTCGGCACCGCCTTCCTCTCCTGCCCGGAAGCCGGCACGGATGCGACCCGCAGGGCGCTGATCCGCGCCGCCGCCGACAGCGACACCATGATGACCGATGCCTTTTCGGGTCGCGCGGCGCGGGCCCGGCGCAGCCGCTACGCGCTGGACATGGAGCGCCAGCGCCAGTCGCCGGCGGCCTTTCCCACGCACTATGCGCTCAGCGATCCGCTGCTGCAGGCCGGGCGCGACGAGGAGGCGTCCTTCCACCTCTATGGCCAGGCGGCCGCGCTCAACCGCGAACTGCCCGCCGCCCGGCTGGTCGAGACCCTGGCCGCCGAGGCGCAGGAGACCCTGCGGCGGCTGGCCCGCTGAAAGGGCCAGACCCGGGCGCCGAAGACGGATCGGGGTGGTAATCCTGTTGCGCGGACCTAAGTGAGAAAGAGCACCGGAGGAGCCACGCGCTCCGGCCGGCGTTCCACACTTGCGGAAACCCTGCCGCCCCGCGTGCCGGGGGGCCGGCCCCGGGGCTTCCGTTCCAGCCATCCATGACAGCGAGGGCGCGAAGGATGAATCCGGAGAACATCGGCGACGAGGTGACGACCTTCCTGCAAAGCCTGGCGGCTTGGGCGGCCGACGCGCTGCCCAACATCCTCGGCGCGCTGGTGCTGCTCTTCATCGGCTGGTGGCTCGCCGGGCGGCTGTCGCGCGGCGTCGGCGGCCTGCTGCGGCGCACCAAGGTCGACCCGACCCTGCATGTCATCATCACCACCAGCCTGCGCTACGCCGTGCAGATCGTCGTATTCATCGCCGTACTGGGGCAACTTGGCATCCAGACGACCTCGATCCTGGCGGCGCTCGGCGCCATGGGCCTTGCCATCGGACTGGCCATGCAGGGCACGCTGTCCAACATCGCCGCCGGCATCATGCTGCTCTGGCTGCGGCCCTTCCGGGCCGGCGACTACATCGACGCCGACGGCATCGCCGGCACGGTGAAGCAGGTCGGCCTCTTCACCAGCGAGCTGCAGTCGTGGGATGGGCTGTTCATCTTCGTCCCCAATGCCCAGCTCTGGAACAAGCAGGTGACGAACTACACGCGCCTGCCGACGCGTCTGGTCGACCTGCAGTTCGGCATCGCCTATGGCGACGACATCGCGCTGGGCAAGCGGACGCTGCTCGACCTCGCCACGGCGGACCCGCGCAGCCTGGCGGATCCCGCGCCCGCGGTCTTCGTCGCCGGCCTGGGCGACAGCGCCGTCGAGCTGACGCTCAGGGTCTGGACCGGCAATGCTGATTACTGGGCACTTCGCCGCGACCTGACGGAGAAGGGCAAGCTGGCGCTGGAAGCCGCGGGCCTGTCGATCCCCTTCCCGCAGCGCGACGTGCACCACTACCGCGTGGATGGCGAGGCGCCGGAGCCGGTGGCCGGCAAGTGACGTCCGCAGGCGGTTGTCTCGCCCCGATGCCCGGCCTAGTGTCATGGGATCCTGGGGGCAATCGCCACATGAAGCACCGCGCCGAACATGGCTGACGATACGGCTTTGCCGCGGCGTCGCCGCTGGCCCTATATCGTCGGCATCCTGGCCTTCCTGGCCTACGCCGCCTGGATGCTGGGCCCCTACATTCGGTCCATCGCGGTGCGCGACGCGGCGGTGACCACCTGGTCGCACGTCGCGACGACGCCGATCGATGGCACGATCGAGTTCATCCCGCGACCGGTGAGCGGCGTGGTCGGACCCGACGGTGCAATCGCCTCGGTCCACGACGACCATGCCAGCCGCAAGGCCGTCGAGCAGGCCCAGGCGGACCTGGAGCGGAACGCCGCCCGCATCGCCGAGCTGGAGACGCAGATCGCGGAGATCAACGAGCTCGACGCCGATCGCCAGCAGGTGAAGGCGGTCTATGCCAAGACCTTCCGCGACCAGCTCGACGTCAAGATCACAACGCTGGCCGAGCGGGTGGAGATCGCCAAGAGCCTGCTCGAGGTCGTGACGCAGATCTCCGAGCGCAAGAACGCCTTGATGGAGAAGGGCGTGGGCTCGCCCAACGACGCGGACGAGGCCAAGCTGAGGGTGCATCAGGCCGCTGTCGACCTGGCCAACCTCGAGGCCGACCTCGCCTTCGCCAAGGTGCGGCGGGAAGCGGCCGATCGCGGCGTCTTCGCCGACGACACCGGCGACGATCCCGGCTGGGCGCAGGGCGAGCGCATGGAGCTGAAGCTCGAGCGCAAGATGACGCGTCTCGAGCTGATCGACGCCAAGGCGGAACGTGCCTACCTGGAGGCGCGTCTGGCCAGCGAGCAGGCGGACCTGCTGCGCCAGAGCGAGGCCACGGTGCCGGCGCCGCAGGGCAGCATCGTCTGGAGCGAGCGGGTCAGCAGCGGCGCGGTCGTCCTGGCGGGCCAGGCCGTGGCGGAGTGGATCGACTGCAGCGTCCTGCTGGTCGACGTGCCGATCTCTGACGTGGAGGCGGCGCTGCTCAAGACCGGGGATCCCGCCACGGTCCTGCTCGAGGGCGAGACGGCCGGACGCCAGGCCCAGGTCATCCAGTTGCGCGGCGCGGCCTCGACGCTCGATCGCAACGACCTGATCGCATTGGCCAAGGGGCGGGGCGAAGGGGACGCGCAGGCGCTGCTGCGGCTCGACGCCGCCGGTGCCGGCTTCGAGACCTGTCCGGTCGGCCGCGCCGCCTTCGTCGATTTCCCCGACCTTGGCCTGATCGACGTGATCCTGGCGCGGCTCAGGCTCTGACATGCCGGGCAGGGCGACGATCACCGCCGCCCAGCGGCGGAGTGAGCGGGCCTCGGTCGGCTCCGCGATCGCCGACACCGGCATCTTCGTCATCCTGGTCGTGGCAACGCTCGCGTCCTCGTCGCTCACTCTGCTGACCGAGACGTTGCGCAGCGCCGGCATGCTGGCGGTGGAGTACATGTCGGTCCGCCTGCTGCTGGCGGTGCATCGCGAACGTTTCCACAGGCTGCACTACGGCATCGGCAAGATCGAGATGCTGTGCAACATGATCTGCTGCTCGGCGCTCGTGGTCGGCGGCGTCTTCATCGCCGAGAAGGTGGTGCACCTGCTGGCGACCGGCGGCGCCGCGATCGCGCCCACCGGCCTTGCCCTTGGCGCCGTGGCGGCGGGCGGCAGCGCGCTGGTCAACTGCCTTGCGCTCTATGCCATGAAGAGCGCCTACCGCGCCGACAGCTCGGCCATCTTCCTGAGCCAGATCAACGGCCGACGTGGCAAGGTCTACGCCTCGCTGTCGGCTCTGGCCGCGGTGACCGCCTCTGCCTTGGCCGAGGACCCGGCGATCGGCGCGCTGTTCGACGGCCTTGGCGCCATCGCCGGTGCCTTCTTCATGATCTCCATCGGCGGGCGTCTGGGCTGGCGCTGCGTGCTGGGTCTGCTCGACTTGCCGGCGCTGCCGGAGCCGCGGGCGAAGGCCGAGGCGCTGTTGCGCGAGGCCGGGCTGGATCCGGCCGTCGCCCTGCGCAGCCGCCGCTCGGGCCGCTTTTCGCAGTTCGAGGTGACGCTGGTCCCGGCGGACTTTCCCGATCTCGCCACACTGCAGGCACGTGCCAGGGAACTGGAAGCGTCGCTGGCCGCGACCTTCGGCGATTCGGCCGACGTTTGTGTCGTGCTGCGCCCCGGCCGGGCGGTCGCGGCATGAGGCACCCGCACACGCCCCTGGCGCACAGCCTGGTCGCGCGCCCCTGGCACCGTCCGCTCTGGATCGACCTTCTGGCCCTCTCGGGATTGACGATCGTCGTGGTGCTGACCGGGTCGCTTGTCCTGCAGGCGCAGGTCGTGCGCTACGCCGGCATCGCGCTGACCCATGCCATCGCCGCGCTCGGCGCCCGCCTGGCGCGCGGCCGACAGCGCGGCCACTACCAGTTCGGGCTGGAGAAGCTGGGGCGCTGCTGCGAACTGCTGCTGGGCTTGGCCCTGGTGGCCAGCGCCCTCTGGCTGATCCGCATCGGGCCGGAGTCGACTCTGGCCCTGGCGCGACAGCCGCCGGCACTGCTGGCCTTCGTCGCGACGGCGAACCTCGGCTGGCTGGCGTGGATCTGGCACGAGGAACGGGCTCGTTCGGGCGCCTGGGTGGTGCATGTCGCGGCGCAACTGGTCCTGACCGCGGCGGCCCTGCCGCGGGACGCCCATGTCGGTCACCTGGGCGCCCTGCTTGCCGGGGTCTTGATTGCCGCCCTGTCGCTGCACCAGGGCCTGCGGATCATCATCGACGCGGTACACGACCTGATCGACCGCCCGATCGATGCCGAGGCGCTGCTGCCGGTCCTGGAAGCGCTGGAGGGCGCCGGCATCGGGTTGGAGACCATCAGCCGATTGCGCAGCCGGCAGGTGGCCGGCCGCTTTTTCATCGAACTGCACGTGCGTGTGCCGCCGGACGAACCGCTGCCGGCGCTGGTGGATCGCCTGCGCCTGGCCGATCGTGCCGTCGCCGACGCCGGGCATAGCGTGGACCTTGTGTTCAAGGTCCACTAAGCCGCCACATCAGAAGAAGGCCATGGTCCTGAGCTCGATGGACTGCCGGCGCCGTGCATTGGCCGGGGTATTCGGGTCCTCGAAGGCACTGTGGCCCATGAAGCGGGCCCGGCCATCGGTCTCGCTGTCATAGGTCTTCAGCAGCAGCGCCTGGTCGGGCCGCATGCGGGGGAAGTAGTACCAGCGGTGCTGGGGCGCGTAGCGCATGACGTAGATCTCGCCGGTGCGCTCACGGTACTTCAGCTCCATCAGCAGCATGTCGCCGTCCCGTGCCGACTGCGCGTCGCACATGGCGAGCGGCAGTTCCTCGACCACGTCGTAGAGTGGCTTCCAGACGTTGAAGAAGGCGACCCGCCGCTTCAGCAGGCCATCCGCCTCGGCCGGCAGCAGGTCGCGCACGCGCTGCGGCCCGGACTTTGGTGTGTAGTCGCTGTGTGCCAGCAGCACCGCCGGCCGCTGCACCTCGGTCTGCTGCTTCAGGTCGGCGGGCAGCCGCTTGCGGATCGTGTGGTCGAAGACTTCGACCCGGCGGGCGCCGCTGTGCCGTTGCACGAAGGCGGCGACCTCCGGATAGAACAGCGTTCTGATCGCCGCGTCGTCGTCGAAGCGGTTGAAGCCGGACGCGAAGTCCTTGAGCTCGAAGCCTTCGCGGTCGACGGTGAAGCGCGCCGCCTGGGGCCAGGCGTCGTGGATCTCCACCTCGTGCACGTCGGTGCCCGGCGGGTTCAGCTCCAGCGCCGGGTCCGGTTCGTAGAAGTAGTAGTCGATCGGCCGGCCGTTATCGACCGAGTAGTTCATCGCGGCTCTGACGCTGCTCATGGTCCGCCTCGCTCGCTGGCTGCCCGCCCGTGCCCGTCAGGCCGCGGCCGGCAGGGTGAAGCCGCGTTCGACCACCGTCGCCTTCCAGCAGGGCAGCGCCTCGACGTTCTGCGTCATCCAGCGCACCAGGTTGCGGTGCTGCGCCAGGGGCAGGGCCTGCCAGCCGTGCAGGTGCATGGGCGAGGCGAGGGCGATGTCGGCGATGGTCGGGCTGTCGCCCGCGACCCAAGCGCTCTGCGCCAGGCGGGCGTCGAGGATGCCGGCGAGCTTGTGGAAGGTCTCCGCCTGGCCCTGCAGCACGGCCGGATCCGGCGCGCCGCCCAGCAGCGGCTTCACGCAGTTCTCGACCAGGAAGACGTAGCAGCAGGGGAACCACTGCGCCGCCTCCCAGAACATCCAGCGGTTGATGTCGGCGCGGGTCTTCAGGTCGGTTGGATAGAACGCGGCCTTGCCGTGCTTGTCCGCGGCGTACTGCAGGATCGAGTTGGACTCCCACAGCACGAAGTCGCCGTCGCGCATCGCCGGAAGCGACGCGTTCGGGTTGATCGCCAGGTAGGCCGGGCTTTTGTGCTCGCCCTTGAAGTAGTCGACCTTGGTCAGCGTGTAGTCGACGCCCATGAGCTGCAGGCCCGCCAGCACCTTGCGGCAGTTGACGGTGATCGGATCGGCAAGGATTTCCATGGCTGCTTCCTCTCCTGTTTTGCCATCCGCCGGAGTACGGGGGAGGGGTAACTCCACCGTCGGCGGCCTGTCCCGGCCGGATCTTGCGCCCGGCCTTGAACGGTCAGCCTAGCCACGCCTAGTCTTATCGCGCCAACAGGTAGTAAGGATAGGAACCATCGTGGTGAGCGATATTACCCGCCTCAGCACCACGCTGCTCCTGGCCTTCGATGCGCTGATGGCCGAGCGCAACGTGACTCGCGCCGCGCAGCGCGTGGGTCTGACGCAGCAGGGGCTCAGCGGACAGATCGCCCGCATGCGGGCCCTGTTCGACGATCCACTCTTCGTGCGCGAGGCGGCGGGCGTGACGCCGACCCCGCGGGCGGAAGCGCTGCACCGCAAGGTGAAGCAGGCGCTGGCGAGCCTGGAAGGCGTGCTGACGCCGACGGCCTTCGATCCCTCGCGCGCGACGGAGACGATCTTCCTGGCGGCGTCGGACTATGCCCAGGACGCCGTTCTATCGTCGCTCTTCCTGCGGGTGCGGAGCGAGGCACCGGACCTGCGCATCGCGGTGCATCCCTTGAACAACGCGTCCCTGGGCGAGGACCTGCGCCATCGCCGCGTCGACCTGGCCCTGACCGTGCCGCAGTTCGCGCCGACGACGGTGGCGCACAGCCGCAAGCTGTTCCACGAGCGCTACCTGCTGGCGATGCGGCGCGGCCATCCCCTGGCGCGACAGCCGCGCAGCCTGGAGGCCTTCTGCCGCTACGAGCAGCTGCTGGTGGCGCCGAACAAGGGCGACTTCCACGGGCCGACCGACGAGGCGCTGGCGCGGCGCGGCTTGAAACGCCGTGTCGGGATCGTGCTGCCGAGCTTCGCCGTCGCCCGGGCCTTGCTCGGCACCACCGACCTGGTGGCCATCCTGCCCGAGCGGACACTGCTCGGTGCCGGCCCGGAGCTCGCGGTCTTCGAGCCGCCCTTGCCGATCCCCGGCTTCGACCTGGAAGCCATCTGGCCGGACCGGATCAACGCCGACCCGCTGCACCGCTGGTTCCGCGACCTCTGTTTCCAGGCGGCGACCGGCAACTAGGGCGAGGATGACGAGGCAGGCAGCGGCGCCGCGCCGCCGCGTGCCCTCCGACGCGATGCGTCAGGTTGCGCTACCGGTCGGGCCGCAATCATCACCGGCGTCGCACAGGACGTCCGGCCCCGGGCACGAGAGAGCAGCCGCGGCGGTAGCGCGAAGGGCACGCAGCTGCGTCTTCTCTCTCGCTAGTCCGCGGAATTCCCATTGTCCGAATGAGGGCACTCTTGTTCATACTAGGCGCTGCGACAGCGCCCGGTGCCGCATGGCCCCGGGCAAGGTGATGGTCACGGGCGCCTCCTTCGGTCGGAAGGAAACGCAAATGAGAAAACGGGTTCTTGATCGATATTCCTGGCCGTGCAGCGGTGCGGCTGCTTCTCCCGCCGCAAAGCGCCCCACGTCGCGAGGAGTGCGTCGATGATCGGGCTCAAAGCACTTGCACAGGCGCTCTCGTGCTCCGCATTGCTCACTTTGACGGGGTTGCTGGCAACAGCCGGCCCAGCGCGTGCCGACAGCTGTGCGTCCGTCTATCCTGGAGCCAGCACCGCTGGCTACCAGGGTCCCTACGGCGGCTACGACTATGACGGGAACTGCCATGTCCGGGACATTTCGGAAAGCAGGTGCCGTGCCATTCCCGGATTCATTCGATGGAACAAGGACAGCGGTGCTGGCTTTACGCATTGCGTCTTCCGCCCGCCGTCCAGTTCAACTCCCTCCAGCCCGGCACCGCAGGCTGAATTTGGGACCGAGCCCAGCAACACGCAGGCAATGGAGAAGCAAGCCGCTACCACAAAGCTTGGGCGGGACAGGCTCGTACTCATTTTCCGAAACGCCTACGGGCAGAAGATCGACCTGAAGTTCTTCTCACAAGACAGAGAATGGTTCTGGCCCGGCAAGGGAGAAGTATTCATCTTATATGACCCCGACTGGGCTATGGCTGTCCTGGGCTGCAAGCAGGGAGAGAAAATCTGCTATGGGGCTGCGGTCAGAATTGAGGGAAAGGGCTATGGGGGTTATTGGGGGGTAGGGATCAAAGGAGACAAAAGCTGCAGCACGTGCTGTTGGCGTTGCGGAGAACAGAGCAGCATCGTTTGGCGGACGCTCCGAGATTGAGATGCCAGGGTGGACGCTCTTGAGCGCCCGTCGTGACCGATCGGGACTACCTGTCCATGCATCCGCTGTTGTCGCGGACGGCGCACTCTTTCTGTGCCGGAGCTCAGATGCTCCGAAGCGAGAAAACGCGCGCTGGCGGATGGGGTGGGATTCGAACCCACGGAGACGTTGCCGCCTCGCCGGTTTTCAAGTTTGTTGCAACCGGACTTTTCGTAGCTTTATTCTTCTTGGCGTAGCTGGATTACCTAGCGAAATCAGTTGCTTGGCCTGAATGATAAGCCGTAGGCAGGTAGCCGCAGCTTTACCGCTGCAGCTTATGACCTGCTTACGGAGGACGACATGACCAGCCAGCCGAACCGAGCGAAACTGACGAAGGGGTATGTGGACCGGATCAAACCGGGGCCGAAAGACGAGTTCCACTGGGACAGCGATGTAAAGGGCTTCGGGGTGCGCGTGACGCCCACCGGCAAGCTCACCTTCATCGTGCAAGGACGCATTGAGGGGAGCGGCGCGGCAGCCGCCCGCATCACGATTGGACCCTATGGTGTGTTTACCGTCGATCAGGCCCGCGACGTTGCCCGCGAGCACCTGCGCTCCATGCGGTTGGGCGTTGATCCCCGGCAGGTGAAGAAGGCGGACGAAGCCGCCAAGGTCACGCTTCAACAGGTCTGCGATGCCTACGTCTCACGTCCCGGCAAGCTGAAAGCCAGCAGCAACGCCGGATTGAGGCAGCAGAGCGTCGGCAAGCCGAAGCTGCGGAGAACGAGCGCCGCGCTATCGCGCTCGGCCAAGCCCTTCACGTGCTTAAGGGCGAGGCGTAACCACAGTGGCGGGCGTGCGGTCCATGCTCACGCGGGTGCGCCGCCTTGAAGCCGCCCGCACGATGGTTTCGCCGTTCCAGCGGGCGTTCGGCTCGGTTGAAGCGTTCGAGGACACCGTTCGCGCAGGCGTTGACGCCGGAGCGCTGGACCGCCGCGACATGGCCGATGTTCTCGCATGTGTGCAGCGCTGGCACCGTGACGAGATGCGGGCGATATGGACGTAAGAAATTTTTAACCTCTAACAGCGCAAAAATGTGGAGTGTTCCTCAGGTTTTCTTCTGATTATCAGTGTCAGCAGGATCTACCGCAGAAGTGATCGAAAATTCGATCAACCATTTTAATTTACTGCGATCCCCATCTAGGTACTCGGATATTGTCTTAGCGAGGTCATTCACATGCCTTAGCGGAACAACATAATCAAAGATCTTTGCCATTACTCTCAAGGTTTCTGCGGTCCAATCTCCATCGACCACCAAGATTCCGAGCATCTCTTTATGTCTTCCCTTCCAGTTGATGGCAGAGAACATTTTATCCTTTGCGTAAAGCGAAGCGTGCCTTGAAGATGATTTTCTCACTTCAATAAATGCACGAGGTTTTCTCTCATCTGGCACGACAAAATCCGCGCGGAAATCGTAAACTACGCCTGAAAGGCTACTATACTCTTCTTCTCTCTTGAAAGGAACTTTAGCATCCTTGAGTGCGCTCTCCACTATGGATTCCAACATAACCCGACCGATCAGATCGCGCACTATGCCTTCCAAGGTTGACTCAAGCCGCTTAAGAATTTCACCTTCTCGAACTTGATCAGGGTGTACTCTAGCCTCAAGCACAGCTGCAATTCTCTTAGCGGCCGGGGCAGATATTTTGTTATCCGAAACACTGCCAACTTGCTTGATTAAAGCCGCTTTACTAAAAATTCCCGCCAAGTGTTGAAGCAGTGGAAGGGTGTGAGGATTTGCGCCGATAAAATCAGGTGTCCACGTCTTAAAGCCATCCGTCCCTGCTTTGATTTCTTCTAGGTATTGCACACCAGCGCCACGTAGATTGGTATAGACGCCAGCTGTGATCCCCGCTTCCACGTCGAGTGGTATGGCCTTCCTACGCTGCCATTCGCGAACTGCGGCCTTTGGAGATATGTCCTCAAGCGACGCATTGATGCCCGAAAGAACGATGACGGCCTTTCGATCTGTATCAATAGCATCTTCGGTTACGCTGGTGAATCCATTGGTGGCGCTGGCGAGCGCGAGATAATCTTCAATACAGGAACGAATTTCCGCGTCTGCCAACTGATAGAGAGTATGCATTTATCTCGCCCTTCCGAAGACGTAGTATTCACCCAATCCAGTCTCTGAACCCTCGCGCTTATCCAATACCCACCGATGCCCGCGTTGTCGGACGATATGACACTCAACGTCGCCATACCCGCAAGAGATCATCATTTTTGCGATCCATCTTGGTGCGGGCAAGTGAATGCCATACAATGCGGCATCCGAAACCATCATATGGAATCCTGCACCAGTCTTCATTGTTCGGAGACACTCGCGAAGAGTATTCTGCATTTGACTGAGATATGGGTAGACGAGAAGGTCATACTCCTTTTTTCCCGCTTTTGTCTTTCGCTTTTCAGCCAATGCTGAAACGGCCGCATCAACTTCAGGAAGCAACTGTGGACTTAATGAACTTCTATAATTTTCTTGAATGTCCTTATGACCTTTCAGGGCCGTCGTTGTATTGACGATCAATTTCCCCCGAACATTCTCAGTTATCTCGCTCCAAGTTCCCGCCATTCCCCAGAAATATAGATACATACGAGTCATTTCAGCGAAGTCGAAGTTATTCAGATAGGGAGGCGATGTAACAACAAGGTCGACAGAGTGGGTGGCCACCTCAGGCATATCTTCCGAGGACTTCCGGTGAACTTTTGCAGGGATATGCCCGGACACGGCCTCTATCTGGTCGCCGATCAGCGTCTCCAAGACTCGGCGCAGCGCTTCCGCAGGCAGCAGGGCGCGCTTCTTCGATGTTGGCGCCTTGTAAATTCCGTCGGTAGCTGCGCGACAGCTATGGTCGAGGACTCTGGACAGAACCAAGACTGCTAAAGCGTTCGGGGCAAGGCCATCCTGCTCAAGTGCAATCCGCGCTCCCAATAAGGCCTGAAGTGCAGATGGTTCAAACAATTTGGCTAGAAAAGCCCCAGCCGCCTCCGGAAGCACGTCAGCTATCGGACAGGGCGCATCAAACCCTCTTTCAATCGACGCACAGATATCCTTGAGGTCTGGCCAGTACTGCGCGCTATTGGCCTTCGCTTCACTTATGATCGAAAAAAACGGATGGGGGTCATAGCCTGTCGCGGCCAAGTTCATCATCCTTGCTGTCACCAAGGCTGTTCCGCAGCCCGCAAAGGGGTCTAGCAGGTGAAGATGCTCGCTAGCCGATGGACGCTGCAATGAAACGCACGCCTGCACAAACTCCGGCGAAAAGCCCGCGATGAAGTTGTACCACCGATGTACGGGATGATTGTTCGTTGTCGTGTTAGTGGGAAGACGTTCAAGTCTTACGCCAGCCGAACTACCTTCTGCGTGGGCAGTTATCAGTCTCTTGTGTGCTGTCATTCGCCCCACGCTAGCATCATTCGAGGATTTAGATCGCATCGTCGCGACATGGCCAACGCCAATGCGAAAATCCCCAAGTTGGCGGAAGCGGTGGGATTCGAACCCACGATACGGTTCCCCGTATGCCAGTTTTCAAGACTGGAGCCATCAACCACTCGGCCACGCTTCCTTACCGTTCAGGGGCTTAGTTGCTTACAACTGGGTTATGGGCGATTTTCGTCCCACCCCATGCCCCTTGCAGACTTGCCCGCAACCCCTTGTAACCACACTTCTATTTCTCGGTCCAGCGAGCAGCGGCGGTTGAGCCTCCGCTAGCTTTCAAGACCGGTGCCTTCAACCGCTCGGCCACCCATCCGGTGGCGCCTTCCTACACGCTGGCGGCGGCGCGCGCCAAGGGGCGGCGCGCCCTCACGGTCCCGTCAGCAGCTCAGGGAGTCCGCGGCGACGAAGGGCACGATCCACATGAACTCGGGGGCCATGTAGTAGTGCCCCGACACCGTCGTCTTCCTGCCCTTGCAGCGCGCAGCCTTGCTCTCGAGGCCGAACACGGTGAGGTCGATCTCGTCGAGGTCCCAGTACTCGGCCGTCGTCTCGGTGCAGAAAAGCTTGTCCGGTTTCGCCAGGGTGTAGCCGTCCTTCTGGGTCCAGTGCAGCACGCCGGTCACGGTCACCGGCGCATTCTCAGGTACGCACTGCACGGCGGCCGAGGGCGCCGCGGCCGCGAGGAGGAGCGACAGCACAAGCGGAACGACGTGGCGAAGGGTCATCGGCGATGCTCCTGATTACTCCGTCAGGGTCCAGGTGAAAACGTCTGAACTGTCGCTGACTTCCGCTTCATAAAAGCCGAGCAGGCGTTCGCCAGACTGGCAGGTGTAGCCGGCGATAAGGTCGCGTTGGAATGCCAGATTCGGTGCGCAGTAGGTCCTTGCGCTGCCGCTCCAGCTGAAGCTCTTGCTTTCCGCATAGAGATAGAGATTGCCGCGCGCGAATGTGGCGGCGTCCTTGCACTGGTTGGCCGGGACATTGCGCCAGCCCTGCAGGGTCCAGGTGCTGCTGCCGGGTGCCTTGCGCGCCGCGAAGACGAGGTAGACCTCTTCGTAGGTTCGATTGCAGACCTCGAGCGTGACATAGGTCGAGGGCTCGCTCTTCGTGGCCGGCACAGGCGAGTCGTTTGTCCCCGGAGGGACGACGCGGGTAATGGGAGCTCCTGCCGCGCAGTAGTCCCGGAAGGCCGCCTGACTGCGGGGACCGAAGATGCCATCAATAGGGCCAGTGTAGAATCCTTCTGTTGCAAGGGTGGCCTGAAGAAATTTTGCTTCATCTACACCACTTTTATCTGTGTTGAGAGTGATTCCCTGCATCGAGTCTTTTAACCCGCGTTCGACCTCCGGTGGTTTTAGGTGGCAGTATTCCAAACCGCGATCCATGTAAGAGAGGCTAGCGACATTACTGTTTGGACTGAGAGCTATGGCCCTCGTATAGTCGTCAATAGCGTTACCACTATCGCCAATCTGTGAGTAGGCAGTTCCGCGCCAGTAATAATCTTTAGCTCGGTCCAAGTTCGGTTTCGTGCATCGCTCTAATTCTTCCGTCATCCAGTCAATCAGGTCAATTGGTTCCCAATCGGTGATCATTACCTCAATATCGTCATCGTAGCCCTTGCAATGCGCCGGCGCGGCATTCGCCCGCGTCGTCGTCAGGCTGGCAAGAACAAGAACTGCCAAGCAGATCCAGGCCGTCCATGGGCGCGATTGCCGCGTCGCCGCGTTGGTCATGGCGCACCTCCGCCAACTGGCCGCGTTGGGGCTAAAATTGTGATGTCCCGGCGCTGCAGACTCAATCAAAAAGCACTGTTGGCTTTGTGGGTATAGGGGGTGTCAAGCGGCCGGCTTCGCCGTGCTCGGAATGCTGCCGCTGGCGATGGCGGCGTCGAGCTTGCCGCGCCAGAGGTGGGCGACCCAGCCGTCGATGCCCCAGGCGACCGCGCTCGCCAGCTTGATCACGCCGTTCAGCGTGTCGCCGCCGTCGCTGAAGGACACGAGGGCGATGCCGCCCATCAGTACGAAGAAGACCGGGCCGGCCCAGACCAGGAAGGTGAGCTGCTTGCGATAGGCCTTGAGGAAGGCGGCGTGGTCGCCCTTGAAGCGCTTGTTGACCCAACCGTTGATGACCTTGCTAGCTTCGGTCGGTATCCAGCCGATCAGCAGCAGGGCGCAGATCAGGGCAATGAGCTCAAGCATGGGCAGTTTCTCCCCAGGGCGGGCAGGGACTTCAGTCTCGCCCGGTCTCGGCCTGGCGGCAATGGCGGCTTGTCCCAGACTGGACGGGGCGCCCGGCACCATGCCAAGTCTGCCGCCGGAAGGTGGCCCGCGGGAGCGGGCAGGGGGGCCGCGCCGTGAGCTTCGAGCTGTCCAAGATCTTCTGGGGCCTGGCCAAGCCGACCACGCTGCTGCTGATCGCGCTGGTGCTGGGTATCCTCTTGAGCTGGCTCGGCTGGCGCCGCGGTCGGCGGATCGGCCGCTGGCTGCTGACCCTGGCCATCGGCTGGTTCCTGCTGATCTCGCTCTTCCCGCTGGAGCGGCTGTGGCTCGGCACCCTGGAGAACCGCTTTCCGGTGATGCGCACGCTGCCCGAACGGGTGGACGGCGTGGTGGTGCTGGGCGGCTCGATCTCCTATGTCCAGGCCGACGGCGAGGAGACGCCGCAGATCAACGAATCGGGCGGCGACCGCCTGGCCGCCTTTGTCGCCTTCGCACAGCGCTATCCCAAGGCCAAGCTGGTCTTCGCCGGCGGCAGCGGCTCGGTGCGCAAGCCCGAACTGCGCGAGGCCGACGACGCGGCGCGTATCCTGGCGCGCATGGGCCTCGACCCGGCGCGGCTGATCCTGGAGCGCAACTCGCGCAACACCTGGGAGAACGCGGTCTTCGCCAAGGAACTGGCCAGTCCGCAGCCGGGCGAGACCTGGGTGGTCATCACCTCGGCCTTCCACATGCCGCGCGCCATCGGCTGCTTCCGCGCCGCCGGCTGGCCGGGTGTGGTGGCCTATCCGGTGGACTTCCTGACCGCCGACCGTTCGTGGCTGGGCTTCGACGTCGATCCGCTCTACAGCCTGGGGGCGCTCGACATCGCGGCCAAGGAATGGATCGGCCTGCTGGTCTATCGCCTGCTCGGCCGCTCGCCTGACCTCTTTCCCGCGCCCTGACTCGCTCCCGTCGATCGAGACCGGGGTGGCCGCGCCCTCTTAGAGACACATTTCCGCTGCATTGCGGCGCGTGGGTCCCCTGTGGCAGAAGGCCTGGGGGCGGGGTCGTGGTTTGACGATGGAGTCGTCGAGGTGATGGAGCTTTCCCGCCGTACGCTGCTGACCGGCGGCACCCTGCTGGCACTATCGGGTGTCTTCGGCTCTCTGCGCCACGCGCGCGCCGCCACCGACGCCGATTTCGACGCCTGGCTGGTCGAGCTGCGCGCCGAGGCGGCGGCCAAGGGCATCTCGCAGAAGACGCTGGACGCGGCACTGACCGGCCTGCAGCCGATCCAGAAGGTCATCGACCTGGATCGCAACCAGCCGGAGTTCACCCAGACCTTCTGGCGCTACATGGAGCCACGCATCACCGACACCCGCATCGCCGACGGGCAGGTGCGGCTGGCGGCGAACCAGAAGGTGCTGGACCAGGTCGAAGGCGATCACGGCGTGCCGGCCGAATCGCTCATGGCGTTCTGGGGGCTGGAGACCAACTACGGCACCTACATGGGCGACTACGAGGTGATCGCCGCGCTGGCGACCCTGGCCTGGGACGAGCGCCGCAGCGCCTTCTTCCGCACCGAGCTGCTGAACGCGCTGACCATCGTCGAGCAGGGCCACATCACGGCGGCCGGCATGATCGGCTCCTGGGCCGGTGCGATGGGGCACTTCCAGTTCCTGCCCTCGACCTTTCTCAACAACGCGCTGGACTATGACAACGACGGCAAGAAGGACATCTGGAACAACACCAGCGACGCCTTCGCCTCGGCCGCGCACTTCTTGGAGAACAGCGGCTGGGTGCCGGGCCTGCCCTGGGGCTACGAGGTCGTCATGCCGGCCGACTTCCCCTGGGAGCAGTCTGGCGCCGATAACCGCCAGCCGGTGGCGCGCTGGCAGGCGCTGGGCGTGCGGCGCCCCGACGGCGGCGATCTGACGCTGCAGGAAAAGTCGGGCGCCATCCTGCTGCCCGCAGGCTGGCAAGGTCCCGCCTTCGTCGTGCTGCAGAACTTCTACACCATCCTGCGCTGGAACAACTCGCACCTCTACGCCATCTCGGTCGGCCACCTGTCGGACCGCATCGCCGGCAAGGGGCCCTTCAAGGCGGTGAAGCCGGTGGAGGAAGAGCGCCTCAGCCGCGAGGAGATCAAGACGATGCAGGAGTATCTCAACAAGCTCGGTTTCGACAGCGGCACGCCGGACGGCAAGGTCGGCCCCAAGACCCGGGCCGCGCTGCGCGCCTTCCAGGCGAAGAACGGCTTTCCGGCCGACGCCTATCCGACGCGCGCGATCATCGAGGCCATGCGAGTGCAGGCCGGCTAGCGGTCGGCGAACTGGGGGAGGAAGCAGAACCATGGGTGCGGGGGCGGTCCTGGTCAGGATCCTGGCAGTCGGAGCGCTGCTGCTCCTGGCCGGCTGCGCGTCGAGCCCGACGACGAAGCCCGGGCCGGTCGGCGAGTTCAAGGTCGGCAAGCCCTATCAGGTGAACGGCGTCTGGTACTACCCCAAGGCGGACTGGGAGTACCGCGAGACCGGCATCGCCTCGTGGTATGGCCCCGGCTTCCACGGCAAGAAGACGGCGAACGGCGAGACCTATGACCAGTACGCGCTGACCGCCGCGCACCCGACCCTGCCGATGCCGGTCATGGTGCAGGTGACCAACCTGGAGAACGGCCGCTCGATCAAGGTGCGCATCAACGACCGCGGCCCCTTCGCCAACGGGCGCATCATCGACCTGTCGAAGCGCGCGGCCGAACTGCTGGACATGCAGCGCAAGGGTACCGCCAAGGTGCTGGTGGAGATCCTGCCGCAGGAGAGCCAGCAGCTCGTCTCCGTGGCCCAGGCGCAGACGCCGGTCACCGACGACAAGGACCTGCCGCAGGCGGCGCCGGTCGGCCAGGTGGAGACCAAGACGCTGGGCGGCCCGACGCCCACCACCAGCAGCCAGCCGGCGCCGCAGCCCTTCCCCTCGGCGCAGCCGGCCGTCGTCGCCGCGGTGCCGATGCCCGACGGCAAGGTCGAGCAGAAGAACGTGCTGCCGACGCAGATCTACATCCAGTCCGGGTCCTTTGCGAACCCGGGCAATGCCGAGGCCCTGCGCGCCAAGATCGCGCCCTATGGCCAGGCCTTCGTCGCCGCGGTGAAGATCGGCGCCAATACCTTCTATCGGGTGCGGATCGGGCCCCTGGCCTCGGTCGATGCGGCGGATCGCACGCTGAACAAGCTGATCTCCGCGGGCTATACCGAGAGTCACATCGTGGTGGAGTGAGCAAAAGAGAGCCGTTGAAGGAGTACCCCGCCCCATGACCCTGTTGCCGCGCCTTGCCGTCGTCGCCCTGCTTCTCGTCACCTTCGCCCTGCGCCCCGCCGCCGCGCTGGAAACCGCCGCGACCACGGCGATCCTGGTCGACGGCGACACCGGCGCGGCGCTGTTCGAGAAGAACGCCGACGAGCGCATTCCGCCGGCCTCGATGACCAAGCTGATGACCGCCTACCTGATCTTCGAGCGGCTGAAGGACAAGCGCCTCTCGCTCGACGACAAGCTGCCGGTCAGCGAGAAGGCCTGGCGCATGGAAGGCTCGAAGATGTGGATCGAGGTGGGCGAGCAGGTGCGCGTCGAGGACATGCTGCGCGGCCTCATCATCCAGTCGGGCAACGACGCCGCCGTGGCCTTCGCCGAGGGCCTTGCCGGCAGCGAGGCAGCTTTCGCCGAGGAGATGAACAAGAAGGCGGCGGAGATGGGCCTCACCGGCTCGCACTTCGCCAACGCCAGCGGCTGGCCCGACCCCAACCAGTACATGACGGCGCGCGACCTCGCGACGCTGGGTCTGCGCCTGATCCATGACTTCCCCGAGTACTACCACTTCTACAGCGAGACCGAGTTCACCTGGGCCAACATCAAGCAGCCCAACCGCAACCCGCTGCTCTACAAGAACATCGGCGCCGACGGCCTGAAGACCGGCCACACCAACGAGGCGGGCTATTGCCTCGCCGGCACGGCGGTGCAGAACGGCAAGCGCCTGCTGCTCATCATCACCGGCATGGACAGCGAGAAGAGCCGGGCGGAGGAGGGCGAGCGCCTGCTCACCTGGGGCTTCCGCGAGTTCGCCAGCTACAAGCTCTTCGCCGCCGGCGAGGTACTGGACCAGGCGCCGGTCTTCATGGGCGACGCCGACAGCGTGCCGCTGGTGGTGCCGAAAGACATCGAGCTGCAGATGCTGCGCTCCAGCCGGGCCGAGATGAAGGTCACGCTGCGCTACCAGTCGCCGCTGGTCGCCCCCATCGCCCAGGGCCAGGAGGTCGCGGTGGTGACGGTCGAGGCGCCGGGGCTGAAGCCGGTCGACCTGCCCATCGTCGCCGGCCAGGCGGTCGGCGAGATGGGCCTGATCGGCCGCATGATCGAGGGCGTGAAGTCCCTGCTGTGACAGGGCCAGGCGGCCCGCATTGACCCTGCGCCCCGGGCTGCCCAGAGTGCCCGCCATGGCGCGTGGGCGATTCATCACCCTGGAGGGGGGCGAGGGGGCGGGAAAGTCGACCCAGGCCCGCGCCTTGGCGCAGCTGCTGCGCGCGCGCGGCAAGACCGTCGTCGAGACGCGCGAGCCGGGCGGCACGCCGGGCGCCGAGGAGATCCGTGCCCTGCTGGTCAACGGCGAGCCCGGGCGCTGGGACGCCTGGAGCGAGGCGCTGCTGGTCTTCGCCGCCCGTCGCGACCACGTCGAGCGGGTGATCCGCCCGGCCCTGGCGCGGGGCGACTGGGTGGTCTGCGATCGCTTCCTCGATTCCACTGTCGCCTACCAGGGCTATGCCCGGGGCCTCGGTGCCGGCGCCATCGAGGCGCTGCATGCCCTGGTCATCGGACGCCTCCGGCCCGACCTGACGCTGGTCTTCGACCTCGATCCGGCCCTGGGCCTGGCCCGCGCCGCCGCCCGGCGCGGCGGGGAAGGGCGCTTCGAGGCGCAGGACCTGGCCTTCCACCAGCGCCTGCGCGCAGGCTTCCAGGCCATCGCCAGGGCCGAGCCGGGGCGCTGCGCGGTGATCGACGCCGGGCAGCCGCTGGAGGCGGTGACGCTGGCCGGCGAGCGGGCGCTGCTGGATCGGCTGGGCGGGGAGCTGTGAGGGCACATGGCTAAGGCCCCGCCTGACCCCGCGGAGGAGGCCCCCGCCTTTCCGGCACCACGCGCCAATCCCCGCCTGCTGGACCAGGCCGCGGCCGAGGCCGTGCTGCTGCGCGCGGTGAAGTCCGGCCGCCTGCCGCATGCCTGGCTGCTGACCGGGCCGCGCGGCGTCGGCAAGGCGACGCTGGCCTTCCGCTTCGCCCGCTACCTGCTGGCCGGCGGCGGGGCGGCGGAAGACGAGGGGCCGGGCCTCTTCGGCGCGCCGCCGCCGCCCAAGGACCTGGCGCTGGCGGCCGGTCATCCGATCTTCCGCCGGGTCGCCTCCGCGGGGCATCCCGACCTGCTGACCCTGGAGCGCGGGGTCAACGAGAAGACCGGCAAGCGGCGCGGCGAGATCGTCATCGAGGAGGTGCGCGGCGCCATCGACCGCCTGCACCACACCCCGGCCGAGGGCGGCTGGCGCATCCTGGTGGTGGACAGCGCCGACGAGCTGAACCGCAATGCCGCCAACGCGCTGCTGAAGATCCTGGAGGAGCCGGCGCCGCGCTCGCTGATCCTGCTGGTCTCGCACGCGCCGGGTTCGCTGCTGCCGACCATCCGCTCGCGCTGCTGCCACCTGGCGCTGGCGCCGCTGCCGGGGGCGACGGTCGCCAGGCTGCTGGCCGACTATGCGCCCGAACTCGACCCGCTGGAGCGGCCTGCCATCGTCGGCCTGGCCGACGGCTCGATCGGCCGGGCGCTGGACCTGGTGGAGGCGGGGGGCCTGGAACTCTACCGCGAACTGGTCGGCCTGCTGGGCACCCTGCCGCGCCTCGACATCACGCGCACCCACGCCTTCGCCGACGCGCTGGGCCGCGCCGGGGCCGACCGGGCCTTTGCCACGACCATGGAACTGCTGGGCTGGTGGCTGGCCCGCCTGGTGCGCGAGGGGGCCCTGGGCCGCGCCCCGGCCGCCGTGGTGGCCGAGGAGGAGGGTCTGGCGGCGCGGCTGGCCGGGCTCCGGCGCCTTGCGGATTGGCTGGCGCTGTGGGAGAAACTGACCCGCCTCGTGGCCCGCACCGACCGCGTCAATCTCGACCGCAGGCAGGTGGCCATGGCGGCGTTTCTCGAGATCGAGGCGCTGGTCGCCGCCTGAAACGGCAGCGGTACCGGCGTCCCCTCTCGCATAGCCCTGCGCTGGAAGCCAAGCCCATGTCCGACCAGACCTTCTACGTCACCTCGCCGATCTACTACGTCAACGACGCGCCGCACATCGGGCACGCCTACACCTCGCTCGCCTGCGACGTGCTGGCCCGCTTCAACCGGCTGGACGGCAAGCGCGTGATGTTCCTGACCGGCACCGACGAGCACGGCCAGAAGGTCGAGAAGGCGGCGCAGGCGGCGGGCATCGCGCCCAAGCCCTTCGTCGACAAGGTCAGCCAGAACTTCCGCGACCTCTGCCGCACGATGAACTTCTCCAACGACGACTTCATCCGCACCACCGAGGCGCGGCACGTGAAGTCCGTGCAGGCGCTGTGGACGCGCCTCGCCGAGCGCGGCGAGATCTACCTTGCCAACTATGGCGGCTGGTACGCCGTCTCGGACGAGGCCTTCTATGGCGAGGACGAGATCACCATTCGCGACGGCAAGCGCTACGGCCCGACCGGCAAGGAGGTCGAGTGGGTGGAGGAGCCCAGCTACTTCTTCCGCCTCTCGGCCTGGCAGGAGCGGCTGATGAAGTTCTATGAGGAGCACCCCGACTTCATTGCGCCGGAGACGCGTCGCAACGAGGTGCTGTCCTTCGTGCGCGGCGGTCTCAAGGATCTCTCGATCAGCCGCACCACCTTCAAGTGGGGCATCCCGGTGCCGAACGACCCGGCGCACATCATGTACGTCTGGATCGACGCGCTGACCAACTACATCACCGCGACCGGCTTCCCGGACGAGAGCCTGGAGACCTACAAGGCCTTCTGGCCGGCCGACCTGCACCTGGTCGGCAAGGACATCCTGCGCTTCCACACGGTCTATTGGCCGGCCTTCCTGATGGCGGCGGAGCTGCCGCCGCCGCGCCGCGTCTTCGCGCACGGCTGGTGGACCAACGAAGGGCAGAAGATCTCCAAGTCGCTGGGCAACGTCATCGTGCCGGGCGAACTGGTGGCGAAGTACGGCCTCGACCCCGTGCGCTACTTCCTGCTGCGCGAGGTGCCCTTCGGTCAGGACGGCGATTTCAGCCACGCCGCCATGGTCCGGCGCATGAACACCGACCTGGCGAACGACCTGGGCAACCTCGCCCAGCGTTCGCTCTCCATGATCCAGAAGAACTGCGGCGCGGCGGTGCCGGCACCGCAGGCGCTGACCGATGCCGACCGCAAGCTGCTGGACGACGCCGCGGCGCTGCTGCCGATGCTGCGCCAGACCCTGGCGGCGCAGGCCTTCAACCGGGCGCTGGAAGGCGTCTGGCAGGTGGTGGGCGACGCCAACCGCTACATCGACGCGCAGGCGCCCTGGGCGCTGAAGAAGACCGATCCGGCGCGCATGGGCACGGTGCTCTATGTCCTGGCCGAGACGGTGCGGCGCCTGGCGATCCTGCTGCAGGCGGTGATGCCCGAGACCATGGGCCGCCTGCTGGACCAGCTCGCCGTGCCGGCCGAGGCGCGCAGTTTCGCCAGCTTCGCGGCGGCGCTGACCGCCGGCGCGCCGCTGCCGGCGCCGCAGGGCCTCTTCCCGCGCTACGTGGAGCCGGAGGCCGCCGCCTGATGGGTCTGGTCGACAGCCACTGCCATCTCGACTACCTGCAGCGCGAAGGGCTGGACCTGGGCGCGGTGCTGGACCGCGCCCGGGCCGCCGGCGTGGAGAAGGTGGTGACCATCGGCACCAAGCTCACCGAGGCGGCGGCGGTCATCGCCATCGCCGAGCGCTTCCCCGGCGTCTATGCCACGGTCGGCGTGCATCCGCACGAGGCCGGGGAGGAGGGCGTGCGCGACCCGGCGGTGCTGGTCGAACTCGCCCGCCACCCCAAGGTGGTCGGCATCGGCGAGACCGGCCTCGACTACTTCTATGAGCACTCGCCGCGGGAGGCCCAGCAGGCCAGCTTCCGCGCCCACATCGCCGCCGCGCGCGAGACGCGGCTGCCGCTCGTCGTGCACGCGCGCGACGCCGACGACGACACGGTGCAGATCTTGAGAGATGAGTTCAAGAACGGCGCCTATCCGGCTGTCATTCATTGTTTCACGGCCGGTCCCGATCTTGCCGCCGCGGCCCTGGAGATGGGCTTCTGCATCTCGCTGGCCGGTATCGTCACCTTCAAGAACGCCGAGGCGCTGCGCCAGACCGTGGCGAGCGTGCCGCTCGACCGCCTGCTGGTCGAGACCGACTCCCCCTACCTCGCCCCCGTGCCGCACCGCGGCCGTCAGAACGAGCCGGCCTACGTGCCGCACACGGCGGCGAAGCTGGCAGAAATCAAGGGCGTGACCGTGGCCGAGCTGACCGCCGCCACCACGGCGAACTTCAACCGCCTCTTCTGGAAGGCGGCGTGAGCGGGCTGCGGGTCACGCTGCTCGGCTCCGGCGGCTCCGGCGGCGTGCCGCTGCCGGACGGTTCGCCCGGCGGCTACTGGGGCGCCGCCGATCCCAAGGAACCGAAGAACCGCCGCACCCGCGTCTCGGTGCTGGTGGAGCAGGACGGACGCCGGCTGCTGATCGACACCTCGCCGGACCTGCGCGAACAGCTCATCGCCCGCCGGGTGCCCGGCCTCGACGCCATCCTCTTCACCCACGCGCACGCCGACCACTGCCACGGCCTGGACGACCTGCGCTCGCTCTCCTACCGCCAGGGCGGGCCGATCCCGGCCTACATGGACCGGGCGACGCACAAGGCGCTGACCACGCGCTTCGACTACGCCTTCACCTCCAGCCATACCGGGGCGCGGCTCTATCCGGCCCTCATGGCGGACCACGAGATCCGCGTCGGCCACCCCTTCATGGCAGCGGGTTTCGAGGTGCTGGCGATCCACCAGGACCACGGCAACGTCCACTCGCTCGGCTTCCGCATCGGCGGCTTCGCCTATTCGACCGACGTGGTGCGCCTGGACGAGACGGCCTTCGCCGCGCTCGAGGGCCTCGACCTCTGGATCGTCGACTGCCTGCGCTACGAGCCGCATCCGACCCACAGCCACTTCGCCTCGACCCTCGAGTGGATCCGCCGCCTGAAGCCGAAGCACGCTGTCCTGACCCACCTCAACCAGTCGGTCGACTACGCCAAGCTCAAGTCCGACTGCCCGCCGGGCGTCGAGCCCGGCTGGGACGGCCTGACGCTCGAGGTGTGAGGGCGCCTACCGCAGCGCCAGCTCGTGGGTGGCGAAGGTGCGGTTGACCGGGGCGAAGCCGAGGTGGCGGTAGAAGGCGTCGGCCTCCGGCGTGATGGTACGCAGCTCCAGCAGTGCGAAATGCGGCTGCGCGGCCTGGAAGACGCGGCGCACCAGGGCGCGGCCGGCGCCGGCGCGGCGATGCTCGCGGTGGACGTAGAGATGCCGCAGGCGGCCGACATCGGGCCGGCCGGCGTAGGGATCGCGGTTGAGGCCGCAGACGCCGACCAGCGTGTCGCCGGCGAAGGCACCGAACAGCGCCTCGCCCGGCAGGGCGAAGCGGTTGCCGCCGTTCTTCCACTCCTTCCAGAGGCGCCGGACCATCGACTGCGTGTCGGCCAGGCTGTCAGCCAGCAGCGCGGGCAGGCCGGGGTGGGGCAGGGCGAGCGGCTCGATCCGGGGCGGCATCAGCCGCGCGCGGCGTCCTGCGCCAGGCGCTCGGCGATGGCCGGCATGGCGCCGGCCTCGACGTTGGCGAAGGCGAGGCGCAGGAAGCCGTCCTGTCCCGGGCCGAACCAGGCGCCGGGCAGGGCCAGCATGTTCTGCTCGTCCGCCAGGCGGCGGGCCACCTGCAGCGCCGGGCGTCCCTCGAAGGGATGCGCCAGATAGGCGAAGTAGGCGCCGGCCGAGACCAGGCGGTAGCCGAGGTCGTTGCGGCTGAAGGCGGTCCGCAGAGCCGCCAGCCGGTCGCGCATCAGGCGGGTGTTGCCCTGGCGCCAGTCCACCAGGTTGGCGAGGCCGAAGAGCGCTGCCTCCTGCCCGATGCGCGGGGCACAGATGGCGACCGTGTCCATGACCTTGGCGATCTCGTCGGTCAGGCGCCGGCCGGCGATGATCGAGCCGACCCGATAGCCGGTGATGCAGTAGACCTTGGAGAAGGAGTAGAGCTGCACCAGCACCTCGTCCCAGCCGGGCAGGCGGAACAGGGCATGCGGCGCGCCGTCGGCCGGCAGGAAGTCGCGGTAGGTCTCGTCCAGGATCAGCGCCAGGCCGCGCTCGCGCGCCAGTGCGAAGAAGGCCTGCAGCGCCTCGGCGGGGTAGATCGCGCCCGTCGGGTTGTTGGGCGAGACCAGGACGATGGCGCGCGTCTTGGGCGTGATGGCGGCCGCGGCGTCCGCCGGGTCGGGCACGCCGCCGCGCTCGGCGCGAAAGGGTATGTGGACCGCCCGCACCCCCGCCATGTCGCACCACATCTGGTGATTGAAGTAGTAGGGCAGCGGCAGGATCAGCTCGTCGCCGGGCGCGCAGAGCGCCTGAACCGCGAAGCAGAAGGCCTGGTTGCAGCCCGCCGTAATGGTGACCTGTGCCGGGTCGATCCCCGCGCCGTAGAAGGCGTTCATGTCGGCCGCCAGCGCCTGCCGCAGCTCGGGCCGGCCGGGCACGTCGGTATAGCGCGCCATGCCCGGCTGGCCGACGACGCCTGCCAGATGGTCGGTCAGGCTGCGCGGCGGCGGATAGCCGGGGACGGCCTGGGCCACGTCGATCAGCGGCTTCTCCGTCGGGAAGGAGCGACCGGCGATCCAGCCCTGCGCCTCCGGGATCGGCGGCGCGGCGACGGCGTGGAGAAGGGGGTTCAAGGCATAGGTCATGGCAGGGCTTTCAGCACGCCGGCCCCTCCCCCGGCGCAGTGCGTGGAGGAGGGGGCTTGAGAGGGCCGGCTTTTATCCTACTCCGCCATCCAGAAGCTGGCGGGCTGGTAGATGCCGAACTGCGCGCCGGGCTCCCAGTTGTAGACCGCGTGTTCCGGCACGTTCATCAGCTTGGCGCTGACGACGATCGGCTGCGGTATGCGGGCGACGATGCCGATGGTCCAGACCTGGTCGGAATCGATCTGCAGGATTTCCTCCCAGATCTTCGTCCGCTCCTCGACCGTGCTGGCATAGCGCCACTCGTCCCAGAGCTCCATCAGGCGCTTGGCCTCGGGCATGTCGACCGGCTCGCCGGACTTGCCCTTGGTCTCGTAGTACTGGCCCCATTTCGGCCACTGATAGGACTGCTGATGTACCGGCACGAACTCCTCGGGGCTCATGTCGGCGGTCGGCAGGCCGTTCTCGTAGCCGAACCAGATCGCCATCAGCGTCTCGCCGGCAAAGATGCGGTTGCGCAGCACCGTGCGCTCCGACGGCTTGGTGTGCAGCTTGATGCCGATCTCGCGCCAGGTATCGTTGATCAGCTCCAGGACGTCGGCCTCTTCGCTGTTCTCGCCCGCGCTCTCGACCACGATCTCCATCGGCCGGCCGTCGGGCAGCAGGCGGATGCCGTCGTCGTTGCGCTGGGTCAGGCCCATGTCGTCGAGCAGCTTGTTGGCCAGATCCGGGTCGAACTGCGACCAGGCGTTCCGCACCTCCGCGTCATAGAGCGGCGTGCCCGGCAGGACGCCGTGGTTTCCCTCGACGCCCAGGCCGTAATAGATGACCTGATTGATCTCGTGCCGGTCCACCGCCAGCGAGAGCGCGCGGCGGAAGCGGACGTCGCGCAGCACCTCGCGCCAGACTGGATCGTCGACATTGAGGTTGGGATAGATCGCCAGCTCGGAGCCACGCACCGTGTCCCAGAGGAAGACCTTGAATCCCTTCCGCTTCTGGCCCTGTTTCAGGAAGGTGTAGTCACTGAAGTTCAGGCCGCGCGACTGCAGGTCGCTCTCGCCGGCGCCGGCCTTGGTCGCGATCAGGCCGGGCGAAACCACCTCGAGGTTGAAGTGGTCCAGGTAGGGCAGTTGCTGCCCCTTTTCGTCGATGCGGTGGAAGAAGGGATTGCGCTCGGCGACGACGCGCTCGGCCGAGGGCTTGGCTGCCAGGCGCCAGGGCTCCAGCGTCGGCAGCTTCACGTTGTCCATGTTGTAGAGGTTGTCGAGCTTGTTGTGCAGCTGGGCCCAGGAGTCCTTCTCCGCCTCCTTCACCTTCTGCTCCAGTTCAGCGGGGTCGGCGTACTTGGCGTGGTACTTCTTGAGGTAGTGGAAGGGCCGGTAGATGTAGAGCGGCGTCGCCCCCGCCAGCGCCGGCAGGAAGAAGGGGTTGGGCCTGGTCCAGGTGTAGCGGATCGTCGTTTCGTCGATCACCTCGACCACCGGCGGCTCGCCGTCGACCAGCATCACGATCGGCGGGCCACCCGGCGAGAGATCGGGATTGTTGGCCACGTCCTCCCACCAGTACTGGAAGTCGCGCGTGGTGAAGGGCTTGCCGTCGGACCATTTGTGACCGGGACGCAGATAGAGGGTGAAGCTGCGGCCGTCGACGATCTCGACCTGGCGCAGGATGTCCGGCACGAAGTTATAGTTCTCGTCATAGCGCACGAGGCGGGCATAGCCATAAACCGACAGCAGGCGGCTGTCCTTGGTGCGGCCGACCAGCATCTTCAGGTCGCCGCCGGAACGGCCGATCGTCCGGTTCTCCGTCGCCTTGACCACCAGCGGTATCGCGGGCAGGCGCTGGTCCACCGGCGGCAAGGTGCCGTCGCCGACTGCCTGTTCGAGCATCGGCGGCTCCTGCAGGGTCGGCAGTGACAGCGGCTCGTCGCTGGTCAGCCAGACGGTTTCCGCCGCGGCAGGAAAAGATGCCAGAAGCAGTACGGATATCAGAAGATTGCGAAGCATTCTTCACATCCCAGTCGAAGGTTGGCCCTGCAAGCGCACCAAGGTCATGCCAGACCCTGGCGGATGGTGCGTCACCGACGCCAGCTCCGGCAAGGTCAGGTGGTCGGCCACCAGGTCGCGGGCGGCCTGACGGCGTTCAACGCTGTCATCATAGCGGTAAATCTTGCCGTTGCGCTGCCACTCGATGACGGCGCCGGCCGGCGTCGCGGAATCCAGCAGCATGGCCAGGGTCGGGACGGGGGGTGCGCCGGTGGCGTGCAGGTGCCGGGCGGCAAAGTTGTCGTCGAAGAGGGCAAGCCGGAAGCCGCGCGCCGCCGCTTCGGCCAGCCGCTGCGCGTGGCTGATGTGGTCGTCGAAGAAGACCAGGGCGCGCTCGCCGGGCACGGCGGTCACCGGCTCGGTCATCCAGTCCTTGAGGTGATAGAAGACCCCTGCGGTCTCGCAGCGGCCTTCGTCCGGGACGCAGACGTCGAAGGTGACGACCCGCGCCGCCGGGCAGGCCTGGCGCAGCAGCCAGGCGGACTGCCCTCGCCAGGTTCCGCTCTCGACGATCAGCGCCGGATCGATCAGCCGCGCCATGAGGTAGAGCCAGAGCGAGTCGTTGAGGCCGCTGCCGCCCTTGTTCTGCGCCAGCGGCCGACTGGCGTAGAGCGCAAGGAAGTCTGCCAGCAGCGGCGCGGCGGCCAGCGGCGGGCGCTCGGCCAGCTCTGCCGCGCGCCGCAGCGCCGGGTCGAGCAGTGCCAGCAGCTCCGACTCCAGGCGGTCGCGCTCGCGACCACTGGCGGGCCAGCCGAAGGTGACGGCGGGATCGTTGCGGCTGACCTGGTAGAGATACCCCATGGCGGCCGACGCTAGCCGAGCGCGCGGGCGCCCGCCAGCCGCCTCGGCGGAGGGGCTGCCGCCGGCACCTCGGGGCCCACAGCAGCTTGGCAGTGGCTCGGCCGTCGCCCTATGCTTGCAACGAGCAGGCCGCCCCTTGGCCACGGCATCGAGTAGGGCGTTCCAGTGTGGCGGGCGAGAGCGGGGGAACCGAGGTGCCGGAAGCCAAAGTCGCGGTACTCATTCCCTGTCTCGATGAAGCCCTGAGCATTGGCCGCGTCGTGCGGGATTTCCAGACGAGCCTGCCGGGCGCGGCGGTCTATGTCTTCGACAACGGCTCCGGCGACAACAGCGTGGCGGAAGCCAGGGCGGCGGGCGCCAGGGTGGCCATCGAGCCGACGCGCGGCAAGGGCAACGTCGTGCGCCGCATGTTCGCGGATGTCGAAGCGGACATCTACCTGCTGGTCGATGGCGACGGCACCTACGATTCGGGCGCCGCGCCGCGCGTCGTCGAGGCCCTGACCAGGCAGCGCTGCGACATGGTCAATGTCGCCAGGGACGGTGTCGCGGGTTCCTTTCGCGCCGGACACCGTCTCGGGAACCGGATGCTGACGGCACTCGTCGGGCGCATCTTCGGCACCCGATCGCGAGACATGCTTTCGGGCTACAAGGCCTTTACCCGCCGCTTCGTGAAGAGCTTTCCGGCACGCAGCCGCGGCTTCGAGATCGAGACCGAGCTGCTGGTACATGCCCTTGAGCTGCATGTGTCGTTCTGCGAGATATCCGCGCCCTATCACCCGCGCCCTTCGGGATCGCAAAGCAAGCTTCGTACCTTTCGCGACGGCATGCTTATCCTGAAACTGATTGTCTCTCTTGTCATGAACGAGCGCCCGGCGATGTTCTTTGCTCTGGTCGCCGCGCTGCTGTCTGTGACGTCGCTGCTGCTTGGCATCCCGGTCATCCTGACCTATCTGGACATCGGCCTCGTGCCGCGTCTGCCGACGGCGGTGCTGGCGGCCGCCCTGATGCTGGCCGCCATCCTGTCGCTGTTCAGCGGTCTCGTCCTGCAGACGGTGACCGAGGGGCGCCGCGAGATGAAGCGCCTGGCCTATCTGCGCCAGCCCTCGCCGCCGTGGCACGACGAACTGTCCGGGCCGTGAGCCAGCCGGACCGACCGGACGCGATCTACTACCAGGATGGGCTGCGCGTCCCCTTGGCGAAGCGGGTCATGCTGGGCGCTCGCCGTGCGATGTTCCGGCATTTTCTGCAGGCGATGTCGCCAACGGCGAGCACGAGCGTGCTCGACTTCGGTGTCTCGGACATCGATGGGGAAGAGGGCAATTTCTTCGAGCAGGCCTATCGCTGGCCGGCGCGCATCACGGCGGCGGGGATTGGTTCCGGCGAGGCCTTCCGCGCGGCGTTCCCGGCCGTGCCCTTCGTCTCCCTGCAGCCGGGCGCCCGGCTGCCGTTCGCCGACAGCAGCTTCGATATCGCCTATTCCAACGCGACGCTGGAGCATCTCGGCAGTCACGACGAACGGCGACGCATCCTCCAGGAGCTAGTCAGAGTAGGACGACGCTGCTACGTCACCGTGCCAAACCGGTGGTTCCCGGTGGAACATCACACCGGCCTGCCGCTGCTGCACTATGCGCCGGCCCTGTTCCGGCGCGTGCTGCGCGGCTCCTCGCTTTCCATCTGGGCGGAGCCGGCGAACCTGGAGTTCCTGTCCCGCCGTTGCCTGGAGCTGCTCGGTCGCTCCAGCGGCCGCGAGTTCCGCGTTGCCCGGGTCGGGCTGCGCTGCGGCGTGCTGTCCTCGAACCTGGCGCTCTGGACGCCTTAGTCCGGCTCAGTTGGTCTTGCGAAGGCGGCAAAGGGTGAGCGCATCCAAGCCGTAGGTCAGGGTCCGGCAGGCATTGCCGCGCACGAGGTGGCGCTCTGCCAGCTTCTTGGCGATCGTCTTTGACAACTTGCCACGATACAGCACGTAGAGATGAAGCCCCGGTTCGCGCAGGCGCGCCTCGAGCTGCTCTACCAGCGGCCCCCGCATGGCGGGCGAGAGATCGAAAGACTCGGCGAACTCGACAAAATCCACCCGCCCGCGCAGGTTGGCGGCCACGTACAGCGTGGGCTTGCTGGTGAGGAGCACCAGCGACGGACTTGGCAGTTCGACCGCCGTGGGCGCCAGCGTCTGCCAGTGGTCGGCCCAGGGCCAATGCCCCCAGTCCGGCACCTTCAAGACCAGCAGGCTGGCCAGAGTTGACGGCGCCAGAATGGCGAGGGCGATCCAGCGCCGGCCCCAAGCCTGGGCAAGCAGCAGGATCATCGCACCGCACAGCAGGTCGAGTGGCGCCAGGTAGCGCTGGATGCCGAAGGTTCCGAGCCAGATGACGAACCCGAACAGCACTGTCAGCGCCAGCCCAGTGCTGGCCTTGCGCATGATCGCTGCCCGCCGCCGCAGTCCTGCCAGGGATGCCGCCAGCCAGCCCCCCAGAAGGGCCAAGAGGATGATCCAGCGAGCATCCCGGAACGGCATCTCGGCTGACACCGAGGCGTCACCCCAGCGGCCACCGGTGCCGGTCAGCCAGCTCCAAGGATAGATCAGCAGATCCTCGGGTAGAATACCGGTGAAGCGGTTGTCCCTGAAGTTGTCCGGTGGAAATCCCGCCGCTTTGAAGATGCCATTGAAGAAGGGGAACACCGGATTGCCGAAGTGCGTCCAGAGGGCCCAGTGCCACCAGCCGGCAACGGCCAGCTCGCCGAGGACCGCACCGAGGGCACCCAGAGCGAGCCAGCGAAGGCGCTGGCGAAAGCTGTCGGGTCCCGCCAGAGCGAAGCCGATGCAGCCAAGCAGAAATGGCAGGTTGGTCAGCTTGAATCCGACCGCCAGGCCAAGCAGCAGTCCGGCCAGGAAGCCACTGCGGCCGAGCGGCAGGAGCGTGCCGCGGGTCAGCAGCAAGAGGTAGGCCGCAAGCACCAGGCTGGCGGTGGTGACGTCGATGAACGTGGTGCCGGCTTCGGAGAGCGGGACTGGCGCCAGGAGGCAGAGCAGGAAGCCCAGCAGCGGTACCGGCAGGTCGCGCCAGCTGCAGCCGATCTTCAATCCGGCAAGATTGGCGCAGGCGGCCGCCGCCAGCAGGAAGCTTATCGTCTGCAGCCCGGCGAGCAGCGCCGCGAAGGTAAGCGGCGGCAGGGAACGCACGGCCGCGAACTGCGCCTGATAGAGCGTGGGTGTGATGTAGCTGTGTAAGCCGGCCGGCGCGATGCTGTCCCAGAAGTGTCCGGTGGCCAGGAGGCGCGGGAGCCCGAGGTGGTAGTTGAGCTGGTCCCAGTTCACGTCCTGGCCGCGGGCATAGGCGTACCATGACAGCACCGCGACCGTCGTGGTGAAGGCCAGGATCCAGTAGGTGCTGAGGGGCGTAACTCGGGAGGCTATGCGGAGCATTCGGCGGCGTCGCGGTTTTCGACTGGGAACACGACTGAAAAGTGCATTGGAATCGGGCCGCTTCGCCACGCTGATCTGCTGTCTTTTTTTACCATAATATACATTATGCGTATTTCGGCTTGGCCCTTGTGCCGCCTTGAAGTCCTGATGTCCTGCCGTCCCGCGCCGGAACCCGGGGGCATCCAATGGCACGACACCTCTGCGCGTTTGCCCTGTTCGCCTGCCTGCTCGCCTGTCGCGGCGCCGCGCCTGGACCCGATGCCATCCGGGCTCCGCCCGCCGAGGTCATGACCGTCACGGCCTATGGCGACGGCCTGTCCTGTCCGGGCGGCTGCGACGCCCACGTGGTCTTTGCCCGGCGCCATGACGGCACGCGCAATGCCTTCGCGCCGGGGCCGACACTGCTCGCCTGGCGCGACTCGGCGGCGGCGCATCCCTGCGGCGGCGGCCCGGGGCCGAGCGCCGGACGGCCCTGCGTCATCTGCTTCGACGACGCGGACGCGAGCTGCCTGCTGACCCTGCATCGCGGCAGCGGGCCGCCGGCCGGGCGCTTCGACGTCAACGCGACCTTCCTGGCCGAGACCTGTCCGCTGGTGGCGTTGCCATCGGCCATCCAGGACCTCTGTGCCGGCTACCGCCAAGCCGTGATGACCCTGGCCGCGCGGCACAGCTGCATCGCCGACGAGAGCCAGGGTGCGTGCCGCAATCTGATGCAAGCGGCGCGGGCCGCGTGGACCGAGGACCGACCACGCTATGAGGCCTGCCTCGCCGCCGGAGGCGATGCCCCCTACAATGCCGGCATGAGCGACAGCAGCCTGCACCGGGCCCACGACTGCGCCTATTTCGCCAACCGCCGCAACGCCGCCGGGCTGCGTCTCGCGCCCGGCGCCTGCCCCGCCGGCAGCTTCGTCGGCCGCGATGGCTTCGATTGCTGCGGCGGCGATCCCGCGCGCGACGCCATCGATCCGCGCGAGTGCGGCCTCTTCTATATCCGGGAGGACTAGGCAGGGTGCGCCGGCTGCTCCTGCTGCTCTGCCTCCTCCTGCCGGCGAGCCTGCGCGCAGAGGGCCAACCCTCGGTCGACCTGGCCCTGGTGCTGGCGGTCGACGCCTCGGGGTCGATCAACCGCGAGGAGTTCGCACTGCAGAAACAGGGCATCGCCCAGGCCGTGACCAGCCCGCAGGTACTGAAGGCGATCCGCAGCGGCAGCCTGGGCCGCATCGCCATCGCCTATGTCGAATGGGGCGGCCCCGGCAACGCCCAGACCGTTGTCGACTGGCACCTGATCGAGGGACCCGAGAGCGCGCAGGCTTTCGCCGACGCGGTGCTGGGCGCCAAGCGCTCGGCCCAGGGCTACAACGCCATCGGCGACGCCATCCTGCACGGCCTCGATCTGCTGGCGGCCTGCCCCTGCTGGCCGCTGCGCCGGGTGATCGACGTCTCGGGCGACAACAACGATCGCCTGAGCCACGTGCCGGCGCCGCAGGCGCGCGACACGGCGGTCGGCCAGGGCGTGACGGTGAACGCCCTCGCCATCCTGCAGAACACCTTGATCGGGCCGCGCGGCAAGCCGCTGCTGGTCGAGAACTACGAGGACGAGGTCATCGGCGGGCCTGGTGCTTTCGTGCTGCCGGCCAAGGGCCGCGAGGCCTTCACCGAGGCGCTGCTCGACAAGATGGTGCTGGAGATCTCAGGGCTCGAGCCGCAACCGGAACTACGTGCCGGGCCTTAGGAGGACGGCCGAGCGATAGGCCGGCTCGCCGTACCAGCAGAGCCGCTCCAGCACCTCGGTGCGGATCGGCAGGTGGCTGCCGTCCACCCAGGTCTCGCCCAGGTGCGCGTCGATCCAGGGATCGTTCACCAGCCAGGTGTCGCCCACGCGACCGTGCGCCAGGATCCAGTGCGGCCCGCCCTCGGCGTGCATCAGGTCCTCGTCGATCAGCAGGATGGCGAGCGCCCCCTGCTCCACCGCCGCGGCGATTTCCGCCATCTCGAAGGCGCGCATATGGGCAGTCGCGCCCAGGGCCGCCGCCTCGCGCCGGAAGCCCTGCTGCACGAAGCGCATGACCTCGCGCTTGTCGTCGCTGGAGGCGCGGTTCAGCAGCACCGCGTCCTGCGAGGAGAGATAGACCGTGGCCGCAAGGCCGCGCTTCATGGCGGCCACCGCCAGGCCGAAAGGGTCGCAGCCGCCAGGTCCCGCCGGGGCATAGATCGTCGTCGCCTCGCGCCAGAGCTGCAACTCCTCGCCGCGTTCCAGCGGCGGCGCGCCGCCGAGGTGCGGCAAGCCCATGCCGAGGGCGCAGGGGCCGCAGGTCATGCCGGTGGTCTGGCTGTAGTAGGGCGGCGACCGCTCCGGCCAGGCGCCGGCCAGCGGCTTGATCCAGCCGGCCGGCAGCGCGGCGAGATGCGCGCCGCCGGGCTGGGGCAGGCGCCGGTAGCCGGCGGCCTCGAGGGCCGAGGCCGGCAGCGGGAAGCCGGTCCCCTGCTCCACCTTGGCAACGACCGCGCCCTCCTCGGCCGCCACGCTCTCGAAAGCGGACAGCAGGTCGCGCGCCAAGGCCGGATCGCCCGGCACCCAGAGCAGGGCCAGCTTGAGATAGGCGGTCACCGGCCGGCGATAGGCGAAGGCGAGGCCGGCGATCCGGCCGTCGCGCCGGACGACGAAGGCATGGCGCTCCTGCTTGCCGCCGCTGGTCTCCAGCACGCGGCGCAGGTCCTCGGGCAGTTCCGTCAGCAGCCGGCTCCAGGCCGCGCCGTCCTGCGGACGGCAGAGGGCGATAGGGGCGCTTTCGGTGACGAGGCTGTCGGGCATGGCGGGCTCGTGGCTGTGTGCGGCCCAGTGTGCCAAGTCGGCCCTTGGCCGTCACTCCCCGGCGCCCTAAGGTCCGCGGGCCATGTCGCAAGCCAAGCCGCCCGCCCCGCCCGCCTCGCTGCCGCCGCTCGAGCGCCTGCGCGCCATCATGGCGCGGCTGCGCGATCCAGCCAGCGGCTGTCCCTGGGACGTGAAGCAGTCCTTCGCCACCATCGCGCCCTACACGATCGAAGAGGCCTACGAGGTCGCCGACGCCATCCAGCAGAAAGACATGGCGGGGCTGCAGGATGAACTGGGCGACCTGCTGCTGCAGGTGGTCTTCCACGCCCGCATGGCCGAGGAGGCCGGGCACTTCGACCTGGACGGCGTCGCCGGTGCGATCAACGAAAAGATGATCCGGCGCCACCCTCACGTTTTCAGCGACGGCGGTGCCAGCACGCCCGACGCCGTGACGCAGTCCTGGGAGGCGATCAAGGCCGCCGAGCGCGCCGAGAAGGCCCAGGGCGCCGCGACCTCGATACTGGACGGCGTCTCGCTGGCGCAGCCGGCGCTGAGCCGCGCGGTCAAGCTGCAGAAGCGCGCGGTCGAAGTCGGCTTCGACTGGCCGGCGCTGGAGCAGGTCATGGCCAAGGTCGACGAGGAACTGGCCGAGGTGAAGGCCGAGATCGCCGCGCCGACGCGTGACAAGGCGCGACTGACCGACGAGATCGGCGATCTGCTCTTCGTCGTCGCCAACCTGGCGCGCCACTTGAAGATTGATCCGGAAGCCGCTCTAAGAGGCTGCAATTCCAAGTTTGAGAGACGCTTCCGCTACGTCGAGCAGGCGCTGTTGGCCGAGGGCAAGGTGCCGGGCGAGGCGTCGCTGGAGGAGATGGAGGCCCACTGGACCGCCGTCAAACGCATCGAGAAGCAGCAGGCCTGAGAGGAGGAGAGATCCATGACCAAGACCGTACTCGTCACCGGCGCCACCGCGGGGTTCGGCGCCGCCACGGCCCGCCGCTTCGCCAAGGACGGCCACAAGGTCGTGATCACCGGCCGGCGCCAGGATCGCCTGGACGCCCTGGTGAAGGAGATCGGGAAGGAGCGCTGCCACGCCCTCGGCTTCGACGTCTCCGACCGCCAGGCGGGCATCGACGCCATCGCCTCCCTGCCCGCCGCCTTCGCCGGCATCAACGTGCTGGTGAACAACGCGGGCGGCGCCAAGGGCCTGGATCCGGCGCAGAGCGCCAACCTGGACGACTGGGACTGGATGGTCGACGTCAACGTGAAGGGCCTGATGTACATGGCCCGCGCCGTGCTGCCGGGCATGGTGGAGCGCAAGGACGGCGTGATCATCAATATCGGCTCGGTCGCCGGCACCTACCCCTATCCCGGCGGCAATGCCTACGGCGGCGTCAAGGCCTTCGTGCACCAGTTCTCGCTGAACCTGCGCGCCGACCTGGTCGGCACCGGGGTGCGCGTCACCTCCTTCGAGCCGGGCCTGGCTGAGACCGAGTTCTCGCTGGTGCGCTTCAAGGGCGACGCCGAGAAGGCGGCCAACGTCTACAAGGGCACGCGCCCCATGACGCCCGAGGACGTCGCCGAGATGCTCTACTGGATCGGCACGCTGCCGGCGCACATCAACGTCAACGTGCTGGAAGTGATGACCGAGAAGCAGGCCTTCGGTCCCTTCGTCATCAAGCGCGATCTCTGACCCCGCCAGGCCCATGACGCAACCGCCGCCGGCCCGGATCGGCGACCCGCTGGAAGCCGTCGACACGCCGGCCCTGCTGGTCGACCTGGAGGCCTTTGAGGCCAACCTGGAGCGCATGGCCGCGGCGGCGCGCGGCTTCGGCGTGCGCCTGCGCCCCCATGCCAAGACGCACAAGTCGCCGGCGGTGGCGCTGCGCCAGGCGGCGCTGGGCGCCGTCGGCCAGTGCTGCCAGAAGGTGGCGGAGGCCGAGATCCTGGCCGCCGGCGGCATCGGCGACATCCTGGTCAGCAACCAGGTGGTGGGCGCATCGAAGCTCGAGCGCCTGGGCGCGCTGGCGCGGCGGGTCAAGCTGGCGGTCTGCGCCGACGACGTCGGCAACGTCGCGGACCTCAGCCGCGTCGCACTGTCCTATGACGCCACCCTGACGGTCTTCGTCGAGATCGACGCCGGCATGGGGCGCTGCGGCGTTGCGCCGGGCGAACCGGCTGCGGCGCTGGCCGCGGCCGTCGCTGCCTCGCCGGGCCTGGTCTTCGGCGGCCTGCAGGCCTACCACGGCTCGGCCCAGCACGTCCGCGGGCACAGCCAGCGTGGCCAGGCCATCGCCGGCGCGGGCGAACGCGTGCGCGAGACGCTGGCGGCGCTGGAGCGGCGCGGGCTGCCCTGCCCGCTGGTCACCGGCGCCGGCACCGGCACCTTCGGCTTCGAAGGTGCCTCGGGCCTGTGGGGCGAGTTGCAGTGCGGCTCCTATGCCTTCATGGATGCCGACTACGCGCGCAACCTGGACGAAGCGGGCAAGCCGATCAGCGGCTTCCGCCACAGCCTCTTCCTCTGGGCCACGGTGATGAGCCGGCCGGCGGCGGATCGCGCGGTCTGCGACGTGGGGCTCAAGTCGACGACCACAGAATCGGGCCTGCCGGTCGTCGCCGACCTTGCCGACGTGACCTATCGCGGCGCCTCGGACGAGCACGGTGCGCTGACGGTTGGACCCAAGTCCGCGCCGCTGCCGCTGGGCAGCAAGATCCGGCTGATTCCCGGCCACTGCGATCCCACGATCAACCTGCATGACTGGTACGTCGGGGTCCGGCGCGGGCGGGTCGAGGCGCTCTGGCCCATCGCCGCGCGGGGCGCCTCGACCTGATCTGCGCCTCTATTGCGGCACCAGTTCGACGCGCCGGTTCTTCGCCCGGCCGTCCTCGGTGGTGTTGGGTGCGACCGGCGCCATGAGGCCGGCGCCCGCCGCCTTCAGACGGCTGGCGTCGATCCCCTTCCCCACCAGCCACTCGACCACCGCGACCGCTCGGCGGTACGAGAGGTCGAGGTTGTAGTCGAAGCTGCCTTCGTTGTCGGTGTGGCCGACGATGTAGAGCCCCACGCCCGGATTGTCGGTGAGGTACTTCACCACTTGCGCCAGGGACTCCGCTGACTCCGGCTTGATGACGGTCGAGCCGGTATCGAAGGTGATGCCATAGAGCGCGATGCGGCCGGTCTCGCGGATCGACTTGTCGATCTCGCCGGCCTCGACCACCACCATGTTCTCCTGCATGCCCTTGGTCTCGACCACGTCAAGCAGCGCCAGGGCATGATCCTGGGTCCGCTTGTCCAGGTCGAAGGTCTCGATGGCGACATAGAGCGAGACATAGAGGTCGCCTTCGGGCCGGGCCTTCTTGGCCACCAGGAATCGCGCGTCCTTCGGGAAGGAAAAGGCGTACTCCGAGGCCTGGCCGCTGCTGGTGAGCCTCTCGCCCAGGGGATAGAGCATGAAGTTCACCAGCGCGCCGCCATTGTTCGGCCCGCAGGCATCCTCCTTGCATTGGTAGAGCAGCTGGAAGCCGTCGGCTTCGAGATCCTTCTGGTAGTTGCGGAAGACTTCCAGGCTGGAGCGCTTCTCCGGGGCGACATAGATCAGGCGAGTCCAGGCGCCCTCCACGTCCAGCGTGCTCTCGAAGGTCTTGTCATAGGCCAGTTGCTTGCCGGTCGGCAGGGTCAGTTCGTCGAATTCGTGGAACTGGTAGGCGAGGATCCAGGAGCCGCCGTAGCGCTTGACCTGCGGATGGTCGGCGGCGCCGGCGACGTCCTCCTGCGCGTGGGCGGCGGCGCCACCCAGAAGAACCAGCAGCAAGGCAAGAAGGGTGGCGAGACGCATGGGCGACTCCTGGTTGCAGCAGTGCCCGCTCATGGTGCGGCCGCTGACATCCCGCGGCAACAGCCACCGGGGTTGCCCAAGGCTCTTAAGTCCTTGCAAGCCGTACGCGAACCCCATCGTGGCGCCCTCTCGCCTGGCGCGAGTAGTCCCCAAAATTGATTATCCCATTTCCCTTGCCAATCCGAGGACACTACCAATAGCTTCAGCGAATGCGTTGAACTGACGGTGCAGTTCATTCTCGATGGCGCCCTCGCCCGACTCGATTCGCAACTTCAACGGGCCGCTGCGCGAGGGAGACCTCTCGCCGCTCGGTCCCCGTTGCCGCGAGGTCCTGTTGACTTCGCCGCTGGAGGATCGCGACTACCGGCGCCTCGGTGCGCTGATCGCAGAGCAGCCGCGAGTCCTGCTGCGCGTCGTCAGCCCGCAGATCACCGACCTTGAGTTCCTGCGCTTCTTCCCGGCCCTGCGCCGACTGCACTTCGACCTCTTCGGGCTGCGCAGCAGCGACGGCCTGCAGCATCTCTCGCCGGACCTCACCTACCTGGGCTGGGGTCCCACCCGCTCCGGGCGCCTGACGATGAAAGTGCTGTCGCGCTTCGTCCGGCTGCAGCACCTGAACCTCGAAACGCAGCAGCGCGACCTCGCGGTGCTGGGGGAACTGCGCCAGCTTCGACAGCTCTCGCTGCGTTCGGTGCGCATCGACGACCTCTCCATCCTGCTGCCGCTGCGCAAGCTGCGGCGCCTGCAGTTCCTGCTGGGCGGCAGCCTGGACCTCGCGCCGCTGGCGGCGATGAAGCAGATCGAAAGCCTGGCGCTGCTGCGCGTGCGGGGGCTCGCCGATCTCTCGCCGATCGCCGAGATGACGGGCCTGCAGGAGCTGTCGCTGCACGATCTGCCCAAGGTCGCGTCCCTGCCCCCCATGTCGCGCCTTGCCCGGCTGCGTTGCGTCGAGATCCAGAACCTCAAGGCGCTCGTCGATCTCTCGCCCCTCGCCGAGGCGCCGGCGCTCGAGGAACTGCGGCTCTTCGCCATGCGGCACAGCAATCGCGAGGCACTGGCGCCGCTGCTGGCACGCCCCAACCTGCGCCAGGGTCTCTTCCTGCTCGGTACCGACGCGAAGAACGCCGACGCGCGGCGCCGCTACGACCACCGCGAACTGCCGGAGGACTGAGCCTCTGCGGCGGCCCGCCGCTGCGGCAAGTGGCGCGGGCACAAGGGTTGCCCAACGGGGATCAAGGGCGCACTTTCAGGTTGTCGCACACCCGCCCCGAAGGAGCGACCGATGACGGCAGATGCCCTCGACCTAGCCCGCATCCAGTTCGCCTTCACCGTCTCGTTCCACATCCTCTTCCCCGCCTTCACCATCGGGTTGGCGAGCTACCTTGCCGTGCTCGAGGGGCTTTGGCTGAAGACCGGGCGCGACGTCTACCGCCAGCTCTACCGCTTCTGGGTGCGCATCTTCGCCGTCTCCTTCGGCATGGGCGTCGTCTCGGGCGTGGTGATGAGCTACCAGTTCGGCACCAACTGGAGCCGCCTCAGCGACCTGGCGGGCGACATCCTCGGCCCGCTGCTGACCTACGAGGTGCTGACCGCCTTCTTCCTCGAGGCTGGCTTCCTCGGCATCATGCTGTTCGGCTGGGGCCGCGTAGGGAAAGGTCTGCACTTCCTGGCCACGCTGCTGGTCGCAGTCGGCACGCTGATCTCCAGCTTCTGGATTCTCTCGGCCAATTCCTGGATGCACACGCCGACCGGCTATGCCGTCGTCGACGGGCGCTTCGTGCCGGCCGACTGGATGGAGATCATCTTCAATCCCTCCTTCCCCTATCGCCTCGTCCACATGGTGCTCGCCGCCTACCTGACCACGGCCTTCGCGGTCGGCGCGGTCGGCGCCTGGCACCTGCTCCGCCGCCAGCGCACCGAGGCGGCGAAGATCATGTTCTCCATGGCGCTGTGGATGGCGGCGCTGGTGACGCCGTTGCAGATCGTCGCCGGCGATGCGCATGGGCTCAACACGCTGGAGCATCAGCCGGCCAAGATCGCCGCGATGGAGGGGCACTGGGAGACGCAGCGCGGCGCGCCGCTGATCCTCTTCGGCTGGCCCGACATGGCGACCGAGGAGACGAAGTGGGCCCTGGAGATCCCGCATCTCGGCAGCCTGATCCTGACCCATGAATGGGACGGCGAGATCAAGGGCCTGAAGGAATGGGCGCCGGCGGACCGACCCAATGCGCCGCTGATCTTCTGGACCTTCCGCATCATGGTCGGTATCGGCTTCGCCATGCTGGGCCTGGGTCTGCTCAGCCTCTGGCTGCGACGGCGGAAGCGGCTCTACGACAGCCGCTGGTTCCTGCGCCTTGCACTGCTCATGGGGCCGGCCGGTTTCCTTGCCGTGCTCTGTGGCTGGATCACCACCGAGTCCGGGCGCCAGCCCTGGGTGATCTATGGACTGTTGCGGACCGCCGACGCCGCCTCGCCGGTGCCGGTCGGCAGCGTCGGCTTCTCGCTGGCGCTCTTCGTCGCCGCCTACCTCATCGTCTTCGGCGCCGGGCTCTTCTACATCCTGCGGCTCGTCGCCAAGGGGCCGGACGAGGCGCCGGAGCCCGACAGCGGCAGCGGCAAGCCCATGCGGCCGCTCTCGGCCGCCGAGCCGGCGGAGTAGCGGCCATGGACATCGACCTGCCGCTGATCTGGGCCGCCGCCATCGCCTTCGGCGTCATCATGTACGTGCTGATGGACGGCTTCGACCTCGGCATCGGCATCCTCTTCCCCTTCTTCCGGGACAAGGCCGACCGCGACACCATGATGAACACCGTGGCGCCGGTCTGGGACGGCAACGAGACCTGGATGGTGCTGGGCGGCGCCGGCCTCTTCGGCGCCTTTCCCCTCGCCTATGCCGTGCTGCTGCCGGCGCTCTACCAGCCGCTGATCCTCATGCTGGTCGCCCTGGTCTTCCGCGGCGTCGCCTTCGAATTCCGCTTCAAGGCCGGCGACCGGGGGCGGCGCTGGTGGGACCTCGCCTTCATGGGCGGCTCGATGCTGGCGACCTTGATGCAGGGCGCCGCGCTGGGCGGCTTCATCCAGGGCATAGCGGTCGAGGGCCGCGCCTTCGCCGGCGGCGCCTTCGACTGGCTCACCCCCTTCTCGGTCTTCGTCGGCCTTGGCCTGGTGGCAGGCTATGCCCTGCTCGGCGCCGCCTGGCTGGTGCTGAAGACCGAGGGAGCGCTGCAGCAGCGCCTCTGGGGCATGATCCTGCCGCTGCTGGGCCTCGTCCTGGCGGTCCTGGCGGGCGTCTCGATCTGGACGCCGCTGGAGCGCGCGCCGATCGCCGAGCGCTGGTTCGACTGGCCCAACATCGCCTTCCTGGCGCCGGTCCCGATCCTCGTGGGCCTGGTCGCCCTGCTGATCCTGCGCGCGGTCAGGCAGCGGCGCGACCGCCAGCCCTTCCTGCTGGCGATGGGGCTTTTCGTGCTGTCCTATGCCGGGCTCGCCATCTCCCTCTGGCCCAACGTGATCCCGCCCGGCATCTCGATCTGGGAGGCCAGCTCGGCGCGCAGCAGCCAGCTCTTCCTGATCGTCGGCGTCGCCGTCATGGTGCCGGTCGTGCTGGCCTACACCGCCTACAGCTACTGGGTGTTCCGCGGCAAGGTCCGCGGCGAGCATTACCATTGAGCATCAAGCGCACCCTGAAGTGGCGCAGCCGCCAGTGGGCCTGGTTCCTCGGCCTCTGGATCGTCGGCTTCGGCGGCACCGCCGCCCTGGTCTGGCTGGTGAAGTGGCTGATGGGCCTCTAGGGCCTAGACCTCGCCCAGCAGGACGTCTCGCAAGCGCTCCCAGGTCGCGCCGTCGGGTGCCAGCAGCAGGCCGATGCCGAGGTGGCGCAGCGGCGTGTAGTCCGCGCCGTCGTCGGTGAAGCGGCAGACCGCGCCGGCCTCCTGCAGCGCCAGGCATCCAGGCGCATGGTCCCAGGGCTTCAGCTTGGTGAAGAAGGAGAAGTCCATCTCGCCGCCCAGCAGGCGCAGGTACTCGACCGAGGCCGCCTGCTTGCTCTTCTGTGCGTCGACGCGGCTGCGCCGCTGCTGCATCAGGCGCCCCAGCTCGGGTGTCGAGAACATGCCGGCGTGCAGCGTGCCCTTCAGCTCTGCCGGCGGGCGCTGGGTCGGGCGGATCGCCGCCCGGCGACCGTCGAGCAGCGCGCCGCTGCCGCGCTCGGCGACGGCGCGGCGCTGCAGGATCGGCGCGTAGATCCAGCCGGCCTCGCTGACGCCGCGGCGGACCAGGGCGAGCTGCACGGCGAAGTTCTCCACCCCGCGCGAGAAGTTGCCGGTGCCGTCGATCGGGTCGATGACCCAGACGGGATCCTCGCCGGTCAGCAGGTCGATGACCCCGGGTTGGGCCGCCACTGCCTCCTCGCCCACCACGACCGAGCCGGGCAGCAGGTCCTTGAGGCGCCGTTCCAGCGCCCGCTCCGCCGCAACGTCGGCGACGGTCACCAGCTCGCCGCCGGCCTTCTCGCTGATGTCGCCGTGGGCCAGCTTCTGGAAGCGCGGGACGATCTCGGCGGCGGCGACCTCGACGATCAGGTCGGCGACGCGGTCCGGGTCGATGTGGGCCATGCCCCAGAGCTAACGCGCCAGGGCGGTCGGCGGAAGCCCCTCCGCGGCAAAAAGACGAAGGGGCCGCGGGCGAACCCGCGACCCCTTCTCCTCAAGCCGCTTGGGTGCAGCGCGGGACTTAGAAGTCCATCCCGCCCATGCCGCCCATGCCACCCATGCCGCCACCCGGCATGCCGCCGGGCGCGCCCTTGTCGTCCTTCGGGCGCTCGGCGACCATCGCCTCGGTGGTGATCAGCAGGCCGGCGATCGACGCCGCGTCCTGCAGGGCGGTGCGCACGACCTTGGCCGGGTCGATGATGCCCTTCTTCACCAGGTCGCCGTACTCGCCGGCCTGGGCGTCGAAGCCGAAGCCCCAGGTGCCCTTCTCGACGATCTTGCCGGCGACGACGGCGCCGTCGGAACCGGCGTTCTCGGCGATCTGGCGGACCGGCGCCTCAAGCGCCTTGCGCACGATCTGCACGCCGACCATCTGGTCGCTGTTCTCGAGCTTCAGGTTGCTGAGGGCCTTCACGGCGCCCAGCAGGGCGACGCCGCCACCCGGCACGATGCCCTCTTCCACCGCGGCGCGGGTGGCGTGCATCGCGTCGTCGACGCGGTCCTTCTTCTCCTTCACCTCGACCTCGGTGGCGCCGCCGACGCGGATCACCGCGACGCCGCCCGCCAGCTTGGCCAGACGCTCCTGCAGCTTCTCGCGGTCGTAGTCCGAGGTGGTTTCCTCGATCTGCGCCCGGATCTGCGACACGCGGCCCTCGATGTCCTTCTTCTTGCCGCTGCCGTGCACGATGGTGGTCTCCTCCTTGGTCAGGAGGACCTTCTTGCACTGGCCGAGCATCGCCAGGGTCACGGTCTCGAGCTTGATGCCCAGGTCCTCGCTGATGACCTGGCCGCCGGTCAGGATCGCGATGTCCTCCAGCATGGCCTTGCGGCGGTCACCGAAGCCCGGGGCCTTCACCGCCGCGACCTTCAGGCCGCCGCGCAGCTTGTTGACCACCAGGGTGGCCAGGGCCTCGCCCTCGATGTCCTCGGCGATGATCAGCAGCGGACGGCCCGACTGCACCACGGCTTCCAGCAGCGGCAGCATGGGCTGCAGGCCGGAGAGCTTCTTCTCGTGCAGCAGGATGTAGGGGCTCTCGAGCTCGGCCGTCATCTTCTCCGCGTTGGTCACGAAGTAGGGCGAGAGGTAGCCGCGGTCGAACTGCATGCCCTCGACGACGTCCAGCTCGGTCTCCAGGCTCTTCGCCTCCTCGACCGTGATGACGCCCTCGTTGCCGACCTTCTGCATCGCCTGGGCGATCATGTCGCCGATGGTGCGGTCGCCGTTGGCCGAGATGGTGCCGACCTGCGCGACCTCGGCGGTGCCGGAAACCTTCTTGGCGTTCTTCTTGACGAACTCGACCACCTTCTCGACGGCCAGATCGACGCCGCGCTTCAGGTCCATCGGGTTCATGCCGGCGGCCACGGCCTTGGCGCCCTCGCGGACGATGGCCTGGGCCAGCACGGTCGCCGTGGTGGTGCCGTCACCGGCCGCGTCGTTGGTCTTCGACGCCACCTCGCGCACCATCTGCGCGCCCATGTTCTCGAACTTGTCGGAGAGCTCGATCTCCTTCGCGACCGTCACGCCGTCCTTGGTCGTGCGGGGCGCGCCGAAGGCCTTCTCGATCACCACGTTGCGGCCCTTGGGGCCCAGCGTGACCTTGACGGCGTCGGCCAGGATGTCGACGCCGCGCAGCATCCGGGCGCGGGCGTCGCCACCGAACTTGACGTCCTTGGCAGCCATTCTCTTGATCCTTCCTAACTAACTGATGTCCTGATCCGAGGGCGGCTTACTTGCCCTCGATGATCCCCATGATGTCGCTCTCGCGCATGATGAGCAGGGTCTTGCCGTCCAGCTTGACCTCGGTGCCCGACCACTTGCCGTAGAGGATCTTGTCGCCCTTCTTGACGTCGAGCGGGGTCACCTTGCCGTCGTCGCCGCGGGCGCCGGGGCCCACCGCGATGACCTTGCCCTGCATCGGCTTCTCCTTGGCGGTGTCGGGGATGATGATGCCGCCCGCCGTCTTCTCCTCGCCTTCCAGCGCCTCGACCACGACGCGGTCGCCCAGCGGCCTGAACTTCATGGGGATTATCTCCTTGGAATTGCTTGGTTGTTCGTCCCGTGGCCCAGCCTGACGGCCGGACTGCTAGCACTCACGCCAGGCGAGTGCCAAACGCGGGCGCTATATGGGGGATAAAGCCCTGGCGGGTCAAGGCTTCGCTGCGATTCGACGAGGCCCTTGACCGGCGTCTCAGCGCCGCCGCAGGCGGTGGTCCAGCTTCTCCGCTGCCTCGGGCGTCAGGCGCACCCGGATGTAGGCGCTCTCGCCCTCGTCGCGGCGGGCCAGCACCTGGCCGTTGGCATGGAGCCAGGCCTGGGTGGCACCGTCGGCCAGCGGCAGCACCAAGTCGCGGATCACCTCGCCCGCGCCCAGCCGCTCCTCAAGGCGCTGGAACAGCAGCTCCAGCCCCTCGCCGGTGACGGCCGAGACCGCCAGGATCCCAGGGTCGCGCCTGGCCTGCTCCAGCAGCTTGTCGTGCGCCTCGGCCGGCAGCAGGTCGACCTTGTTCATCACCTCGATGACGCTCTCGTCGTGTTCGGCATCGACGCCCAGCTCGCCCAGTACCTGCAGCACGTCCTCGCGCTGTGCCAGGCTGTCGGGATGCGCGGCGTCGCGCACATGCAGGATGAGGTCCGCTTCCAGCACCTCCTCCAGCGTGGCGCGGAAGGCGGCGACCAGTTGGGTCGGCAGCTCGGAGATGAAGCCGACCGTGTCGGACATCACCACGGCGCGGCCGCTCGGCAGCTTCATCTGCCGCATGGTCGGATCGAGCGTGGCGAAGAGCAGGTTCTCGGCGAAGACGCCGGCCTGGGTCAGGCGGTTGAACAGTGTCGACTTGCCGGCGTTGGTATAGCCGACCAGGGCGACCACCGGGATCTCGCGGCCCTTGCGCTGCTCGTGCCGGGTGCGCTTCACCCGTTCCAGCTCCTGGTCGATGCGGTCGATACGGTCGGCGATGAGGCGCCGGTCGATCTCGAGCTGGCTTTCGCCCGGGCCGCCGAGGAAGCCGAAGCCGCCGCGCTGCCGCTCGAGGTGGGTCCAGGAGCGCACCAGGCGCGAGCGCTGGTAGGCCAGCGAGGCGCGCTCCACCTGCATCTGTCCCTCGCGGGTGCGGGCGCGGCGGCCGAAGATCTCGAGGATCAGGCCGGTGCGGTCGATGACCTTGGCCTGCCAGGCGCGCTCCAGGTTGCGCTGCTGTACGGGGGACAGCGCGGCGTCGACCACGACCAGGCCGATCTTCTCGGCCTCGATGCGCTGTTTCAGCCGCTCCACCTGGCCGGAGCCGAGGAAGGTCGCCGGCGTCGGCTTGTCGAGGCGCAGCGCCTCGGCGCCGGCGATCTCCAGCTCGATGGCCTCGGCCAGGCCGACAGCCTCCTCAAGCCGCGCCTCGGCCGAGCGCAGGACGCCCGGCAGGCGGCGGTCTGGATGGATGACCAGCGTCCGCATCGGCGGACGGCGCAGGTCGAGGGGCTCGCCCTTCCGCCGGCGTCCGGCCAGCTGCTGGGCTTCCTCGTCCTCCGGCTCGTCGGGCGATCTAGGCGTCGCCGCCCTCCTCGTCTTTCGCCCCTTCGAAGAGCGAGACCGGCGTGGCCGGCATGACGGTGGAAATGGCGTGCTTGTATACCAGCTGCGAGTGGGCATCCCGGCGCAGCAGCACCGAGAAGTTGTCGAACCAGGTGATGATGCCCTGCAGCTTCACGCCGTTCACCAGGAAGATGGTGACCGGGACCTTGTTCTTGCGGATCGTGTTCAGGAAGACGTCCTGCACGTTCTGCGGCTTTTCGGCGGCCATCGCTTTAACCCCTCTTCTTGTTCTTCGCTCTTCGTTGGTCTTCTTACTTGTGGGGTCTAACCGCGTCCGACAACCGGCGTTAGGCCGGCCGCGCCACGCGGTCCCTCTGGCCGGACTTTAGACGCCGGAGGCTTCAGCCGACAAGCAACTCCGCGAGTGCGCGGCAGTCCGGCACATGCAAATTCGGCATGCAGCCTTGAAATTCACCGGGCTGCGGCGCATCGGGGCGCAGCAGGACGGGCGTGCAGCCGGCGTTCACCGCGCAGAGCATGTCGATGTCGGTGTCGCCGACGAACCAGACCGCTCCGTCCGGCACGCCGCCACCCTGCTCCGACAGCGCCAGGATCACCGGGTCCGGCGCCGGCTTGTCGCGCGCGGCGTCGGTGGCGCCCACCAGGCGGCGGAAGTGCCCGTCCCAGCCGATGTGCGCCGCTTCCTTGCGCAGCGTCGTGCCGCGCTTGTTGGAGACGACACCGAGGTAGAGGCCCTGCCCGGCCAGCCCGGCAAGAAGCGCGCCGGCATCCGGCAGTTCGCGCAGCAGGTCCAGGTGCGTCGCCTCGAAGTGCTCGTAGAAGAGCTTCGTCGCCTCCGCCGTGCGCTCGCCGAAGAGCTTGGGAAACTCGTCGCGGGCCGAGCCGCGGACCCGCTGGCGGCACTCCTCCAGCGTCCAGGGCGCGAGGCCCATGGCCTCGAAGGTCGGCACCAGGGCGGCGTGGATCACGGTCCAGGTGTCGACCAGCGTGTTGTCCCAGTCGAACAGGATGGCGCGGGGCCGCGGCAGGCCGGCCATCAGCGCACCCCGCCGTCCGGCGCGAAGGTGGCGATGTAGGCGCGCCTCAGCTTGCCGGTGATCTCTCCCGGATGGCCATTGCCGACCGATCGCTCGTCGATGCGGGTAATCGGCATGACGAAGTTGGTCGAAGAGGTGAGGAAGGCCTCCTTGGCGTCATAGGCCTCGGCGACGGTGAAGGGACGCTCCTCCAGGGTCAGCCCCTCCTCCTCCGCCACCTTGACCAGCACCTGCCGGGTGATGCCGTTCAGGATGTCCTGCGTCGCCTTGCGGGTAACGATCCGGCCGTCCCTGGTGACGATCCAGGCGTTGGTCGAGCTGCCCTCGGTGACGGTGCCGTCGTCGTCGACCAGCCAGGCCTCGGCGGCGCCGGCCTCGTAGGCCTGCTGCTTGGCAAGGCAGTTGGGCAGCAGCGAGGTCGACTTGATGTCGCGCCGCTTCCAGCGGATGTCCGGCACGGTGATCACCCGGATGCCTTCGGCCAGGGTCTTCTCGCCCGCCGGCTTCATCTGCCGCGTGGTCATCACCAGCGCCGGGCGGACGCTCTTGGGGAACTTGTGGTCGCGCGGCGCAACGCCCCGCGTCACCTGCATGTAGACGAAGCCGTAGGTCAGCCCGTTGCGCCGCGCCAGCTCGTGCGACACCAGCTTCAACGCCTCGCGCTTCATCGGCATGGGGATACGCAGTTCCCGCAGCGAGCGCTCCAGGCGGTCGAGGTGCAGCTCCTCGTCCACCAGGCGGCCGTGCGCCACCGGCACCACCTCGTAGACGCCGTCGGCGAACTGGTAGCCGCGATCCTCGATGTGTACCTGGGCGCCGCGATGGGGCAGGAAGCGACCGTTCACATAGGCCAGACGCGGCATCAGAAGAACTCCAGTTTGACGGCGAAGAGCTTCTCGATCTTCTTCACCGCGCCGGTGGCGGCGAAAATGATCACCAGGTCGCCGGCGCGGATCACCGTGTCGCCGCGCGGCATGATCACCTGGTTGCCGCGGACCAGCGCGCCGATGTGCACGTCGTCCGGCAGCTTGGCATCGCGGATCGGCACGCCGACCAGGCTCGAGGTCTCCAGCGCCTCGGCCTCGATCACCTCGCCGAAGCCTTCCGAGATCGAATGGACCGAGCGGATGCGGCCGCGGCGCACGTGCTGCAGGATCTTCGACACGGTGATGGCGCGCGGGCTGACCACGGCGTCGATGCCCAGCGTGCCGATCAGCGGGCCATAGGTGGTCTTGTTGATCAGCGTGACGGCGCGCTGGCAGCCCTGCCGCTTGGCCAGCAGCGAGGCCAGGATGTTGGTCTCGTCGTCGTCGGTCACCGCGACAACGGTTTCCGCCGTCTCGACCATCACCTCCTCCAGGATCTCCTGGTCGAGGGCGGAGCCGTTGATGACCACCGAGCGCTCGAGGTTCTGCGCCACGAAGGCGGCGCGGTCCTTGTTCATCTCGACGATCTTCAGCGCCACGTGCGGCGAGTTCTTCTCCACCGTCTTGGCGAGATAGAGGCCGATGTTGCCGCCGCCCAGCACCACCACGCGGCGCGCCTCGCGCTCCTCGTGGCCGAAGGCGGCCATGGCGCGCGCCATGTGGCTGCTGTCGACCAGGGCGTAGACGTCGTCGCCCTCGTAGAGGCGCTCGTCCGAAGCGGGCACGATGCCAGTGTTCTGCCGCCAGATGCCGACGATGGTCAGCGAGAGATCGGGGAAGAGCTCGGTGAGCTGCCACAGCGGCGTGTTGAGGATCGGCGTGTCGGCGGTGCAGCGCACGCCGAGCAGCGTGACGAGGCCACCGGCCATGGCGACGGCGTCGAAAGCGCCTGGCACGGCGAGGCGGCGGGCGACCGCCTGCGCCACCTCGATCTCGGGCGAGATGATGACGTCGATCGGCAGGTTGCCGCTGCTGTAGAGGTCGCTCCACAGCGGGTCCAGGTAGCTCTGGTTGCGCACCCGCGCCACCTTGGTCGGCACGTCGAACAGCGAGGCCGCGACCTGGCAGGCCACCATGTTGACCTCGTCCGTCTGGGTGACGGCGATCAGCATGTCGGCCTTCTTGGCGCCGGCGCGCGACAGCACGTCGGGATAGGCGGCGTGGCCGACGATGCCCTGCACGTCCAGCGTGTCGGTCGCCTTCTGGATGATCTCGGCCGACATGTCGATGATGGTGATGTCGTTGTCCTCGGCCGCCAGGTAGCGCGCGATATTGAAGCCGACCTGGCCGGCGCCGCAGATGATGACCTTCATCGCCGAGCGGTCCCCACCTAGCGATCCGAGGAGATGCCGAGCATCCTGAGCTTGCGGTGCAGCGCCGAGCGCTCCATGCCGACGAAGCTCGCGGTGCGGGAGATGTTGGAACCGAAGCGCAGCAACTGCGCCTCGAGGTACTGCCGCTCGAAGACCTCGCGCGCCTCGCGCAGCGGCAGGGCCATGAGGTCGGAGGAACCGTCGCCCTTGAGGGCGGTCGGCGCGATGGAACCCAGCTCGGGCGGAAGCTGCTCGGCGCTGACGGTGTCGCCAGCGGTGCCCGGCGCCATGATCAGCACCCAGTCGATGACGTTGCGCAGCTGGCGCACGTTGCCCGGCCAGTCATAGGCCTGCAGCGCGGTCATGGCGTCGGCCGAGAAGCGCCGCGCCGGCAGGCCGGCGGTCTCCGCCGCGCGCGCCATCAGGAAGTCGACGAGCTGCGGGATGTCCTCGCGCCGTTCGCGCAGCGGCGGAATGCGCAGCGGCACGACGTTCAGGCGGTAGAACAGGTCCTCGCGGAAGCGGCCCTCCTGGATCAGCCGCGTGAGGTCCCGGTTGGTCGAGGCGATGACCCGTACGTCGACCTCCACCCGGCGCTTGCCGCCGACGCGCTCGAAGGTCTGGTCCTGCAGCACGCGCACGATGCGCCCCTGCGTCTCCAGCGGCATGTCGGCGACCTCGTCCAGCAGCAGCGTGCCGCCGTGCGCGCGCTCGAAGGTGCCGATCTTGTGCGCGCCCGAGCCGTTGCTTTCGCTCTCGGTGCCGAAGAGCTCGATCTCCAGCCGGTCCGGCTGCATGGCGGCGCAGTTCAGCGCCACGAAGGGGCCGCGCTGGCGTCGCGAGAGCTGATGCAGCAGGCGGGCCGCGACTTCCTTGCCGGCGCCGGCCGGGCCGGTGATCAGCACCCGGCTGCCGGTCGGCGCGACGCGCTGGATCGCCTGGCGCACGGCCGAGATGGCGCTGGAATGCCCCACCAGGTCGGCCTGATTGCCGGCCCGGAGGCGCAGCTCCTCGTTCTCCATCCGCAGGCGCGCAGCCTCGATGGCGCGATCGACGCAGAGCAGCAGGCGGTCGGCCTTGAAGGGCTTCTCGATGAAGTCGTAGGCGCCGTCCTTGATCGCCTGCACCGCCATCTCGATCGTGCCGTGGCCCGAGATCATTACTACCGGCACGCCCGGGTACTCGCGATTGACGACCTTCAGCAGTTCGAGGCCGTCGAGGCGTGAGTTCTGCAGCCAGATATCAAGAACCACCAGATGCGGGCGCCGTGTCGCCATGGCTTCCAGCGCCTGGTCGGCATCGGCCGCCTCGCGCGTGGCATAGCCTTCGTCCGCAAGGATGCCGGTCAGCAGAAGGCGGATGTCCGCCTCGTCGTCGACGATCAGGATGTCCTGCGCCATCTACACCTGCTCCTGGTCAGCCGCTTCGTGCACCAGCGTGCGATCGGGGGAGCGAAGGCGGCTGCCGGGGAAGAGCAAGCGCACTCTTGCCCCTCCCCCTTCGCGGTCGTCAAGGGTGACCTCGCCGCCGTGCTCTTCCATGATCTTCTTGACGATCGCCAGCCCCAGGCCGGTGCCGCGCGGGCGCGTCGTGACATAGGGCTCCGTCAGGCGGTGGCGCTCGGCCTTGGGCAGGCCGCGGCCATTGTCCGCCACCTCGACCACCAGTGAGCGCCCCTCTCGGTAGACCCTGACCTCCACCTGGCCGGCCGGCAGCGTGCCGCCGTCCAGCGCCACGCGCCCTTCGATCGCGTCCGAGGCGTTCTGCAACAGATTGGTCAGCGCGCGGCCGACCTGCTGCGCGTCGCAGGTGAGCACCAGTGGCCCCGGCGGCAGGTCGGCGCGGAAGCTGGTGCCGGGGTGCGCGCTCTGCTGCAGGAAGATGGCCTGCTGGATCAACTCGCGCAGGTTCTGGTCGCTCATCACGGGGGCCGGCATACGGGCGAAGCTGGAGAACTCGTCCACCATGCGGCCGATGTCGCCGACCTGGCGCACGATGGTGTCGGTGCAGATGGCAAAGGTCTCGGGATCGTCGACGATCTGCTTCAGGTACTTGCGCTTCAGCCGTTCGGCCGAGAGCTGGATCGGGGTCAGCGGGTTCTTGATCTCATGCGCGATGCGCCGGGCGATGTCGGCCCAGGCGGCCTTGCGCTGCGCCGAGAGCAGCTCGGTGATGTCGTCGAAGGTGCAGACCAGGCCGCCCAGCGTGCCGCCGTCGGACTGCGCCACGATGCGGGCGAAGACCGTGCGCTGCTGCCCGTCAGCCCGTGCCACGGTGATCTGCCGGTCGGCGGGCCGGCCCGGGCGCAGCCGGGCGGCGCGGATCAGCACCTCGGCCTCGCCCACTACCTCGACCAGCGGACGGCCGCGGAGCTCCTCGCTGCTGGCGCCCAGCAGATCCTGCGCGGCGCGGTTCACCAGCGTCACCTGGCCGTTCGGGTCCAGGCCGACGACGCCCGAGGTCACGCCGCCCAGTACCGCCTCGATGAAGCGGCGGCGTTCCTCGACGGTTCGGTTGGCTTCGATCAGTTGGTTCTGCTGCCGCGACAGCTCGCCGGTCATGTTGTTGAAGGCCTGGGACAGCGTGGCGATCTCGTCGCCCGAGCGCTGCACCGGCACGCGGGCCGCGAGGTCGCCCTTCGCCACCCGCTCGGCGGCGGAAATGAGGTTGCCGATCGGCCGGGTCAGGCCGTTGGCGAAGACCAGGCCGACCCAGACGGCGACCAGCAGCAGCAGCGCCGCCACCACCAGGAAGACCAGGGCGAAGGTGATCTGCAGGTCGTAGCGCTGGCCCTCCAGCTCCTCGTAGAGCCGCACGGCGTCGCGCGACTGGTCGAGTTGGCCCAGGATCGTCGGGTCGACCAGCCGGGCGATGTAGAGGAAGGTATCGGCGGCATCCAGGCGCACCAGCGCGCCGATGCGCGCTTCCTCCTGCTGCGGCAGCAGCACCACTTCGCCGGCGTTGGCCTGGTCCAGCATCCAGTCCTGCGCCGTCCGCGCGTCGAACTCGGCCCAGATGGAATAGCCGCCGCGCGCCAACTCGGTGCGGCTGCGGTCGAAGATCACCGCCTCGGCCAGCGCCCGCCCCGCCACCTGCTGCGCCAGGATCTGCTGCAGCGTCGCCGGATCGATCAGCGAGGTCGGGCCCAGCGAATTGATCTGTCGCGCCATCGCCAGCGCCTCGCCCGAGATCGTCTGCTGGTGCTCCTCCAGGTAGAGCTCGGCGACGTTCAGGGAGTTGCGGACGACGGTGGAGACGCGGTCGGAAAACCAGACCCGGAGGCCGAAATCGAAAAGAATGGCGGAGAAGACCGCCACGATAATGGCCGGAGCCACCGCCACCAGACTGAAGAGTCCGACCAATCGCGCATGCAGTCGGGCGCCCGCCAGGCCTCGCCGCCGCTCCAGCCAGATCAGCACCAGGCGCCGGGCGACGATGCCGCAGAGCGCCAGCAGCAGGATCAGGTCCGCCAGCAGCAGGACGAAGAGCGTGCCGCTGCTGGTGTTGCCCGGCAAGTGACCGGTGGTGGCGGCAAAGGTGGTAATGCCGCAGCCCACCGCGGCGACCAGCAGGAAGATGGTCAGCTTGCGTTCCAGGCGCACGCGACGCGACCAGTCCACGCAGCGCTGCAGCCAGCTGCGCGGCGGTGGAACGGATGGCGCTGGAAGGGCGGCCTGGCCGGACAGGTCCATGCGGCCGATTTGCCTCAATACCTGTTGCAGAATCGCCACAGCTATTTAACTGGCTTCGCGACCTGGATGTCTAGCTCTTTGATTTTCTTGCGCAGCGTATTGCGATTGAGCCCCAGCAGGTGCGCGGCCTTGAGCTGGTTTCCCCGTGTCGCGGCCAGGCTGACCTCGATCAGCGGCCGCTCCAGCTCGCGCAGCACCCGGTCGTAGAGGCCGGCCGCCGGCAGCCCCGATTCATGCGCTCCGAAGTAGTCCCTCAGGTGCCGCTCGATGGCGGCCGAGAGGGACTCCCCGGCCGGCGCGCTGGAGGGCTCGGCCGGGGCCTCGGCCAGTTCGGCCTCGACCACGTCGACGCCGAGGGACTCCTGGCTGTAGAGCGCCGAGAGGCGGCGCACCAGGTTCTCGAGCTCGCGCACGTTGCCGGGCCAGCGGTAAAGCTTCAGGCGCTCCAGCGCCTCGGTCGAGAGGCGCTTCACCGGCAGGCCCTGGGACTGGCAGAGCTTCAGGAAGTGGCGCGCCAGCTCGGGGATGTCCTCGCTGCGCTCGCGCAGCGGCGGCAGGCGGATCGGCACTACGTTCAGGCGATAGAACAGGTCCTCGCGGAACAGCCCCTGGCGCACCATCTGGCGCAGGTCGCGGTGCGTGGCGGCGACGATGCGGACATCGGCCTCAAGCGGCGTGCGCCCACCGACCGTAGTGTAGGTGCCGTCCTGCAGCACGCGCAGCAGGCGGGTCTGGGCCTCCAGCGGCATGTCGCCGATCTCGTCGAGGAAAAGCGTGCCGCCGGCCGCCTGCTCGAAGCGGCCCTCGAAGCGCGCGGTGGCGCCGGTGAAAGCGCCCTTCTCGTGGCCGAAGAGCTCGCTCTCGATCAGTTCGCGCGGGATTGCCGCCATGTTGACCGGCACGAAGGGCCCGTTGCGGCGCTTGCCGTAGTTGTGCAGCGCGCGGGCCACCAGCTCCTTGCCGGTGCCGGACTCGCCATAGATCATCACCGTGAGGTCGGTGCCCATGAGGCGCGCCAGGACACGATAGATCTCCTGCATCGCCGGCGAGCGGCCGATCAGCGGCAGCGCTTCGTCCTCGGCCGCCGGCGGCTGGCCGGCGCCGTCCGGCGGCGTGGAGAGCGCCCGGTTCACCAGCGAGACCAGCTCGCGCAGGTCGAAGGGCTTGGGCAGGTAGTCGAAGGCGCCCCGCTCGGTCGCCTTCACCGCCGTGAGCAGGGTGTTCTGCGCGCTCATCACGATGATGCGCAGGCCGGGGCGCTGCTTGCGGATGCGCGGCAGCAGGTCGAGACCGGAGCCGTCGGGCATCACCACGTCGGTGATGACCAGATCGCCCTGCCCGTCCTCCACCCACTGCCAGAGCTGCGCCGCGGTGCCGGTGGCGCGCACGGCATGGCCTTCGCGCGCCAGGGCCTGGGACAGCACGGTGCGGATGGCGCGGTCATCGTCGGCGACGAGGATCTGGGCCATGGATCAGGCGCTCTCCATTGGTTCCGGCAGCGGCTCGTGTGCCATCGGCAGCAGCAGGCGGAAGACGGTGCGGCCCGGCTCGCTGTCGAACTCGATCACCCCGCCGTGGTCGCCGACGATCTTGGCGACCAGCGCCAGGCCCAGGCCCTTGCCGTTCGGCTTGGTGGTGACGAAGGGGTCGAAGAGGTGCGTGCGCAGGTCCTCGGGAATGCCGGGCCCGTTGTCCTGGATGGAAATCATCAGCGGCAGGTCGATGCGCGCGTTGCTGCCCAGCACCGCCAGCCGCACGCCCTGCTGGTAGCGCGTGGTGAGCACGATCTCGCCACCCACCGCCGGCACGGCCTCGGCCGCGTTCTTCAACAGGTTCAGCAGCGCCTGGACCAGCAAATTGCGGTTGCCCAGCACCGGCGGCAGCGAGGGGTCATAACGCTCCAGCACGCGGATCTTCTTGGAAAAGCCAGCCAGCGTCAGGCGCCGCACATGCTCCAGAACCTCGTGGATGTTCACCGGCTGGCGCTGCAGCGGTCGGCCGTCGGCGAACATTTCCATGCGGTCGACCAGGGCGACGATCCGGTCGGCTTCGTCGCAGATCAGCTTGGTCAGTTCCCGGTCCTGGGCCGGCACACCGGATTCCAGCAGCTGGGCGGCGCCACGGATGCCCGACAGCGGGTTCTTCACCTCGTGTGCCAGCATGGCCGCCATCGCGGTGACCGAGCGGGCGGCATTGCGGTGGGTGAGCTGGCGGTCGATCTTGCGGGCGATCGAGCGCTCCTGCACGGCGATGACGACGCCGCCCATGCTCTCCTGCAGCGGCGCCAGGTCGAGCGATACGAAGTGGCTGCCGAAGCGCATGCCCTCCAGCGTCACGCCGAACTCCGAGACACTGTGGCCACGCTGGCGCACCTGCTGCAGCAGGGCGAAGAGCGGGCTGTCGGAAGGCAGCAGGTCGAGCAGCGAACGGCCGGCCAGGCTGGCGGAAGAGCCGCCGAAGAAATGCTCGGCTGCGAGGTTCAGATAGGTGAAGCAGTCGTCCTGGTCGACCACGAAGATCGGCGCCGGCAGGGCTGCCAGAATGGCCGAGGAATCGAGGACCGGGACGGCCCTGAGGCGCGCGCGCGGCTTGGCGCCCATCAGGCTGCCTCCGGCAGGGCGTCCAGGCCGAAGACGCGGGGCAGCAGTGCCAGCACGCGCTCCGGGTTCTCTTCGCGCAGGAGGGTCTGGCGCCAGGCATCGCCGCCCTGCAGGTGCTGCAGGTACCAGGCGAGGTGCTTGCGGGCGAGCGTCTTGGCGAGGTCGCGGCCGTAGTGCAGCAGCAGGCCCTCGTAGTGCTCGGTGGCGATGGCGCAGCGCCGCTCGGCGCTCGGGGCCGGCGGCAGGGGGTGCCCGGTCAGGGCTGCGGCCAGCTCTGCCAGGAACCAGGGGCGCCCGCAGGCGCCGCGTCCGACCATGACGCCGTCGGCGCCGCTCTCGGCCAGGGCGCGCCGGGCGCTCTCGATCGAGGTGATGTCGCCATTGACCAGCAGCGGCAGGCCCGTCGCTTCGCGCACCGTGCGGATGCCGGCCCAGTCGGCGCTGCCACCATAGCCCTGGTCGCGGGTGCGGCCGTGCACCGTAACCATGGCAATGCCACTCTCCTCGGCGATGCGGGCGATGGCCGGCGCATTGCGCTGGTCGCGCCGCCAGCCGAGGCGCATCTTCACCGTCACCGGCACCGACACGGCGGCCACCGTGGCCGCCATAATGCGCCCTGCCGTCACCTCGTCGGCCATCAGCGCCGAGCCGGCGTACTGGTTCACCACCTTCTTTGCCGGGCAGCCGAAGTTGATATCGATGAGGCGCGCCCCGGCGCCTTCGGCGACACGCGCGGCCTCGGCCATCAGCGATGGATCGCAGCCGGCGAGCTGGATCGCCACCGGCGCCTCGGCGACATGGTCGGCCAGCATCTTGCGCCGTTCCTTGAGCTGCCGGCGCGTCGCCTGCAGCACGGCATGGCTGGCGATCATTTCGGACACGACAAGGGCGGCGCCTTCGCGCCGGGCGATCCGGCGGAAGGGCGCGTCGGTGATGCCCGACAGCGGTGCCAGCACCACCGGGCTCTCCAGAGTCACGGGTCCGATTGAAATGCCCATTGAACAGGCATACTCACAAATTGCTTAAAGCCTAAGCAATTTAGGACAAGGCTCCTGCCCCGTCCATTGCATTAGGTATGAGGATTTCAAACGAGCAGGATGTCCGTGACGAACTTGACCCCAGTGTAGGCCAGGGTCAGCAGCAGCCAGGCGGCCAGCACCACGCGGGCTGCCCGCCGGCCGCGCAGGCCGCGCTGCGCCGCCAGCAGCAGCACCAGCCCGATGACCCCGAAGGCAGCCAGCGACAACAGGGTCTTATGGTCGCCGATCAGCAGGCGGCCGGTCTCGCCCCACTCAAGCGCCATGCCGGTGGCGATGCCGGCGCCCAGGATGCCGAAAGCCCAGGCCAGCAAGCGAAACTCCAGCCGCTCACCGTCGGCCACCGTGGGCAGGTGCGCGGCCAGCCCGCCGGATTGGCGCCGCTTCAACGCCAGTTCCTGCAGCAGCACGCCGAGGCCCGCGACGGCCGCCTCGGTCGCCAGGGCATAGGTCACGAGGCCGGCCAGGATGTGCAGCCAGAACCACGCCCAGGTGGGCGGCGCGACCGGCACCTCCGCGGCGCTGGCGTCCCAGACCACGGCCAGCACGGCGAGCAGCAGGAGGTAGGGCAGCAACAGCGGCGTCAGGCGCACCGCCGCCCTGCTCAACAGGCAGAGAAGCGCGTGCAACAGCAGCGTCACCGCCACCGAGAGCCAGAGCGCCACGGCGAAGCCGCCGTTCCAGCCCTGCCCCAGCTTGACCGAGAGCACGGCACCGCTCCCTGCGATGGCCACCGCCAGCGTCGCCCAGAACAGCAGCCCGGCGCGGGCTGCCGGATGGCGCCAGGCGACCAGCGTCGCCGGCACCTGGGCCATCAGCCCGGTGACGCTCAGGATCAAGGTGGGGTCAGCCATGCGCGGCTTATAGCCCCCCACTCTCCTGGCCGCTAGTCGGCGCCCGCTACGCCGGCCGGCGGGATGACGGCGAGATGGATGACGAGCGGCGGCACGGCCGCCCCGCCACGCTGCCAATCGAGTGTGACCGTCCGCTCGCCCCGTGGTCCTGCAAGCCCGGCGGCGGCGCGCAGCGGGATCAGCCAGCCCGTCGGATCCTGCCCTTCCGGCCAGACCAGGAGGACTCCGGCGCGGCGCAGCGTCTCGGGATCGATCCAGTAGCTGCGCGCCAAGACACCATCGATCACCACGAGGGCCGTCCGGCTGCCGTAGAAGGCGACGTTTCCGGCCTCCCACACCGGGCCGGCGACAAAATCCAGGGGCGCGCCGCCCGTCTCCTTCTGCCAGGTGGCGACGGCCGCCTCGGCAAGCTGCGGTCCGGGATAGTCGACGCGGGCCACGCGGCCGGTCAGTGCCGGGTAGACCAGGTATCCGAGATAGAAGGCGGCGCCGCCGAGCCCGACCGCGCCGACGAGGGCGAGCGCGCGAACCAGTCCTGGCGCCGTGACGGAGCGTGGCCAGAGCGCCAGCAGGCCGAGCGGCAGGAAGATCCACAGCGGCATGCCCCAGAGCGGCCGGAAGCCGGCGCCGAGCAGCAGCGAGGCCAGCAGCACCAGGCCGCAGGGCGCGACGGCCAGCCAGAGGAGGTAGCGCCGCGCCAGTGGCGGCGGCGTCTCGGCCGGCAGCAGCGGTGGCTCGCCGCGCGGCAGCAGCCAGGCCGCTGCCAGGGTGCCGGCGACGCCCAGCACCTGTGCCAGGGCGAAGTCGAGGGGGAACCAGAGACGCTGCCACAGGCCCTCGGCCGGCGTGGTGCGCTCCATGGCATAGCGCAGCGGCAGGAAGTCCAGGCGCCACAGCGCCAGCAGATGCGGCAGCAGCAGCAGCAGGGCGACGGCGGCGGCGAGGTAGGGTCCTGGCCGTCGCCAGCAGCGCCGTACTGTTGGTTCGAGCAGCAGGAAAAGCAGCAGCGCCAGCAGCAGGAAGCCGGCGAAGTACTTGCCATAGAGCGCCAGCGCCGCCCAGAGCCCGAGCAGTGCCCAGTCGGCGAGGCGGTCGCGGGTCAGGCCGTTCCACAGCGCCAGCGCGGCCAGGGCCCAGAGCGGCACCTGCACGATGTTGTGGTTGAACTCGGCCGCCTGGAACGAGAAGAAGGTCACGCCCTCGAGCAGCAGCAGCGCCACCAGCGACGGCGCCGGTGCCAGCAGCCGGCAGCCGAGGCGCCACATGGCCCAGAAGGCCGCGGCCAGGGCCAGCGGCGAGAGGAGCTGGATCACCGCCGCGCTGCCGCCGGAGAGCCAGTCGGCGCCAGCCAGCAGCCAGGCCGGCAGCGGCGGGTGTTTGTGATAGACCCACTGCGGATCGCGCGCCCAGGCGATCTCCTCCACCACATCGAGCGGCAGGTTGGCCTGCGTCAGGTGCGGCACCAGCCACCAGAGCGCGGCGTGCAGCAGGATGAACCAGCCGGCGCTACGCCCCGGCCGCTCCATCAGGCGCGCGGCCAGGCTGGTCATGGCGTGGCGGGCGGAATGACGGCGAAGCGCACGGTCACCGGCGCCGGCCCGAAGCCCCAGAGGCGCCACGGCAGCGCCACGGGCTGACCGAGGAGCGGTTGCGGCAGCTTCTGCTGGCGCACCAGCTTGCCCAGCCAGGGCGGTTGGCTCTCGCCTTCCCCGCCGACGCGCCAGACCGCCAGGGCGCCGGTTGTCCGCAGACGCTCGTAGTCCATCCAGGGGGCGTTCGGCCGGAAGGCATTGACGAAGACGTCGCTCTGGTCGTGCCAGTCGCCGTAGTAGGCGATGTTGCCGGCTAGCCAGAAGCTGCCCAGCAGGTAGCCCGGTGCGCCCTCGCCCACCCGGCCCTGCCATTCGGCCGCCGCGGCCTCGGCCAGCGCCGGGCCATTGAACAGCTCGCGCGGGGGGTCCTTCAGCACCAGTGGCGAAAGCAGCCAGCCGAGATGCAGCAGCAGCGCGCCGACACCCAGCGTGACGGTCAGCGCCAGGCTGCGCGCCAGGCCCGTCAGGCCGGCCGCCCGGTGCGGCAGCGTCACGCCGGCCAGGCCGAGGAAGGTCCAGAGCGGGATCCCCCAGAGGTCGACGAAACGCGACCCGGTGGCGGCCGAGGCCAGCAGGCAGAGCAGCAGCGGTCCCAGCGCCAGGGTCCAGACGAAGCGCTCGGCGCGAAGCTCCAGCCGCGCCGGCGCCAGGGCCGCGGCGCCTGACCTGCGCCACCACAGCAGCGCCAGGGCCAGCAGTCCGCCGAGGACGCCCGTGACCTGCGCCAGCAGCCACGACAGCGGCGCCAGCAGGTGGTCGCTCCAGCGCCGCGCATCCTCGGCGCGATCGAGGGCATAGCCGAAGGGCTGCCAGTCGTAGTCGCGCGCCACCGAGAGGAGGTGCGGCGTCAGCAGCAGCGCCGCGACCAGGATCGCAAGATAGGGTCCCGGCCGGCGCCAGCAGCGCCGCGCCGCCGGCTCCAGCAGCAGGTAGAGGCCGAGGGCGCCCAGCAGGAACAGGAAGAAGTACTTGGCCAGCAGGCCCAGTGCCCCGAACAGGCCGGTCAGCGCCCACCAGCGCAGCCGTCCCTCGCTCAGCGCCAGCCAGAGGCAGAGCGGCGTCAGCGCCCAGAAGGGCAACTGCGCCGGATTGTGGTTGAACATGGAGGCCGCGAAGGTCAGGTGGCCGACCGCTTCCAGCAGCAGCACCGACAGCAGCGCGCGGCCCGGCGTAGTGAGCTTGAGCGCCAGGCGCCAGACGCCCCAGGCCATGACCGCCCAGGCGAGGGGCGCCTGAAGCTGCGCGATGGGCTGCCAGTGGAAGCCGCCGCGGTCGAAGAGCCAGAAGAGCCAGACCACCAGCGGCGCCTGCTTGTGCGTCGCCCAGCCGGGGTGCTGCGACCAGACGTAGATCTCCATCACGTCCAGCGGCAGGGTGAGCTGCGAGGCCACCAGTACGAGCCACCAGAGGCCGAGGTGCAGACCGACCAGCCAGGCGAAGCCGCGCGCCGGCCGTGCCAGCAGCCAGCGCGCCAGCGTGCCGCCGCGACGGTCGATCCAGGCGAGGACTCGGGTGCCGGCCATGGCGAAGGTGCTAGCACGCTGTCCGCGCGCCCGGCAGTGGCCCCCTTGACGGAGCGGCCCCGCTCCGCGCTACTGCCCGCCGCATGTCGACCATCGCCCTTATCGTCGCCGCCGGGCGCGGCCAGCGCTTCGGCGGGGCCTTGCCGAAGCAGTACCAGCTGCTCGCCGGCCGGCCGATCCTGGCCTGGACGCTGGCGGCCTTTGCCCGCCATCCGCGGGTCGATGGCGTGCGCGCCGTGATCCATCCCGACGACCGCGACCTCTATGACCGCGCCGCCGCCGGCCTCGACCTGCTGGAGCCGGTGGCCGGCGGGCGCGAGCGGCAGGACTCGGCGCTGAACGGACTGGAGAGTCTCGCCGGCCTCGGTGCGACCAAGGTGCTGATCCACGACGGCGCCCGCCCCTTCCCGCCCGCCGGCGTCATCGCCGGCGTGATCGACGCGCTGGACGGCCAGCCCGGCGCCATCCCGGCCCTGCCGGTGACCGACACGCTGAAGCGCGGCGCGGACGGGCTGATCGGCACCACGGTGCCGCGCGCCGGCCTTTACCGCGCACAGACGCCGCAGGGCTTCCGCTATGCCGAGATTCTGGCGGCGCACCGTGCCGCCGCCGGCCAGGCCCTGACCGACGACGCCGCCGTGGCGGAGGCCGCGGGCCTCGCCGTCGCGCTGGTGCCGGGGCACGAGGAGAACGTGAAAGTGACCACGCCCGAGGACCTGCGCCAGGCCGAGCTGCGCCTCGGCGCCCAGAGCGAGGTGCGCGTCGGCAGCGGCTACGACGTGCACCGCTTCGGCCCGGGTGACCAGGTGTGGCTCTGCGGCCTATCGGTGCCGCACGACCAGGGCCTGCTCGGCCACTCCGACGCCGACGTCGGCATCCACGCGCTGGTCGACGCCATCCTCGGCGCCCTCGGCCAGGGCGACATCGGGCAGCACTTCCCGCCGAGCGATCCCAAGTGGAAGGGCGCGGCCTCGCACCTCTTCCTGCGCCATGCCTGCGACCTGGCGGCGGCGGCCGGGGCGCGCCTGCTGCACCTCGACGTCACCATTATCTGCGAGCGCCCCAAGGTCGGCCCGCACCGCGAGGCCATGCGCGCCCGCCTTGCCGAGATCTGCGGCCTGCCGCTTGCCCGCGTCTCGGTGAAGGCCACCACGACCGAGGGCCTGGGCTTCACCGGCCGGCGCGAGGGCATTGCCGCGCAGGCGACGGCCACGCTCTCCCTCCCGGCGCCATGAAGCGCGTCAAGGCCGCGCGGCCGCCGCTCCGGGTCATCGTCACGCACCACAAGGTGCTGACTGTGCTGATGCGGCAGGTCTTCGCCGAGGTGGCGAACCGCTACGGGCTCGTCTTTCGGTGCGGCACCGGCGGCGCCATCGATCCGGCGACCGATATCCACCAGGACATGCTGGGGCGTACCGCGCGGGCGAACTGGCCATGCGATCGCGGCACCCCGCGAGGGATCCACCTGCGCCGAGACCCGCGCGACGTCGTGGTCTCCGGCTACTTCTATCATCTGAATCGCTGCCAGGAGAGCTGGTGCCTGGCGCCGGACCCGGCGTTGGGCGGCCGCAGCTACCAGGAGACGCTGCGCGGGCTGCCCACCGAGGAGGGCCTGCTCTTCGAGCTGGCGGGCAATGGGACCATGACGATCAACAACATGCTCGGCTGGGACTATGAGGCGCCGAACGTCCTCGAACTGCGCTATGAGGACTTCATGGGAGATTTCGAGAGCAGCTTCCGGCGCGCCTTCGGCTTCCTTGGCTTCAACGTGCGGCGCTGCCTGCGCCTGGCGCGCCCGCATGCTTTCGCCGCCAAGACCGGCCGGCAGCCGGGCGAGATCGACCCCGGTTCGCACCTGCGCAACGGCCTGCCGGGCCAGTGGCGCCAACACTTCACTCCGCGTCTGCTTGCGGCCTTCCACGAGCGATTCCCCGATGCGGTGGCGAGGCTCGGCTATGACGCCGCCTAGAACGACAGGGCGCGGACTGGCCAGCCTCATCGCCACCTGGTTCGGCTGCGGCAAGCTGCGGCCGGCGCCCGGCACCTGGGGCTCGCTCGGTGCCATCCCGCCCGCCATCGCGCTCTCGTACTTCGGTGGCTGGCCGCTGCTGCTCGCCGGCGCCATGCTCGCCTACTTCGTCGGCATCTGGGCCGGCGCGCGCCATGCCGCCACGCTCGGCCGCGACGACCCAGGCGAAGTGGTGATCGACGAGGTGGCGGGCCAGTGGCTGACGCTGGCGCCGCTGGCACTGGACTGGCGCCTCTGGGCGTTGGGCTTCCTGCTGTTCCGCCTGGCTGACATCACCAAGCCCTGGCCGGCCTCCTGGTGCGACCGGCGCCTGCCCGGCGGCATCGGCATCATGGCCGACGACATGGTGGCCGGGCTCTATGCCGGCGCGGCCGCCGCGGCGCTCGGCTGGTGGCTCTGGAGACTGCCATGCTTCCCGCTGCCCTGACCGAGGCGGCCACCCGGCTGCTGGAGCGCTGCAAGGCGGCGGGCGTGATGATCGCCACCGCCGAGTCCTGCACCGGCGGGCTGATCGCCGGCACCTTGACCGAAATCGCCGGTTCCTCGGCGGTGGTCGAGCGCGGCTTCGTCACCTATTCGAACGAGGCGAAGCAGGAGGTGCTCGGTGTGCCGGGCGCGCTCATCTCCAACGTCGGCGCTGTCAGCGCCGAAGTCGCCGCGGCGATGGTCCAGGGCGCGCTGCGCCACGCCCGCGCGGACCTCGCCGTCGCCGTCACCGGCATCGCCGGGCCGGGCGGCGGCTCGGCGGATAAGCCGGTGGGGCTGGTCTACCTGGCCGTCGCGCGGCGCGGCGCCGAGCCCCGGGTCGAGCGGCAAGTGTTTGCCGGCGACCGCTCGGCGATCCGCGAAGCCACGGTGCGGCGGGCCCTCGCGCTGCTGGAGGAGGCGCTCTGATGGCCTGGATGATCGTCACCGAGGACAGCGCCGAGGGGCCAAGGATCCGCGCCGACCGCGCGGTGATGGACGCGCACTGGACCTACGAGCAGTCGATCGCCGACAAGGTGCTGGCCGCCGGCAGCCTGCGCGACGACGAGGGGAAGACGCCCAGGGGCAGCCTGCTGATCCTCGACGTGGCGACGCGGGACGAGGCGCTGGCAATCCTGCAGGCCGACCCGGCCACCAAGGCGGGCCTCCGCGGCAGGATCACGATCACCCGCTGGAACGTCGCCATCCTCGATCGCCGCGTCGTCGACTGACGTGCGCCTCATCGGTATCGACTTCAGCGCCGCCGCCGATGCCGGGCGTGCGATCTGGCTGGCCGAGGGCGAGGACCTGGATGGTCGCCTGCAGGTGCTGTCGCTGCGGCCGGCGGCGGAGCTCTCCGGCGGAGGCCGCGCGCGCGACACAGCCTTGGCCGCGCTGCGGTCGCACGTCGCCGGCCTCGGCCCCGCCATCGTCGGGATCGACGCGCCGAACTCGCTGCCCCGCGCGGTGGTGCCGGATGCCTGGGAGACTTGGCTGACGAGCTTCGCCGCCGTGCACCCCACGCCGGAGGACTTCCGCGCTGCCTGTCGCCTGGCCAGCGGTGGGCGCGAGCTTCGCCGGCCGGCCGACGTGGTGGCGAAGACGCCCTTTGCGCCCTGGAACCTCAGGCTCTACCGCCAGACCTGGCATTCGGTCGCCGGGCTCTACGCCCCGCTGGTGGCCGCTCAGGCAGTGACCGTCGCGCCCTTCCAGCGGCCGCGCGCCGGCCGGCCGCGTTTGACGGAGATCTGCCCGGCCTCCACCCTGAAGCATCTTGGCCTCTACCGCCCCTACAAGGGGCACGGCGAGGCCCCGCGGGCGCAGCGGAAGGTCATCCTTGCGGCGCTGCGGCGTCGGACACCGCTGGACCTGCCGAAGTCCCTGGCGGCGCGTGCGCTGGAGAATGCGGGCGGCGACGCACTGGATGCCCTGGTGGCCCTGACCGCGGCCGCCCGCTGCCAGCGCGCCGGCCTGTTCGACGCGCATGATCCTGGCCATGAGGGCGAGGTCTACGTCTGGGCCTGAGGTTCGCCTACGCCGGCAGCAGCACCGGCACGCCGCTGACGGGATGCGGCAGGCGGAGCAGCGGCAGGCCATAGAGGCGCTGCAAAAGCTCGGGAGTCAGCACCGCGTCCGGCGTGCCCTCGGCCAGCAGCCGGCCCTCGCCAAGCGCCAGCACGCGGTCGGCGTGCGCGGCGGCGAGATTGGGGTCGTGCAGCGAGGCCAGCACGGCGCAGCCCTTGGCCGCTTCGTGCCGCGCCGCCTGCAGCACCGCCTGCTGGAAGGCGAGGTCGAGGCTGGCCACCGGCTCGTCCAGCAGCAGCACGCGCTCCGCGCCGGCCTCGGCGCTCCAGATCTGCGCCAGGCAGCGGGCGAGCTGCACGCGCTGCTGCTCGCCGCCGGAGAGCCGGCAGTAGTCACGGCGGGCGAAGCGCGTGATGCCGGCGGCGTCGAGCGCGGCGCGGACTGCGCGGGCGTCGTCGTGCATCGAGGGCCGCCCGGCGTGCGGGCTGCGGCCGAGCCTCACCACCTCCTCCACCGTGAAGCCGAAGGCGAGGCGGCTCTGCTGCGGCAGCACCGCGCGGATGCGCGCCAGCGCCGCGGCGGGCCAGTCGGCCAGCGCACGGTCTTGCAGCGTGAGGCGCCCCTCCTCCGGCCTCAGTTCCCCGGTCAGCGCGGCGATCAGGGTCGACTTGCCGGCACCGTTGGCGCCGATCAGCGCCACCACCTCGCCAGGCCGCAGGGCGAAGCTCACCTCGCGCAGCACGACGCGCTGGCCGCGCGCCAGGGTCAGGGCCTCGGCGCGCATCATGTGGCGCGCCGGCGCGACAGGAGCCAGAGGAAGAAGGGCGCGCCGGCGAAGGCCGTCACCACGCCGACCGGCAGCTCGGCCGGCAGGACCACGAGTCGCGCCAGCAGGTCGGCCAGCAGCAGCAGGCTCGCCCCCAGCAGGGCGGCAACCGGCAGCAGCGCGCGGTGGTCCGGGCCGATGGCGAGGCGCACCAGGTGCGGCACCAGCAGCCCGACGAAGCCGATGATCCCGGTCAGGGCCACGGCGGCGCCGGCGGCGAGCGCGGTGCAGACCACGAGTTGCCGCTTCACCCGCTCGATGCGGAAGCCGAGGTGGAAGGCCTCGGCCTCGCCCAGCAGCAGGGCGTTCAGCGGCCGCGCCAGTGCCAGGATGCCGAGCAGGGCGAGGCCGATCAGCGGCAGCACCGGCAGGACCTGCGCCCAGGGCGCGCCGGCGAGGCTGCCCAGCATCCAGAGGTTCAGGTCGCGCAGCTGCTGGTCGTCGCTGAGATAGGTGAAGAGGCCGAGGCAGGCCATGGCGATGGCGTTCAGCGCCACGCCGGCCAGCAGCAGCGTCGACAGGTCCAACCCGTCGCGCCGCAGCGAGAAGAGATAGATCAGCGTGGTCACGACCAGCGCCCCGGCGAAGGCGGCGACCGGCAGCGCCCAGGGCACCAGCGCGGCCGGCAGGGACGCCAGCAGCGGTCCGCCCAGCACGATGGTGCCGGATGCCGCCATGGCCGCGCCGCCGGAGATGCCGATGAGCTGCGGGTCGGCCAGCGGATTGCGGAACAGGCCCTGCAGCGCGGCGCCCGCCGCTGACAGACCGGCACCCACCGCGACCGCCAGGGCCACACGCGGCAGGCGCACGGCCAGCAGCACGGCGCTGTCGGTAGCGCCGTCGGCCTCGCCGGTCACCGCCGCCCAGAGGATGGCGAGGATGCGGCCGGGCGGAATCGCCAGCGCGCCGAGGCCGAGCGCCAGCAGCAGCGAAACCAGCAGCAGGGCCAGCACGGCGCCGAGCGCGAGGCCGAGGCGCACCGTGCCGAAGCCGCGCGCCGGGCGCTCCGCCATCGCCGTCACGGCGCCTGGCCCAGCAGCACGGGATGCAGCCGCTTCGCCAGGACCCAGGCGCCCTCGGCGGCGCGCGGGCCGAAGCCCAGCAGCAGGTTGGCGTCGATCACCAGGATGCGGCCCTCGCGCACCGCCGGCAGCAGGCCCAGGTCGCTGCGCGCCTTCAGCGCCGCGAGGCCGCCCATGCTGGCGAGCGCGTGCTCGGCGACGACGACCAGATAGGGATCGAGGCCGACCGCCGCCTCGGACGAGAGGTTCTTGTAGCCCGCGTAGCCTTGCACCGCGTTGCTGCCGCCGGCGATCCGGATCATGGCGTCGGCCGCCGTGCCCTGCCCCGCCGCCAGCGGCGCACCCTTGGCGGCGGCCAGCAGGAAGAGCACCGAGGGCCGCGCCGAGATCGGCGCCAGCGCCTCTTCCAGTGTCCGGAATCGCTTCGCCACGCCTGCCGCCAGCGCCTCGCCCTCTTCGTTTTTCCCAACTGCCCCGGACACGAGGGCGATCTTGTGCAGCACGCCGGCTGCGCTGTACTCGTCCGGCACCAGCACGACCCTGAGGCCGGCGCCCTTGAGCTGCTCGAGCACCACCGGCGGCCCCGCGGACTCCGTGCCGATGACCAAAGTCGGGCCCAGCGCGACGATGGGCTCGGCGGCGAGCTGGCGCAGATAGCCGACGTCCGGCTTCTCGCGCGCCGCCGCCGGGAAGAGACTGGTGGAATCCACCGCGACGATCTCCTCGCCCAGGCCGAGGTCGTAGAGAATCTCGGTCACCGCGCCGCCGAGCGAGACGATGCGTTCCGCCGCCAGGGCCGGCAGCGGCGCTGCCAGCCCCAGCAGCAGAAGACAGCGGACCAGGACCTGCATCAGGCGTGGCCCACGGCCTGCGGTGCCGTGGCCGGCGCGTCGCCCTCCGCTACGGCGCGTTCGGCCAGCAGCGGCCAGCGCGCATCCTCGGGCTGGCCCGGCTTGCGCTTGCCGAACATCCAGGCGATCTGCCGCCCCTCGGCGTCGAAGATCTCGATCGAGGTGACGATGCCGTCGCTGGTCGGCTTGCGCACCAGCCAGGCGCGGGCGATGCCGTCCTCGCGCAGGTGCAGGTTGAAGTCGCGGTCCAGCACGTTCTGCCAGGGTCCGAAGCGGCGCACGTCGGCCACCGGGCCGGCATGGATCTGGATGCATCCGGGCGAACCGACGAAGACCATGACCGGCAGTTCCTCGGCCGCCGCCAGCTCCAGTCCGCGCGACAGGCTGAAGCGGCCGACCGCGCGCGCCAGATCGTCCGGTGCCAGGCGGAAGGCCTGCTCGCGCCCGACCTTCAGGTCCTTCAGCAGGCCGAAGAAGTCGTGCGTGTCCTGCAGCGCCCGCCAGCGCGCCTCCAGCGTGGCGCGGTCGATCTCCGCGTCGGGCCGCTCCGGCAGGGCCGGCGCGACGGCCTGCACCGCCACGCCCGGCGTCTGGTCGGCGTGGCGGAACTCCGCCACCAGGCGGGCGAAGGCGGCGGCATCGCCGCCCTCGTCCTTCAGGTAGACCTTGTGCACCGCCGTGCCGTCGCGGTCGAAGACCTGAAGGCTCTGCCGTCCGCCGGCCTCGGTCAGCGCGAAGGCGTGATGCCAGCGGCTGAAGAAGAGGCGCAGGTCGATGTCGGGGTCCAGCACGACGCCGCCCTGGTCGTTGATCTGCACCTGGTCGTAGCGGCCGACCTTCTCGTGCACGCACCACTCGTTGCGGGTCAGCGCCATGACCCTGCCGAGGGCCGGCAGCGCCTCCACCAGCGCCTTCCAGCGCGGCCGCAGGCGCACCGCCTCCCGCCCCACCAGGGTGGCCAGCAGCTCGGCCTCGCTGACGCCGATGGCATTGGCTGCGTCGCGCGCGCGGCCTCTCGGGTTGGCTTCCTTCCAGGCGGCCCAGGACTGGGCAACCTCGGCGGGATCGCGGCGCAGGCTCTCGGTCACGGTATCGGGCATGTTGCTTCTCCTCACCAGGCGACGCTGTAGCTGACCCAGGCCTTGTAGTTGCGGCCTACCTCGTTCGCGCCGGTGAAGACGCGCGCGTATTCCTCGTCGAAGAGGTTGTCGACGCCGACCGCGACCTGCAGGCCCTTCAGGAACGCCTGCTGCGGCTTCCAGACGGCGTAGATGTCGTTGACGATGTAGCCGTCGCGGTACTCGTCGGGATCGCTGGTCGAGGTGAAGTCGTCGGCCACGGTGGCGCGCCAGCCGACGATCGTGTCGATCTGCGGCAGCTTGCCGGCGACGTGGAAGGTCACCTGGTCGGGCTGCAGGTCGCCGATCGGCTCGCCGGTCTCGCTGTTCTCGCCGCTGATGTGGCCGTAGGCCAGCTCCACCAGGAAGAACTCGTTCTCGTAGCCGGCCTCGATCTCGAAGCCTTCCAGCCTGGCCTTGTTGATGTTGGCGAAGGTGGTCACGCCGTTGCAGTTGCTGGCCGGCATGGGGAAGCAGTCGACGAAGGGCGCGGGCTGCACCACGTCGCGGCTGATCAGGTCGTCGGCCTTGGTGTGGAAGTAGCCGCCCTTGCCCCAGAGGTGGTCGCCGCGCCAGAGGAAGTCCTCGAAGTCGACGCCGAGGCCGGCTTCCCAGGTGCGCGTCTTCTGCGGCGTCAGGTCGGGATTGGGCTCGAAGGCGTTGACGATGGTGCCGAAGGGCGGGCCCAGCGGAATGGTGAAGTGCACCCCGGTGGCATAGAGGTCGTTGAGGTTCGGCGCCGAGAAGGCGTGGCCATAGGAGCCATAGACCATCAGCCACTCGGTCGGCAGGTAGCTGACCGCGATCTTGGGCGAGAGCTGGTCGTCGTGGTTGTCCGCGGCGATCTCGCTCTCGGAGCTGAAGTTGTCGTAGCGCAGGCCCGGGATGATCAGGACCTGGCCCGGCAGGCCGAGCGGCGCGTCGAGATTGAACTCCGCCTGCAGGAAGGCGCCGTAGTAGGTCGAGCTGGCGTTGGGCACGCCCTCGCGGTCGCCCGAGTCCGACTTGCCCTCCTGCTTGTCGCGATAGAACTCGCCGCCATAGGTCAGCACCAGGTTGCCGGTCTCGCCCAGCGCGAAGCGCGTGCGGTTGTCGATGGTGAAGCCCAGCGTGTCGAGGTCGCGGGTGAGCTGCTCGCCGGTCGGGCCATCGCCATTGTCGTCCAGGCGCTGCTCGTCGGCCTGGTAGCGCGTGTAGTAGACCTTGGCGTTCAGGTCCACCCAGTCGTTGCCGATCTCGTGGAAGCTGTAGGAGGCGGCCCAGGTCTCGGCCAGCAGGTCCTTGTCGACGGAGTCGAGGCCGCCCTCGCCCTGCGCGTTGTTCGGCTCGATCGCGCTGGCGTCGTAGCGCGTCCAGCTCAGCTCGAAGCGATTCGGCCCGACCGTGTAGCTGGCCTTGGCAAGGCCGGAGAGGATCTGGTCGTCCGCGTCCAGCGTGCCGCCGCCGCCCAGCTCGATGTCGCCCGAGTTGCGGTAGACGAAGCTGCCGATGAGGTCGAGGCCCTCCATCGGCGTGGCGAAGAGCGTGATGCCCGGCGCCAGCTCGTCGTTGGCACTCTGGTAGCCGAAGAAGACGTTGGCGCCGGCGGTCTGCCCCGGCTCCAGGAAGTCCGCGGCGTCCTTGGTCTTGAACTCGATCACGCCGCCGAGGCCGCCCGAGCCGTAGAGCGCCGAGGCGGCGCCGCGCACCACCTCGACCCGCTCCAGCAGCGCGGGGTCGAGGTAGAAGCGCCCGTCGTGGCCGGAAATGAAGTTCTGCCGCGTGCCGTCGAGCAGCACGATCACGTCGTTCCCGGCGAAGCCGCGGATGATCGGCACCTCGCCGGTGCGGCGCGGGCCGCCGGCGAAGGTGACGTTCGGCACGCCCTCCAGCACATCGTCCGGCGAGGAGGGAATCTTGCTCTCGATCTCCTCCTGGTCGATCACCGAGACGCTGCCCGGATACTCGAAGGTGGTGATGGGGTTCTTGGTGGCCGTCACCGTCACGCTGGGCGTGATGGTCACGGTCTGGGCGTTCGCCGCGCCGGCCAGCGCCAGCATGGGAATCACGTACAGCCAGGTCGTCTTGCGCATAGGCCCCTCGCGTTGCCCGTGGTCGGGTCTGAAGGTCCGGGGCTGGCGGGCGCTGGCCGCTCAAGGGGCCGCTGCTGGCTGGCTGGGACAGGGCCGCGGCCCCCCTTGGGTCGCGGCGATGAATCGGTCGGTCGCTACTTGGTCAGGATCAGTTTGTTCTTGCCGGTCAGGCGCAGGCGGTAGAGCTCGCCCTGGTGCTCGATCAGCAGTTCGCGTGCGCCCTGCAGCAGGTGGTCGCTGCTGAGGCGCGGCTGCGCCACGGCCGGCTTGCTCTCCATCTGGTCCTCGCCCCGCTCCGCCAAGTGGTTCCCCTTTGTTGCCGGCACTGCCCGAGGGACCCCGAGGACTGCGCCC